>JAYRRZ010000079.1:0-15397 GCA_041909865.1 Candidatus Altimarinota bacterium | reverse complement strand
GAGCCTATAGATACTATCTGCATGACTCGCGATTCACTTATCGTGGGTAATCATGATGATAGTATTCCCTGTTTCCTCATGAAGGGTTCGGATGAGTTCCATGATGCGTTCTGCATTGCGCTCATCGAGGTTCCCCGTTGGCTCATCAGCGAAGAGATATGGCACACGCGAGACAAAAGCACGGGCAATCGCGACTCGCTGTTGCTCGCCTCCAGAGAGCTCGCTTGGATATCTTTTTCCCTTGCCGGCAAGTCCGACTTTTTCTAGTATCTCATCGGTCTCATATCTGCGAGGAGCATGTGAGATATCGAGAACGAGGTCGATATTCTCACTCACCGTCAGATTCGGGATGAGTTCAAATGCCTGAAATATAAAAGCGATATTCTGCCCTCGGAATACTATCCGATTATCTAGTGTGAGCGTCGTGATATCTGTATTATTCGAGAGGAGAATAGAGCCAGAATCAGGCGTGATAATCCCTGCTATCATGGAGAGGAGTGTCGACTTCCCCGCACCACTTGCACCCATGAGTGCGACCCATGCCCCCTCATCGACTTTCCATGAGAGGTCAGTAAAAAGCTCTACCACTTCTCCACGAGAAGTATAGGATTTTGAGATGTTTTTGAGTTGTATCATAGTGTTTTATATTGAGAATAATTCTCATATAATGATTATATGGATTTTATGAGAAAGACAAGGATTAGTACTACAAAGAATCAAATGGACTTTTTATCTTGCTGAGTATTGGCTCAGAGATATGTGTATATATCTGAGTTGTTCGGATATGACTATGCCCGAGAAATTCTTGGATAATACGGATATCTACACCATCTTCGAGGAGATGCGTCGCATAACTATGGCGAAGTGTATGAACGGTTGCTGATTTTTGTAGTCCTGATTTTTCGAGAGATTGTTTCATAATCTGCTGTATACTACGTTCTGAGTAAGTATTACTTGATTGTCACTCGAATACATATTTTTGTGGAGAATATTCTTTATAGTATTCTCTGAGGAGTACAAGTAGATTCGGGGAAAGCGGGACATATCGATCTTTTTTTCCTTTTGCTTGACGGATTTTTAGAGTCATTCTTTCCGAGTCTATATCTTCGATTTTTAGATTCACGCATTCAGAGAGTCTGAGTCATCCTGCATATATCAGGGTAAGTATGGTTTTGTGTTTCAGATTTTCAGTAGATTCGAGAATTTTTTTGACTTCTCCTTTTGAGAGGATATTAGGGAGTTTTCTCTCTCCTTTTTCTGGATAGAACTCATTCCAGATGATATCCTCTCTTTCGAGAAAACGATAGAAAAAAAGCTTGAGCGCCCCTGTGAGTTGCTTATGTGCTGATTGTGACATTCCATTTTTTATCTTTGTACTGAAGTATTGCTCTATATTATCTCTCGTAATATGTGAGATACTTTTTCAGATATCGGAGAGAAAAAACCTCAAAATTCACAGATAAGTTTTACGTGTTTTTGAGGAATATCTTTTCAAGAGAAGCCATTCTGCAAAAGCGTCAAATGCCTCTCACTGTGTTTTATATATTCGCATAATTCCATTATTATGATATTTTCTGAATTTTATTGCAAAGTAAGGAAAAAACAAGAAAATTGCGTTAATTTACATGTTAGCAGTAATTTAAAATGCCGACACTACTAGAATATTTTAATAACGATTTTAAAGATTTGAGTCTCGACTCAGACCGCACAATTACTATACAGAAATTGAATGAGGCAAGAGAAATCATTTCAGCCGAAACTGTTATAATAAAAAGACGAGTTAAACAAGACCATAACAGTTCTTGCCGACTATTTACTTTTTACATACCAGAGAGAGTAGACACGTTATCATTAATGGGTTCTATTCTTGACAAACTTGATGACCATAAAAAGGAGGCTGAAGGTGTCGAGAGTATTGGTAGTTATCAAAATGATGTTCATGCAGGGACACATAAGAGTGTATTTTCAAACCGTCTATACTTCTACATTGAAACGCCTCTGACACCAGAAGAAATCGTCCGACTGGATGCTTATTGCAAAGAAAAAAATATTTATTTAACTGTCAGAAGTTCAGAATATATTAATACGCGAATGAAAAATGAGAAACCTTTAGCATTCATATCTCACGACTCTCGAAACAAGGAATTAATCGCTAAACCTCTTGCTAATGGATTAAGCTCCCGACTCTGCTCAGTTTGGTATGATGAATATTCTTTAAAAGTAGGACAAAGCTTGAGGGAATCAATTGAAGATGGGATCAAGAATGCCAAAAAGTGTATTCTAATTCTTACGAAGGAATTTCTCACTAACCCTGGCTGGACAAAAAAGGAATTTAACTCAATATTCACAAGGGAAATGATCTTCAATGAAAGAATAGTTATTCCGATTTGGTATGACATTAAAAAAGAAGAAGTTTATGATTATTCTCCCTCTCTCGCTGACACTGTTGCTCTAATTTGGCCTGAGCCGACTAAAATGAGCGAAGACGAATATAAAAAAGAAGTAGAAAAGTTAATCAGTAAAATCCACACAGCGGTGACAGAATAAACTACTGCTAACACGGGTTTTGCGTTAGTGGGCGGACAGTGCGAATAGAAACAATTGAGCAATTAATAAACTTTGGTGCTGGCAGACAGTTTTCGGTTTCAAAAGCCCACCAACGCAAAGCCCGAAAACGTTATACGCAATTCAAAAAATATTTTATTATTAATCTAATAACCATATGAAAAAAACATTCAAGATCATCGCTATCACTTGTATTGTGATTATTCTGCTCGTTGTTATCGCGGGTATGTATAAGTTCAATTATTTATCTGGGAAGCCGGGCTATGATGTGGACGGCAATAAAATCGATAACTCCAACAAGTCTAGTATGCATTGGTCTTGGGATTTAAATAATGACGGAATAAATGATTGTGAAAACGAAGGATTATGCGATGATTCTGTTGATTACACTCAACCAAAGAACTCCGCTGAAGGGCTTGATTGCAACGAAGGCAACAATATTGTCTTTGATAAAATAAAAAATCAATGGGTTGATTGTTATGGAGTGTGCCACACTTGTACTCCAGAAAATGGGTTCAATAGTGATGGAATCATGAGTCAAAAATAAAATATTTTTTGAACTCACTCCACTACGCTTCGTGCCACGCTGCGCTCTCCACCTTCCAATCGTCGGGGCGTATAACAAGGGATTACGGTTCGGGGCTCGGATCGCCCCTCACCAAAATTTTGCTCATACTTCGCAAAACATCTCATAGAAGCAAACGTTGTGCGATATATTTAAAAACTCTTTTTTAGGATTTTTATAAAAGGGGGTAAAAAAATAAGTCTAAATTCTTTGAATTTTTGAATAAAAAAAGTTTTTTAATCAAAAATATATGAATAAATGAAAAATAACTGATACTTTTCCGGATATTGCATTAAGAGAGACAATAGATTGATTATTTGAAACAGTCAAAGCTATAAAAGGTTTTGGTGATAAGTTTTTAGAAATACTTATTCATGATGAAGTAACCGCTTGAATTCAGGGGTTACATTTTGAATTAATAGCAATTACTTTAAATTGTAGAATTATAATGGATAACTTAGTTAACTACAAAAGTGATGAAGAATATGAATTATTAAATATAATAAGAGATATAAATCATTTCGTAGTAAATTTACTTTTTGAAATTTATAAAACTAGAACATTGCCTAATCATCCAATTTTATCTGGAAAAATTAATTGACTTAATGAAGTCTTAGATACTTTGAGAAGACGTACATCTAATCCAGATCAACTTACGATTAGTGAACTAAATATAACTATACAAAAAATTGGTTCTTTTAAACAACGTATCACTGAATTTATTAGATTCAACTTTCTTTCAGATATATGAACTATTCAGTAGCATACGATCAATTCCAGAGTTCAATTCAGTTATTCTATTTTAATGGTTAAATTGAACTTCAGATATACCGAAAAGCTACGTCCCTACCATCCCCTCCCCCCAACACCATCAAGAGAATTTGAGATTTTGTGAGAATAATTTGACATCATATGTATTATTATTACTTTTTAAGAAGTAAACTATCTTAATCCTATGATCACCCCTAAAACTGTTCTTCCTAATGATATATTGTGAGCTATTGAAAATTGAACTATAACATTATCAGAAGTGACTTGAGCAATAAGAAACAAATTCGATAAAATATTGGTTTGAGATCTTCCACTTACAGTATTGCCAACAATTAAGAGACTTAAAACCATACCAGAAGAAGACGAAGTTGAAAGATTTAGAAGAATTGAAGAGTACTTATGAAATACCTCTTCATTGAGAAATGATTCTGACAAACCGTCGTTACAAGAAGTGAGTTGTAAGAGATATCTGGTTCTATGAAAAGATGATATTTTTGAGATTACAAAACAAAAGTGACCTATCTATATTGCATATCATCCAATAAAAGATACATATATTGTTTATAAGTTTCTATGAGAAGATTCAGATAAAAATACAATGTTAGTATCCTGATTGGATAAAATAAAACCAACTGATATAGATTGATATTATTCCGTTTCTTCATCTCGTGAAGAAAGATTTACACTATTAGAGTGAACTATAGAAATAAACAATATTGTAACTGAGTGGGGCTACTATTATATTTGAGAAAATTGAGAAACTCAAGAATTTATAGGCTACAAGAGACTTTGAGAGTTAAGGAAACAATGAAATGCTGTATTCTTTGATTGATGAAAAGCTGATTTTTCTAATGAATTAGTTATTCATGACTGAAACAAAGTTATTAAAATGTCTTCCTGATTTGCAAAAGCTGTGGTATCTCAATCTAGTAGGAATTTATTACATGTACAGCATCATAATTCTCCTTGAGCTATTACACATACTCTTTTTGACTTAGATAATATGGAATTTATTTTTGAATGAGCAGATAGGTTTGTTTATAATAAAAGCTTTCCAAAAGGTGGTGTTTGTGAAATTTCTTGGGAATTCCATAAATGAAGACAATGATTGGCAAAACTACTATGAAAGAAAAGAGTGAAACACTCCATGGTGTTGTAAGATATACCTAACTTTTCAATATGTTATTTTTGTAACATCCCCTCCCCCTCCAATACCTTCAAGAGATTTTCTACTACGATAGTATATCCTTCCTTGTTCGGATGAATCCTATCATCCTGATTGTACTGTGCCTTTAGGGCCACGCCTTCGAGGAAGAAGTCCATATAGACGAGATTGTATTCTTTGGCAAGTTGCGGGAATATTGCTTCGTAGCGTTTCCCATATTCTCCACCGAGATTGAGTGGAGCTCGCATCCCAGCGAAGAGGATTGGGATATTTTTTGCTCGGATTTTCTCGATGATTTGTCTCAGATTCTTCTCTATCTCGTCTGTATCCTTCCCTTGAAATGCATCATTGGCACCAATACAGAGAATGACAAAGGAGGGGGCATCTCAGTCGAGTACCCAATCGAGACGAGAGAGGAGCCCTGCGGTGGTATCACCAGAGATTCCAGCATTTACGATTTTGTAAGTATACCCTTTTTCTCAAAGCTTGATCTCAAGTTGGCTCGGATAGGAGTCAGTTGTCGAGAGTCCATATCCTGCGGTGAGAGAATCCCCGAGTGCGAGGATGGTTTTGGTTTTCTGATCTGGAGAAATCTCTGGCGTTACAGGAGTACTATTTTTACTACATGATGCAAGGAAAAAAAGCGAGATAAGGAGAAAATATTTAATCATAATAACAAGAGAAATCCTCCCAATTATAGAAAGGATTTCGAGAATTGCGAATCAAAGTTACGGAAGGAGCACGGAATCAATTACATGAACGATTCCATTTTTTGCCTTCACATCAGCCATGATAACTTGAGCATTGTTAATATAGACTTTTCCTAATTTTTTACCTAATTCCATATTCCCTGCCAGACTCCGATATAGTGGACGATACCATGACACTGACTTCGTTGTTTGGATGACTCCGTATGTACTCCGTGCCACCGAACTTGGTATCATCAATGGCCAGACCATAAACGGAAAACTCCATTTCCGTCCGAATGGATACCTCACTCGAGGCGAGGCGGCCAAGATTCTTTATAACTTCCTACGTCTCTAGATTGGAATAATCGAGAGTATGTTCAAAGAGTATTTCATAACAAAATCTCCCCTTCGCGAGAAGGGGAGATTTTTATGGAAAGAATTACTCTCTTCCTAAAGAACCTATCTTTTCTATTGTATAAACCCGTACATGTATAAGCTTTTAATCCGCTGATGCTATTTCTCCAACTTCTTTTTCCCATTTTTGACAATCCCCCCATTTTTACTATACTTTTTTTATGTACCAAATTCCACCTGATGAATATCTCGTAGAAACAAAAATCTGCAAACACTGTGGAGTATCTTTTCCTATCACAGATAAAGATCTCGAATTCTATGAGAAAGTGAGTCCTATTTTTTCATGAAAAAAGTATACCATTCCTTCTCCTACGCTTTGTCCAGACTGCCGTCAGCAACGCAGACTCTCATTTCGAAATGAGAGAAAACTCTACAAGAGAAAATGTGACGCAACTGGAAAAGATATAGTTTCTATCTACTCTCCAGATAAACCATTCAAAGTGTATCATCAAGACTATTGGTGGAGTGATAAGTGGGATCCGATGGAATATGGAAGGGAGTTTGATTTTTCGAGAGGATTTTTTGAACAGTTTGGGGAGTTGATGAGGGAAGTGCCTTTTTGTGCTATTTCAAATTCATGATCGGAGAACTGCGAATATGCACAAATGCTTTTTTCAAAAAATTGTTATTATTCGTTTACTGGATGATGGAGCCAAGATATATTATTCTCAGACTGGATTGTAAATTCAGTTGATTGCATGGATTGTTCAAGATGCTCGAATATTTCAAACTCATATATGAGTTTTTATTGTGGTGAAAATAGTTCATTTTTACAAAATTGTCTCCATTGTAATAACTCTCACCATCTTGCCTTTTGTTCAAATCTAAATAATTGTGAATATTGTTACATGACGAGCAATAAGGTAAACGCAAAATATTTATGGAAATGAGAGCAGTTAGATAAAGAGACTTTTATGAAAGAGTGGGAAACATTTCCAGAATTAAGTAAAAAAGAAGGGGCCATATTATGGATGTCTATGATACATGAGAATGTGCGTTCTTGTCATAATAATATTGAATGTGAAACTACTCTATGAAATCTGAATCAACATTCAAAAGAATGTACTTATTGTTTCGAGGTAAATAATTCACAAGATTGTAAATTCTTATATGACTGTTGAGGATGAAATTGCAATGATACTATGGATGGCTCCTATTGCAAAGATACTTCCCTCTGATACGAGGTATTGACACATAGTGGATACAACACATTGTTTTCATTATTTTGCCTATCCCATTCGGATAATTCATTATTTTGTTTTTATTGTAATGAAATCAAGAATTCTTTCGCCTGTGTCTGACTCAAAAACAAATCCTATTGCATCCTCAACAAACAATATACCAAAGAAGAATATGAAGAACTCGTACCAAAGATTATCGAACATATGATAGGGATGTGAGAATGGGGAGAATTCTTCCCATCTTCTCTCTCACCATTTGGATACAATGAGACGGTGGCTATGGAATATTTTCCGATGACAAGAGAAGAAGTGCTCAGTTCCTCCCCTGAGAAGGCGACCTGAGCAGAGCGAAGTAGTGCAGAGCTGAGGTTGAGAGGGATTACACAAACAGAAAACCATATTGATTCTAGTAGTGTAACCCACCCTAACCCTCCCTTATCAAGGAGGGAATGAGCAGAAACCTTCCTCCACTGACCGACCTTCAACTGGTCAGACTATGAACCTCCATTCCCGAAGGTTGAGAAAATCATCCCAGCCAGTAAACTTCCAGAAGATATCTCCAAGATTCCTGATGATATCCTCAACTGGGCCATTGAGTGTGAAGTGACCAAGAAACCATTTCGGATTATCAAGCAAGAACTTGAATTCTACCGCAAACACAATCTCCCGATTCCTCGGAGACATCCAGACCAGAGACACAAAGAAAGAATGGAACAAAGAAACCCACGGAAGTTATTCGAGAGATTCTGTGACTGTCCACATTGTGAGGATAATTGGAAGAAGATAGGAAAGTACAAAGAAGATGATTTTGCTCTCCATCCAAAGACAGAAAAGAGAGCAAAGAAGATGATTACTACTTATGCTCCAGAGAGAAGAGAGAGCATATACTGCGAAGTATGTTATGAGAGAGATGTACTAGGGTAGAAATCAAATGATTGGTTTTTGCTGTTCCAAAATACGTAGTAATTCGGATTGTCACCTCTGAATAGGTAGAACTGTCAGAAAAAATATCCCAATCAGTAAAATTACCGATAAGTATACAAGGATTCTTATGTGGTGGCGAATTAGTCGAGGAAGTCAGAACGGCATTGCAATGATCGGATATAACTCCTTTTATACCGAAAATTAAGATATACCCATTGAGATTATTCAACATAAGCTCAACAACTCTTCCCTTGCAGTAACACAAAAATATTTAGGTATCACAGCGGATAAGATTGCAGATGATGTAATAAGTTGGATGTGTAGCCTACGTAAGATTAAAGAACTATTATATTTACATATTAATAATAATTGTTATAATAACTTCATGAACACTAGCTACAGAGGAATCTATGAATTTGAATATACGGCTCCAGAGGATTTTCACATGAGACCATGTTGAGAAATCGTACGTTTTGTTCAATCTATGCAAAAGGAACATACATGAGTAAGTGTTTTTCTTTTGAGAGAGGGGGAAAGCGCCGAGGCTACAAGTATTTTAGGGCTTTTCCTTCTCAATGTAAAAAAGTGAGATACTTTTTCTATTCAAATTGATGGATGAAATTGAGAGCAAATAAAATTAATTCAAGCGGGATTTTCCCAACTCGTAGAGAGAACATTGAGCAATCCTCAACTTCATGAAAGGAACAGAGATTTATGAGTACCATCCTGAATTACAGTACCAAGAAGCAATGAAAAACATCCAGAGCATGCAAAATTTGATGAGCGTTATATGTTTCTACTTCGTGCAAAAAAATTACTTGAAGATAATGTAATCTTCTTTCAACATCCAGAAGATTTATCTGAAAAAGAAGCTGATAAGAAAAGAGAGTTTTTTCTTCAACTATCACTTGAGGAAAACGAGATGGTAAAGAGACATTCTATGAGTCTTCTTTACGGATGATATATTATCTGATATCTGTGCTGAGATACGATATCAGATGAATCTAAGTGAGAGGAATTCGGAAGAGTTATAGGGTTAGTCCTTCCAAAAAGTATTATTGAAGCCCAATCTCATCTTGGTATACTACCAGATGAGATAAAAAAGCCTATTTACGATAATCTAGAAGTCCTCAAGAGACTCCGAGATAGAATTGATACCGCAAAAAATGCTGAAGAACTAAAATTATACTGTGATATATGCCTTGGATTAATGGTACCTCTTGATGAATGAGATATCCATAATGCTGCATGACATGTAATTATTGGTAATTATAGATTATATTTGATTTTATTGAAAAATGAGTGATTCACTGAGGCAAGTGCATTAAGAATGTATAAGACCGCTTTATTGGAAGATATATGAAGAATTATTGAGCAAGTTCAGGAATTTCTCTACCCGACATTTCTACGTACATATTCTAAAAGAGAGGTTAATTCAATATAGACTCCAGACTTTTATTCATATAAGGAATGAAATATGGATATTCATCTTGACTACTTGTTATCTTGTAAGTAGAAATCGTGAGCGAACTCTTCGGTAACTCGGACATAATCACAGAGGGTAATCATAGTGTGAACAACAAAAAAATACTTGAGTCCGACACAAGGCCTTTTTCAAGTATTTCTAGAGTTTAATGTTTTATTATTAAACCATATATTTAGAGTGTTTCCACTATATGTTTTAAGCTATGCAGTGCATAATCTTAAAATTATGGTGGCGAGAGACAGAATCGAACTGTCGACACAAGGCTTTTCAGGCCTCTGCTCTACCACTGAGCTACCCCGCCGTGGTTGAGTGAGTGCGATTATATGGAGAAATATGAAAAAGCAAGTTTTTTGTACTACTTCTACTTTTTTCTATTATGGGCTTTATCAAAGAAATTCAAGACTCTCTCAATGAGTTTCCTTTTCTTTCCTACTTGCTCACTTGTATTACTGATTTTCAGGACATTATCCTCACTAAACTTTGCAACTTCTGGCACAATAAGGATCTTTGCCATGGCCTTAACATAAGGTTCATCATGATTCTCAGAATTAGCCCCTCTCCTTCTTAAGACACAAGTTACTGCAATGCAGACAAGAGCAGCCGCAAGTAGTGCCTGAGATGGAGTGAGAATATGCTTCGACTTTGTTAGCTTTTCGTTGGTCGTTTCCATATTGAGAGCTTACTGAATAATAATACTTTTTCTGAGTTCTCACTCATATTTCCACATTTCCTCAAAATCATCATCATCCTCATGATCAAATCCTATTATATGGAGAATTGAGTGGATGACAAGTATTTCGAATTCTTTCTCGAACGAATGATTGTGTTCCTCAGACTGGGAGCGAATCCGAGATTCTGAGAGGATAATCTCCCCAGCAATATCATCCTCATGAACCTCAGAGAAATCATCAAAATAATGAAACGATAGCACATCCGTCGTGGTATCAATACCTCGATATTGCTTGTTGAGACTCTGGATTTCTGCATCAGGAAGGAAGGCAATATTGAGAATCCCCTTCTGAGGAAGAGGTATCTGTTCGCTGATTTTCTCACAAATCAACTGAATCCGACTCAAGTCAGGAATGAAGCTCTCTGGAGAATTGACGAGTTGAAATCAGAACATCTATGATTCATTAGTGATAATTCGTACCTCTTCTTGAAGAGGGATTCCATATTTGGAGAGGATTGTATTCTTCACGAGATTGCGGAGCTCGATGATATCTTGCCACTTGGCCTTTTCATCATTGAGGAAAAAATTCCCATGTTGCTCACTGATTCTCACTCCACCAATACGAGTTCCTTTGAGTCCCGCTTCATCGATAAGTTTTCCTGCCGAAAGTCATGGAGGATTCTTGAAAAAACTTCCACAAGAAAAACCTGCTGGCTGTTTTTCTTTGCGAGCAATCCTGAGAGCATCAGGAGTGTATGATTCGTATTCTCCTCATCGAGGAGTGAGATCAATCAGGGTAGAGAGAACAAAATATCGTGCCGTATGTTTGAGTGCGCTCTCGCGATAAGCATACTGCATGTCATTTTTTTTCAGAGTGACAATATCTCCTGTTGCGAGATCCAAGGCCTCACATTCGAGGAAGATATCAGACATCTCAAGTCAAAAACATCCAGCATTTCAGACGGTTGCTCCACCGAAGGTTCCGGGTAATCCAATCCATGGCATGAGGGTAGCTATCTTGTGATGATCATAGAGCTTGCTCGCAACGAAGTTCACGGACTCACCACTATGTATCCGAACTCGAAAATGATTGCCACTGTGAATAGGCTGTTCCCATCAAACATAGCGATTGCGGATGATAATCCCTTCATACATATCAAAAGCAAAGAGACAATTGGTGCCTCATGCAATGATAAAAAATGGTAGTTTCTGAAGACGGGCAAATGATATGATATCAAAAAGTTCTTCTGTTCCATCCCGATCAGTGATATCAAAAAAATACCTGGTTCTTGCTGGCGTTTTGAAGGCGGAAAGAAATGTAACATCAAAATCTCTTTGAAGCTTGGATATTGACATGCAAAAATGATAAGGAAAAGTATTGGTAAATCAAGATGGTTTTTACCAATCCATCTTAATCTCCCCTCATTCAAGAAGTTGGAAGACTTCTTGGGTTTTTGTTTTTACATCTTGCGATTGTATAGTATCTTGATTTACCAGGCCCTTTCGCTGCTTCTGGATTCGTTGTAGCTCCATCTTGGTTGATTCTCTCATATCTTCCCCCGAGACCGTCTTGGATCATGAGGAAAAGGCAGAGTCCTGTCAGGTTCCGCTATTCTCTGAAGTCTTTCAGGAGGAAGTACCGACAAGCAATGATATCTTCTTCTCAACCCGGAGATTCTGTGCAGAGGTGAGTGATTTTTTGTACAATAGTATCACATCATCTTTTGAGCCCGAGAGAGAATAGAGGATATCTCCATAGAGTTCAAATATTCGGTCTGATGGTACTATTCCAGGATTATTTATGAGAGGAGAAAGGAGTGACTTGGCCTCAAGAAAATTCCCTGACTGAGCAAGAAGAAGGGATTCATTGTATTTGTATATCTCGGTATGATCACTTCAACGCCAAGAGGTATTCTTCGATATATAAGCAAAAACCAGCAATAAATTCTGATATTCTATCATCGAGAATACACTAAGAGTGATTCCAAGAAAAAGCATAAATGTGCGAACAATCGTAAAAAATCTCATATGCTAATGTTGTTTTTTTATCGTATATGGATGCAAGATAATCGCCAGAATCAGACAGATACATCCGAGATACAACTCCCAATTATCCGAGCGAGTTGCACTCTTTGGAAGCGATTCTCTCATATCCTGTATCACTCATGGCACCTCAGAATATTGGCTGATTATCTTGATATCCCCCTGATATGTATCTGCAAGAATCTTCAGGTATGATGAACCTAGACGCGTTACTGCGTCTGCTCAATTGTACTGTTTGTATCGTGGTTTTCAGGCTGCGTCATATCACTGAAGCATCTTGGCTCAAGATTCTGTACCAATTCATAGTATGGTTATTGGAGTATTTGCATTCAACACTGGCAGAGTGCTGGTACCACTTCCAGTAATCTCACCATCCGAGAGGAGCACTATATGAAATGACTGATATGGATAGAGGAGTTTCAAACCCTTCAGTGCGGTAATAATATCTGTTCATCATCAATACAGCTGTGGTTCAATCGCTGACAACACCGATGCAAACGTATCGTTATCCTGGGAAAATGGGAGCTGTAATCGAATACCATCTCCAAAAGTTACCAGCGCAGATTCAATTGGTAAATTGATTGCACCAGAAAGGATAATCTGGCGGGCAATACTGAATCGACTTTCAACAAATGTATCAGATTTCTGAATATCTTGTGCCACCATCGAGAGGGAGGTATCGAGGAACCAGAGAACTTTCTGTTTTTCTCACGAGTTCTCATGAAAGACAAAAAGAAACAAACAATAGATTCCTATAGCACCAATTATCCACTTGAGCACTATTCGGAAATATGAAAATGTAAAACCAAACGGCGAAGTATTCATGGAAGTTATTTCATCTCAATTTGTCTCAGACCTGGTTGCCTATACCAATCTATTGACCCAGAATAATCAGCACACTGAGGAATTTCAACAGTATAATGAATGGTTTTTGTTGCGGTTCCTCCCACTGGAGTATTGAGAAAAAATGAGAACACGGTAGCATTGAGCGATCCGGTATTTACTTCGATACTTCCACCGTCTCCAAGGAGTTTTGCGGTTTTTGGAACATAGAGACGAACGTATGATTTATTTGGACTATTTCCCTGTATATAGTCTATCTTCTTTTCTAATTCAGCGTTGTTAATCTGTGAAGCCTTTATGAATGATTTGATATCCTGCTTATCATATGCGGAGAAGGCATGTAGATTGGAAATAGTAATCGTATTTTCATAGGTACATCCTTGTGCTTTTTTTACCGTTGCCGCGTAGGTTCGCTTGATATAACGATCACTCTTGTTTCATCCTACAGAGGTAAAAATTGGATACACCCAATTCTGTGTACAGCTTGCGGTTTGAGGTGTGATGTTTGAAAGATTAGGCTCTGAACTGATGGTCTCATTACTTCCTACTTCTCTACATTCCCATGGAAGTGGTTTTTTGAACTCTTTGAGGAATTTTTCTGTTTCATCATCACGAGAAGCAATCAGTATTTCTCCATTGTTCCAGTATTTCTCGATAACATCAAACACTACATCATACCGTTTGGTGGCATCTATCTTGGCAACAAAAGCATGAATAAAATCAAATAAAATATCTTTTGCGTGGAGTTCGCGACCATATTCTGACTCAACAAGCGTCGACATAAGGGCAGAAAAGTTTTTCCCATCAAATGGAATGGTGACCCCCGAAACACTTACTGGGCCAATCTCTTTGAGAATATCTTCAATAATTCCCTGATGAATAGCGATACCAGTAGTGATAGTAGAATCACCCGAACGCTCTATGAAACTATTTGCTTTTTCTACCGTTTCTCGAAAGTCTGGATAATAATTCACGTCACGGAGTCCATAGTTGTCGGACAAGAGAACTAGCCCAGGTGGTGGAGTTTCTTTGTATGGATAGAGATTCCAGTCGTAGTAATACACATCATCCTGACGATAATCAAGAATATTCCCTTTATAGAGAGAGAGTGAGATAACCGTACCAGGAAATCATCCATTTGCACGAATCTCATCTCGATTCTGATTGAAGATAACATATCGAACTGGGTTATCATCACCGAACATCGTAAGAACCTGTTGCTTGTTTTCTAGATACCATGAGAGGTATCCTGTGAGTTTTGAGAGCGATGTACCAACTCGGCGAATTTTGGTAGGCAATGTGGTATCTCACTGAATTCAAGCATAGATCTCAGCCGCATGAGAGAGATTGTGGATGGAGGCACTGAGAACCGTTTCATGTTCTTTTGCCCAAGTGGTAGGAAAATCGATTCCAAAACGAGCAAGAGGAAAGAAATCTTTTGCATCAGCACGAAATGCAGGTGCAATGGAAGCACTCTTCTTGGTTTCTTGGGTAATAGTGCCCGTTCATGTGGGAACAAGCGAGAGGATTGACTCTACTGAACGAGTAAGCGACAATCAACCCATAGATACTCTATGAGCCAAATCTACTGTCTCAAGTGGTATCCAGGAAAATGGGAGAAATAAGAAATTGGCTCTCTCAAAATCCATACGAGCTCCCTGAACAATCTGCTGTGCCTCGGCAATATTTTGTGCCTTTGGGAGGGAGAGAAGTCTCAGATATCCATCTTGCACTGATATCTTTACATACCAGAGCACTGGCACAACAAAAAGGAAGGTCATAGCGATAGTTCCAATGATTCCCTTTCGGTTCTTTTTGAGGAAACGCTTTACCATCTTTGCTCGCCTTCGTACCATGAGTGAACGAGAGAGTGGTCGAGTAAAAATATCTACATACTTTTTCTGACTTGAAATAACCGTCTCCTGACGAACATCCAATGATCCATATGGCACATAGAGTGGTTTGACAAGATTGAGATATCGTCTTCGCCGCCTTGCTCCGATGTGTCGAATATTTTTTTTCGGGAGAACCAGGTCGGAGAAACGAGTATCATTACAACGCTCTATCTGTATCACGGGCGG
>JAYRRZ010000078.1:0-3676 GCA_041909865.1 Candidatus Altimarinota bacterium | reverse complement strand
TTTGGTGCCCAGAGCGGGACTTGAACCCGCAAGCCGTAAAGCAGAGGATTTTGAGACCTCCGTGTCTACCATTCCACCATCTGGGCAAGCTGTAAAAAATTGTGTATTTATTTTTTGATAACTGTTTGGTAGCCACGGTTCCCGTGCACCGCAAGGGTGTCACTCGCTTCGCTCGAAGATCTACCATTCCACCATCTGGGTAAATTGAGAGATATTCTGAAAAACTTCGAATCTCTTTGTTATCAAGATTTTTCTCAGTCACTTACGCTCTAGCAGCAAGTATATAGTTGGAGAATGGATTCTTGTTCCGTCACTCTCGACGAGGGAAGCAGCAATCCAGTCACTACAAGTATCCGATCTACAAATACTCAATACTCATTTCCCCGCGAGATACTACAAAAAAGCGTTCCAAAGTCAAAGCGAGAATTTCCTTCTCGTACACAATTTTGAACCAATTTTCCTCTCGACATTTTTCATTTTTTTGTATAATACCCTCCTAAATTTCTAAACTCTCTTTCCAGTGAAATTCCAACTCGATAATCTCATAGCTGAATACGAAGGACTCGAAGCAGACCTTGCTGACCCCACTATTTACTCTGACCTGAAGCGTCTCAAGTCGGTAAATCAGAAGAAAAAATCCATGGAAAAAACCGTGGAATTGTATCGTGAGTACAAGTCGCTCTATGCGAACTACGATGAAGCAAAGAACATTATTGCAAACGAAAAAGACCCAGAGATGCTTGAACTTGCCAAGATGGAAATTGCCACTGCAGAGGAGCGTTTTTCTGTTCTCGAAGAAGAGCTCAAGATTGCTCTCCTCCCAAAAGACCCGAACGATGAGAAAAATATCATCCTTGAGGTTCGTGCTGGAGCCTGAGGAGATGAAGCAGGACTTTTTGCTCATGAACTTGCCGAAGCCTACAAGAACTTTGCTCGCACAGAGTGATACACTCTTGAGGTCCTCTCTGAGTCATGGAACGATGCATGAGGATACAAAGAAGGGATTTTTAAGATTGACGGGGTTTGAGCCTACTCACGTTTCAAATATGAGTCAGGAGTACATCGAGTACAGCGTATCCCAGAGACTGAGAAAAATGGTCGAGTTCATACTTCGACTATCACGGTTGCGGTGATGCCAGAGGCAGAGGATGTGGATATCGAAATCCGCGAAGAAGATCTCGAAATTATTGCCTGTCGTGCGAGTGGTGCATGAGGACAGCACGTCAATAAGACGAACTCCGCTATCCGCGTCGTACATCTCCCAACATGACTTGCGGTCGAGTGTCAGGATGAACGTAGTCAGCTTCAGAACAAGGTCAAAGCTATCGGTGTCCTCAAGGCTCGTATCCATGCAATGGAAGAAGAGAAAAAAGCAGCTGCCGAATGAGCTGCTCGTCTTGCTCAAGTTGGAACAGGGGATCGCAGTGAGAAAATCCGTACCTACAATTTTCCCCAGGATCGTGTCACCGATCATCGTATCAATCAGAATTTCTCCAATCTCCCAGTAATTATGATGGGAGATATCGGACACATTATCGACTCTCTTGCTATTGCTGATCAGACGGCCAAGCTTGAAGTCGCCGCTGGAAGATAAAAATATTATTGACAATAAAAATAAAATACGTATATATGGTACGTATTTTATTTTTCCTACTTTCTTTTTATGAGTAACGCTTTACGCACAACGGTTCTTGTTACTGCTCTCGCCTTATCTCCACAGGTTTCTGGAGCATTAAGTGATGTTCCTGCTGTTCCTCCTGCTGTTCCTCAAGCTCCTACTCAGTGTGGTGAGAGTCAAACTAGGATTGTTTCACTCTTAGATGGGGAGGTTGGTTGTAAAGATATGCTTCCATCAAGTAAGCTAGAAGTGAGAGTAGCCCAAGGGGATCTTTCAACTAATGCTTTTAATGACCCAACTAGCATTGGTGGTGAATGGCAGGAACGTCAGAGAACACAGAATGCAGAAAAAGCTCAGAGTATACGGGCCGCTCAAGAACAGTTATTTGCACAGATGGATGGGAAACCCCTATCAGCACCACCTCCAGTCACTCTTCAACAAGGGAATGCAACTCTCTCTGTTCAGGCAGTGACGGGAAATATTACTGGAACCGGAGGACGAGCTGATTTGCTCGTTGATGAATGAGTAGTTGCGGTTGGTGCGAGTGTAACGATGACTCCATATATGAGAAGTGTGTTTGGTTCTCTCGGTTTTAAGATTATGGATAATCTCAATGGAACTATTACTTTTTCTACTACTAACGTTGATGCTGCTCGTGCTCTTGCTAATACTGAATATAAGGGGGATCTCCAAGCATGGAGTGCGTCTGGTTCGCTCCATTGGTGAGCGGCGTTTGTCCGATTTCTTCATGAGCAAGGTAAATCTCGTGACGAATCCAATCCTCTTGCTACTAGGATGACAGTTTCATCAACGGTAAGTACTGAGGAGTTTGCTACCTTCCTCCGAACTACTACCACAACCATCAAATGAAAAACCGTAACACTCTGGGATGCCTTCACTCGACAGACTCTTACCGCAGGATATACAGTTGATATTGGTGATCAAACTCAAGTAAAAGTTTTTACTGGTGCCACTCGTGACACAAACAATGGAACTAATTTAGTGGGAGGAGTTGATATTACCTATTATGGTGGTGATTATAGGTTGGATGGGGGAGTTCATAAATTCACAGAAACATGGGGAGCAAGTATCTGAGCGGAATATGCACTGACTGGTACTACTTCGATTTTTTTTCGGGGGAACTATAACCCTCAGCACGGTATTGCACCGAGCAATGTTTCGACAATAGTTGGGATTCGGGTGTCATTCGATTGATCTTCTAATCTGGGAAGGACTATTCGATTTACCATACCAAAAGCAGGGTCTCCAAATGTAGCTCAACTCGTGGAAGAGACTCTCCGTGATCCACGACTTCAAGTGAATCCAGTTACACTTGGAAAAATTCGTAATATAGTTACAGAAACCATTGAAAAAGCTATAGATGATATACAAAAGCTCCCAGAAGCAGTTCAATGAGCAAGAGCTGTTGTCAATGCAGACAACTCAGTTACTGTAACTTTCTCTCCACGAAATGGATGGGGTTATGAATCACGTATTGATACTGGGACTTGGACTCCAGTTCTAGGAGCATGATTTACTACGGCGGTACTTCCTGCATGAGCGCATACCATTGCCCTCCGGGAGAAACATCCAACGACAAATGTTTCAGGCCATATCACATCACTTTCAGTGAATATCACTGCTCCAAACCAGAATCCAAATCCATTCTCTGCAATTGCTCCAATATCCGTTACTGTCGGAACTGCAGGAAGTACTACTCTTCCAACCACCACCGATCCAAATGGAGATACTCTCACGTATTCTACCGTCGGAACCCTCCCAACAGGATTCTCATTTAATCCAACAACTCGAGTTCTCTCATGGATAGCGGGAACTACCGCAGGAACCTATAGTCTCAACTACAAGGCAGATGATGGAAAGGGGGGAAGTGTCACATCAACTATTTCATTGAACGTAAGTGCCGCTCCAAACACCGCTCCAACCGCCATTAACTTCACCGCTGGTGCTCTCACCGCTGGTGCTCTCACCGCAGGACAATCTGTCGGGAATCTTACTTGTACTGATCTCGAAAGTGCTACTTGTACCTATGTACTCTCT
>JAYRRZ010000077.1:0-11774 GCA_041909865.1 Candidatus Altimarinota bacterium | reverse complement strand
GAACCGTGGCTACCAAACAGTTATCAAAAAATAAATACACAATTTTTTACAGCTTGCCCAGATGGTGGAATGGTAGACACGGAGGTCTCAAAATCCTCTGCTTTACGGCTTGCGGGTTCAAGTCCCGCTCTGGGCACCAAATGACATTTCATTTCAAATTTTTGCAAACTCTCCGATAAAAGATGAACGAGACTATAAAAGATTCGTTTATCTGGAAGTGTTGTTTGTGAGAAAATAACTCCTCTATTTATTTAGGGGAGTTATTTTGTTTTTGATGAAATATATTTGTTCTTTTTACGGATGCTTACTTACCTTTATTTTCTGTACTACGAAAACACCTTTAGAAGAGATTCGGATCCTAGAGTTATTACTTCATAGTTTACTGCCATCTTTTATTGAAGTAGAAAGTCAAAAATCCCTTAGATTTGTATACTCAATATCTTTTCTCGTTCAATCTGAAAAAGTAATCGTGACAACCAAACCTGATAAGTCTAATAAATCTCCTACATTGTATGAAGTTCTATTAGGCGGAACTTTTATAGATATTTTCTGGATTTTATTATTCGTGGTAGTACTCGTAGCAACTTTATTTATAGAATCTCATCAACACGTTTGTTTTATTATAAGAGAATCTGCCTGATAAACAAAGACTCTTCCATCCAGAGAAAATATAGGTTCAGATACTGATTCGCGTTCTTTCCCTTCTACTCCATTTTTTATCATAATAGATTTTCCATTCTTTCCTGCCACATAGGCCAAATATTTTCAATCTGAAGAAAGTGCAGGCCTAGACACTCCTTCATACCTCCCCTCACTCTCTATTCAGTTTCTCACCATAACCCATTGATTCCTTCAATTTTTATCTTTACTTGCAGGATATGCAAAGGTTTTTCAATCAGAGGAATACCTTAGACCGTAATAATAGATATGGCTATACTCGATTCATTCTACTCCGTCTTTTACCACGACCAGTTTTCCATTCTTTTTCTTAGCAATATAAGCAAAGCTTTTTCAATCTGGGGAGTATACAGGAGCCTTTGATTCCATGTATCCATTCCGTAATTCCGCCCCATCTTTTATTATTACGTATCCTTTTCCTGTGTCTCCATCATAAGCAAAGCTTTTTCAATCTGGTGAGTATGTTGGAAATCCAATATAGTTATATGTTTTCCCTTCCACTCCATCTTTTACCATAACCCACCTTTTCCCATCCTGACTTTCTGTTTGGTATGCGAAACTTTTTCAATCTGGGGAAAATGTTAAGTTGTAAAGTATATCGTATTCTTTTCCTATCTTTACCTCATCTTTTACCATAAAAGACTTTCATCATTGATTTGCCACATAGGCGAAGCTTTTTCAATCTGGGGAGTAGGTTAGACTAAATGAACTGATATTGTCGTATTCTTTCCCTTCCACTCAATCCTTCACAACAAGATATTTTGTTCCCTGCTTTGCTATATAGGAAAAACTTTTTCCGAAAGAAGAATATCTTAAGTCACTAATGCTATCATATTCCCTTTCCTCAATACCATCTTTTACTACAAGCTCTTTTCCATTCTGTCTTGCCACATAAGCAAAACTTTCTCAATCAGGAGAATATACTTGTCTAGATACCCCTTCATACTCCTTTCAGGGAACACCATCTTTTACCATAGTTTGTTTTCAATGCTTTTGTCCAACATAAGCATAACTTTTTCCATCAGGAGAATATCTTAAGTACAAAGTGACATCAAATTCGCTTCATATTTCCATTCCATCTTTTATCATAATCACCTTTCCATCTTTATTTGTACCACGATATGCGAAGCTTTTTCCATCAGGAGAAAGCTCAGGTGAACTCGCATTTTCTATTATTTCCTCTTTGCATGTATCTATACTACTTGAAGCAAAAGTGAGTCAGTGGAATCAAAAACATATTCCAATAAGTACAAGAATATATACCATTTTTTTCATAAGTGCTTAAGTTAAAAAGTATGTTCGATCAAAGATGATGTAAGCCACTATCTATGAGTCGAGTACCACACATGAGTAGTCTAGTCTTTGGACATTAAAAGTCAAACTCCTTATACTTTAGGTGATACCTTTGCCTTCAAATAGAATCTTTTGATAAGATATAAGCAAAGAGAAAACGAAGAAAACAGTCAAAGTGCTATAAATGATACTTTTGTGAAATTATTTTCTTTCAATGCTGAGATAACAGAACCATCAGGATTTATCATAGTGAAAACAAAGACAAGTCAGACGATAAATAGACTTGCTCACCAGACATAGCGATTGTAGGAATAGAGTTTTGTATTGGTAATAATCGAGTAAAACAGCCCCTGAATGGATAGTGTAAATAGTAATATCGTAATTTGTCCTCAAATCCCCTGTAAATACATGGATAAGATCCATGCCGTGATACCAACAAAGAAAATAGTAGAAATCTTACTTACATTGACTTGCAATTCCTTTTTGATCGAGAGTCTTGCTTGAGTAACTGAAAATAAGTACAATGGTACCACAACAAGAAGCGCTGGATATACAGAAAAGTATTTTGATATCAAAACACCGATAACAAGGAGAAAGAAGCGAGTAAAACTCTGAAGTAATATCTTTTCTGCTTTATTTTTGTGGTAAAAATAAATACCGATTCCGTACTCAAACAGTGAATAAATCAATGTCACTACTAATAAAACAAGATATATATTCCAATCAATGTTCGAATCATCTGATAAAATCCATCCTGTAAAGCCATAAAGGAAGAACATCATAAGCACTATGAGATATCGAAGAACTTTCTTATTTTTCAGAAATTGTTTTAGACCGAGGTTTCGCTTTTCAAACCTATTAAAGAAAGGCATCTTTACTAAGGATGCCTTGAAGTCTACGATAATATTAGCATTAACTTTGTAAATAATCTCAAACAGGACTATCAAAAGAAAGGTGAGAAAAACATTGTTGGCAACGGTTTCAGGAGAGAGGGAAATCTGATTTGGTTTGGGTGCAGAAAATAGGAATTCTTCCACTTTTTTTGGCGGCGATTGCTTGATATCTTGTAGCACAGGAGCAGGAGATGCGGCTCCTACTCTGAATCTTACCGCATTTTCTTCAGTGATGATGGTATTTATGTTTTGTGTCGATTTTTGTTTCTCATTTTCCATTTGTATCTTTAATTTTCCTATATCCCAATAAGAGATATACTCTCAGTTGGCACCTTTTCGGTCGGAAGAAACTCTATCTTCTGCAAAATAAAGTTCCTTTTCATGTTTTTCTATAAATTTTTCTATTTCAGGTATGAAGTAACCCTTATTATAGAGACCGATCACCTTTGTTTTTACACTCAAGTCATTTTCTTTACTATACGATATATCAAGATTAATAAAGGCCTCTTCATTTTCTATCGGTTCCAATCCCACCCCTTCTCTAGTTTTACGGTATGAATTCTCTATATACTCACTATTGTACTGAGCTGGATCAAATAATTCATCTATAGTTTTTAGATACTCTTGTATCTCCTTCTCAGTCAAAACCTTGATATCTCAGGTTCCTGCATGTATCTGAGAGAATGGAAGAATTGTAAAGGAAAATATGGAAAGTAAGGTGAATATTATCTTATTTATCATGGTAATATATGGATAAGAAGGCTCCCGTAAACTTAGATTTGCTTTATTTCATATACGCATAAAATGAGGCTCAACACAAAAAGGAATACATGTACACTATCAGTATATATGTTATGGGAAAATATCAAGAATCTACAAAAATATATAGAGCTTGTTCGCTGTATCTCCTCACCTTCTCTAATATGAGCAATATGAACTTCTCACTTTCTCGTGTTCTCGCAAGTACCATCTTGGTATTTGTGATGTTTGTATGAAATCTGAATACTTTATCGGCTACATCGACAGATAGCTGAAGCGTACTCCCTCCATCAAACACGATGAATAGCTGTTGAAGTTTGTTTATCAACGGAAATGCTGAAGTAGGGGTGAGTGGAATATCATATACTTGAGCGATAAATGATGGTGTTGGAGCTTGAGCTCGGGTTGGAGAATTCGGCATAGATTGCCCAAGTGGATTGGCACCATATACATATTCATTGGTAGCTTGACCTTGAAGTGATGACAACGCATCTTTCACGATATCGTGAAATTCCTTGATAACAAACTTTGCATCGAATTATGCAAACAAAAATGCCTACTTTACACGAATCAAAATCCTTGCCTCAGATTGAACATTTTTAGAAAGACCATTTTTTGTAATTGTGAATCCTCCAAGTTCGGGTAATGATGTTGTAAATATGGCTATTAAAACTCAGCCCGACTGGATTTCTTACACTATCTGAGATAAATTAGATCTGTCTGGACTTGTAGTCACTTTAGTAAAATCAAATTGAAATACCGAGGATGTTACATGGAATAACTTTGCAACAAAATGAATTACCACATCTTTGCAAAACGGAACTATACTCAATGAAACTAATAAATCTTTCATAATTGTAGCAAACTGACTCTCGAAAGAACAAAAGATATTTGTGGATCCAGTATGGTCATCCATTATAAAAAATAATAATAATGCCCTTAATAAGGATAATTTGGTTATAATAACACATGGAGTGTGTGGTAGTGCGTATGATAGATGAGCCAACAAAACATGGTTAAGAACTATGAGAAATAGTATCTATAAAAAAGGTGACTCAGAAAACACGGTAGTTAGATTATATGATTGGGAAAAAGAAGCCGATTCTCTAACTTGTCCTCTTAATTCCAATCCTCTAGCGGCATATGGACACGCAGCAGAGGAAGGGGGTTATCTGGCTCAACAAATTGAACAACAAATTGAATTAAGAAATCCGAACTTACCACCAATACATATACACTTTATAGCGCATAGTGCTGGTTCAAATGTAATTCAAAAGGCCGTCGATGGTTTATCAAAGTATTATCACAACAAGGGGGTATCACCTGATGAGGCACCATTTATTCACATTACATTTTTAGATGCATACGTCCCTAATCAAGGTGATATAAAGTCTTTTGGTGATTTATCTGGTGGTCAACTAGGCGGCTATTCTCTTTTTTGATATTCCGAGTTATATCTTAATATGGGTGATCTCCCTGACACTGATAATAAACTTGGGAATTCCGTAAATTACGACATCACAAGTCTTCGTCCTGATTGAATAAATGGGCATGAGTGGCCAATTTGGTTTTATATCAATTCAATTAACGACTGATATCAGTTGTGATTTCTATATGCAAAAGAAAATTTGAATTACATGGAAAGATGAGCTAATTCGAAAGGATATGTTTGTAGTGTATCAAATGTTGTAAATCAACCATATAATTGTTATAAATCTACTTTTAGTAATACTATTGAACAAATTTCGCTCGATGAGAATACTTGAGATTACTTTAATGCTATAGTATCTTCTAATGATTTAAAGATTGATGTAAGTAATTTTGTTGAGAATAATAAAGGGCTACCTCAAATGAATCTTTATAATTATGTCAATTGAAATGAAAATGTTGTGTGAATATCAATAAATAAATGAACTAACATAATCAGCGATGATCCAAATTGGGACTGAAGCATAAACATACCAAAGCAAACACTATTAAAAGATGGATGGTGGCCATGGGCAAATGTAAACGCTATTGAAATATGATATAGTAAAGATAAGTTATCTTTTGATAAAGCTGTTAGATTGATTTTTTGGGGCAAGGCTGGAAAAAATGTACGCTATAGTAGGAATGGTACCTCATCAACAGAAATAACAAGAATTTGTTCAACTGATTCTCAGGCATATGGGAATTCCTTACCAAATGATTCAGAATGTAAAATGAATGTATGAAATGATCTCGTGGTTTGGACAAAGCACTTCACTATCTTTGCTACATACGATGAGGTTTCCCCATCAAATAACGGCTGATGAGGTGGTGGAGGTGGAATTTACGTATCAACTCCTATCCGTCCGATTGCTTCCACAGGCTCAACGACTCTTACAACAAGCGGAGTAACTATTTCTATTCCTACCTCTCTTGTTATCAAAGCAAAGGATATCAAGCGAAGTATCTATCGCGATGCTATCAGTACCTTGATTTCCAAGGGTGTCATCGCCAACAATCCTCTCATCTATCCGAACCGATTCATCTCTCGTGCCGAATTCATCAAGATACTTGCCAAGGCAAACGGATTTACTCCTACCAAGTCTGCTAAACAGTTTGCTGACGTAGATAGCAAGAGTGAACTTGCTCAATATATCTATTTTGGAGTGGAGAAAGGATGGATCAATCCTGAAAATGAGAACTTCCGTCCTGATGCTCGAATTACCCAAGGTGAGGTCGACAAACTCATCACTACTGTAAAGAGTACGGCAACCGCTACCAAAAAGATTGGAGCCTCACGCTTTGTCACTCGTGGGAAAGCAATGAAAGATATTGTTGATGCGTTCTTCGGAAAATAGAGAGAAAACAAAAGTCTCTAATAGAACAAAAACAGAGACCAATCTTGGTCTCTGTTCTGATTCCTCACATAGGAGGTAGCATCAGGCAATGAGCCTGTAGTAAAACGAGATGTTCGGACGGTTCACTATTTTTCCTTGATTATCTCCCGAATAGCGTTAATATTCGCCGTACCTATTCGCATAACTGTTTCCATAAACAGGATGAGAATAATCAGATTGGAGAACTGTAGGTAGCCCCCTACGAGTTCTCAATATTCCTTATTCGGCGCCTTGTCCAGACAATTTTGGATGAGGCGCTGTTCGTTTGTAGGAACTTGGGATACGATATCCCCAATCTGTAACATTCATCTGACAACAAGAAAGAGTCAGATAGCGGTTAGGAGTAGAACCAAGAGAGGATCAACTCTAGATGTGTTACCTTTTAACATAGGCATAAATTTATAAAATTGTTTTCAACTAGAATCAGGTTATATTTGTATTCGTATATTTTCCATATTTGAGAAGAATAAACGGAAGATTATGGTGGATGAGTAGTAACGTATGAGATCATATTTTGGGTGATGAGGGTTAAAGTGGTTGTTCGGAGCTGTTCGAATGGTGTGTACGAAGTAAGTATTCCTTTGTGAGAGCGGAAATCATGTCTTTTCTTATTGTTGGGAAATATCCGTGTTTTCTGGGGTATTTTGTGTTTTTTTCTGGTACATCTTTACTATTTTTCTCATCTTGCGGAGATTGTCGAATGAGGGGGGTGCCTTCTTTTCTTCTTGATTTTTCTGTTGTCCCGCCTTCTTAAAGACCAAATTATTATCTTTGAGCTTCACAACCTCTCAGCTTGCCTGCAAATCTTTGCAGAGTTGACGGTAGTCTCTCATGGATACATGAAACATTTCCGCATCTTTCCATCGAAGTTGCCCAACACTTCTTGCGTATGCTATATAAGCCTCTATTCCTGTTCCTATTTGTTTATTCTTTCTGTGGGTGTTCCTCTCCAAGAAGTTTTCTTTATCTGCTGTAGTAAAAAGAGGCGTATGAACGGTAACGTATTCACGGTTCTTTTTATCGTAATAGATAGCATGGAATGGTTCAAGGGTATCTGCTCCGCTTTGTTGGTCGCCAAAGATACTGGTTAATACCGCCTTTCTCCCTATGTTGAAGGCAAGGATATTGAAGGTATCTCGGAACTCTGCTCATTGTTCTCAGAAGATACTGACAAGCGAGCTCTGCAAGCTGACATACTGGACTATTCCGTATGATCGAGCGGTGGTTCAGAGAATGCGCAAGTTGCGCTCGAAGGCTTTCCGTATGGTTGCGCCATCCTCATATTCGAGCTCTATTCTTTTGAGTACGTCCGCAATTTCATCTTGAATAAGAAAGATTAAGGGGAGACGTGCATTAGAGAATTTCTCATTCCATTCGAGGATAGAACCGACATTTGCTTCTCGAAAGAGCTTTTTTCGTCTCTCTATTTCACTCAGAACAAACTCAACCATTTTCAGATTTCACTCTATGGAGTCTACACAATGGAGCACGTCATCGAAACCAGAGAAGAACATCATATCTGGCTTTGAGCTTCAGATACAGAACTTATAGCTACCAGAAGGGTTCTTTTCAAGGAGTTCTATAATCCAAGAGATGAGAAGGCTCGTTTTTCCCATACCAGGCTGTCAGATCAGCATTCGAGAGAGATTATTTCATGGAATAATATCATCATGCTTCCATTCTCCTTTTGCCACATTTTCCCCGAGGCAGATTTTTCACTTTTTCGTATTTTCGAGAACTTCACTGAACGGAATGATTTCTGTTTGTGGCGAGAGTTCTTTTATGGTGAAGAGAATTTTCGTTTTGTTTTCAATTTCCACATCATAGCGTGCAGGATCGAGGTCGATCGCTTGGAGAAAGGCATTGGTGTCAAACTTTGAAGCTTGGATGGTTGGATATCCTGACGGACGAAAAAGGGTGAGGATGATTCTGTTTTTTCGCTTTTCTAGCTTTTCCAAATACGGTCACTCTCCCCATTCCTCGAAGAAGGCATGAATCAAGGTTGCCTTATTGCGTACTTCTGGATCAAGTACAATCTTATCCAGACGTTCTTCTTCTGAGAGTTTTAAAAAGTGAACCCCTGAAAATGGATGCGTTCTCAAGAATCTCCATGCGTGTTTCAGTTTTTGCCATCCTGTTGTATCGAGCACTCAAAATGATGCAAGGTATCCATGCACATAATCTCGGTCGGAGAGCGGATTCGTGATAAAGAATTGGAAGAGCCGAATGGCAAGAAACATTACAAAGAGGACGGTGGTAGAGCCGTATATGATTCCTCCATATATGATTCCTGCTCCAATTTGTCATTCCATAAGAAGTTTTATGGGCAAAATGAACAACCGAAGAATCATCGAGAAAAATAATACTAATAGTTTCATTCCATCAGGTGTGTTTGTATTCCCTTGTTGGATGAGGGAGTAAAAGAACCATCCAATGAATACTATAAGTGCGAGACGGAAGATAATAGGAAGCCAAGAGCGTATAAAATTCAAGAAATGAGCTATCCATAAGAAAGGATTTATATGGGAGAACGTTCTTGAAGGTGTGCGAGATGATATATCCATAATGTAAAAAGGTTAAGGAGTTCTTGCATATTATTCATAATGTGATATAATACAAGTGTTAAGTGTGAATTAAAAATCATTTGTGATAAATATTATATACTATAAATCATATCCATAAACAAGTTATAATATTTATCATTCACGATAAAATCACATATTATGAATGAAATACTAAATAAACTTGATTCCAATATGTAATTTTATAAAATATATTCGTTTAATATTATTAACTATTAATATAAAATGCCTAGAATAGCGGAAAGAAACAAACTCCACTCTCGTATAAAACAGAGACGTGAGAAACTTGAGTGGAGCATGGAAGATGTTGCAAAAGAAGCAGGAATCCCCTACGTAACCTATTCCAAGATTGAAAGCTGATCTACATTGAACCCCAGCGCAGAATCTATTGTCCGCATTGCTCGGGCTCTTGGAGTAAAGGTAGAGCACCTTACAGAATTCATGTACACTTCCAAACGTAAAAAATAGTTCCCATGACTCAACCGAAACACACCTACAAGAAACATGCTCCACCCATTCCAGACCGTCAATGGACTTTCGAATACAGAACCGAAGAAAACCCTGTAGACAACATGGTACGTCTTATTCGCTTCATATTCGAAGGCACATTTAAGGGAAAAGCTCTTTTTGATGTTTTGGTATTCCTTTTTCTGTTCGGTATAATTTTGAGTCTCATTATTTGGATCTTTTCTCTATAAATATGATTCCTTCTCTCATCAATACCCAACATCCAGATACCCCGAAACGAGTTGGCTTATATCTTCGTTGTTCTACTCTGGAACAAGCAAAAGATGGATATGGACTCGAATCACAAGAGCGTATTTTGCTTTCCTATGTAGAGGCAAACAAAGATAATAATTGGATTACCTCAGAAAACTTGATTTATCGGGAAGGGGGATTTTCAGGAGCAACACCAGTTTCAGAACGTCCTGAGCTTTCCAGATTGGAAGCAGACATCCTTCAAAAAAAGATAGATATAGTCCTCATCTGGCGCATAGATAGACTCTTTCGTAAGAGCTCCTACCTTTTGGCTTTTTTGGACTTCCTGAAAGATGAGGGTATTACTCTCGTTTCAAAAACGGAAAATATTGACCTGTCTACCTATACAGGCAAACTGATCGTATCCCTTTTTTGAGCTATGGCTGAAGCCGAAAAAGAGACCATAGCGGAAAGAACTATGAATGGGAAGCTCTCAAAGGCAATGGATGGATACATGGTATATGGGCGTTATTATCCGTATGGATACCGAGCAAAACATGATGGAAAATGAAATCGTATGGTTGCCTATCCCGAGGAAGCAAGGATTGTGCAAGAGATTTTCACTATGTTTGTGGATGAAGGACTCGGAACAGGAAAAATCGCTCGTATCCTTACATCCCGAGATATTGGAAGCAATATTGACAACAGGATAGCCGATGGAGAACGTCTCAGGACGAAGATTCACAAGAATCTCTTCAGGCAAGGAATGATCCGAGACATCCTCAGGAATACCACGTATACCTGAGAATATGCGTGTAACAAAACAAGGACAGTCAAAGAACACTGAAAGATGGTAAAAAAGCCTCGTGATCCTTCGGAATGGGTACGTATTCCATGCGAAGCTATCATAGACAAGAACTTGTTCCAAAAAGCGCAAAGTCTCTTGGATAAATCCCCTATTTTATACCGAAGAGGAGAAACACATATTTTTACTGGTCTCATAAAATGTGCCCATTGCGGAAGGTCTTTCAACTACTATCTCTCACATAAAAAGACAGGAAATTACCGTTGTGGTGGAAAGAAGCGTGATCGGGTTTCAAAAGAAAATATTTGCCCCAATCGGGATATATCCGAAGAAAAAGTAATGGAAGTGGTGTGGGCAGAAATAGAGAAGTATTTACAAAATCCATGAGAAGCTCTGAAACGATACCAAACAGGACTTGAAGGAAACAACAGAGAAACACGGATTCTCGAAGGAAAGAGGCATCTTGCCGATATTGATATGAAAATGAGTACAAAAAGGGTTACTCATAAGGACGCTCTTCGCAAGGCGCTAGAAGGAGGAGAAAATGCTGAAACCTATGCAAGTATTGCTCACGACCTTACCAACGAACTTCGAGACTTGGAAGTGGCAAGACAGAGGATAAAAAGTGAGTTAGAATCTCTGAACAAACAAGATGAAGACATGAAGATTGTTCTTTCTCGGGCTCGGGAGTACCAAGGAAGGCTCAAGGATATCTCACTCGAACAAAAAGGAAAGCTCATCCGAGAACTTGTATACCAGATACAACTCTCTCAGGAACACGGAAAGATTATTTTCAACTTTGAGAAACCAGCGGAAACAGTTTCCGAGAAATAAGCATACAGGAAAAGTGAGAAATTTATACGATTTCTTCACTCAGGAAACCTCTTATATAAAGGAAAGTGGTGTAAAAATCCATCGAGTAAAATCCCCCTTTGTGACAGGAAAAAGAACGTCAACTTTACAACTGAAACTTTATCTATACAATCCATTCCATCCTAATTTTCACCCTATGAAGCAAAAGAAAACTTCAGAGAGTAAAAATTTGAAATCAGGTGTCAATGCACCAAAATAATATCAATACACTCCCTAGGACTTGAATCTGAGCGGTTCATGAGAAGTGACCAAAGTCACTTCGAAAGCTCGGAGAGCCGAGTGCGGCGAAAAGCACTCAAGTCCCGCGTCTTTCGCATCAAAATACGAT
>JAYRRZ010000076.1:0-2089 GCA_041909865.1 Candidatus Altimarinota bacterium | reverse complement strand
ATTGAAGAGAAATCGCCCATAGGTTGTATCAATGATTTTTCCTTCGATACGGAGCTTGATAGGAGTATGGAGAGTGATGACTCCATTCTCGTATGCTGCAAGAGCATCATCTCCGCTGGCAAATACTTGCTTTGATTCTCCAGCATCGATCTTGGTAAGATAGTAACATCCGAGGATCATATCCTGACTTGGAGCAACGATTGGCTCACCATTCGATGGATTGAGCATGTTTTTACTCGTTACCATGAGATTGGCTGCCTCGTTCTGCGCTTCGATAGTGAGCGGAAGATGTACTGCCATCTGGTCTCCATCGAAGTCCGCGTTGAACGCTGTACAACAGAGTGGGTGGAGACGGATAGCCTTTCCATCGATAAGTCTCGGACGGAATGCCTGAATACCGAGACGGTGAAGTGTCGGAGCACGGTTGAGGAGAACATACTTTCCTTCGATAACCTCGTCGAGTGTATCCCATACTTCCTTGGTTTTTTCTTCGATGACCTTCTCTGCATGTTTCACATTGTAGGCAAGCTCCTTCTCGATAAGTTTTCCGATAACAAAGGGCTTAAAGAGAGTAAGCGCCATACTTTTTGGGAGACCACATTCGTTCATCTCGAGTTGAGGACCAACCACAATAACAGAACGACCAGAGTAGTCAACTCGCTTACCGAGGAGATTCTGACGGAATCGACCCTGTTTTCCCTTGAGAATATCAGCGAGAGACTTGAGTTTTTTCTTGGTTGCCGTTGTGTATCCAGGACGATTTGAACGAACATCACCATTGAGGAGCATATCAACTGCCTCCTGAAGCATACGCTTTTCGTTTTTGAGGATTACCTCTGGAGCACCGAGTTCAGAGAGTTTTCTGAGACGATTGTTGCGATTAATAACACGACGATAGAGATCGTTGAGATCAGAAGACGCAAAACGTCCACCATCGAGTTGAATCATCGGACGAAGGTCTGGAGAGAGAATCTGAAGTGCATGGAGGATAAAATCCTCGGGTCGCTGACCAGATTTAAAGAGTGACGATGCAAGCTTGAGTTTCTGAAGAATCTTCTTTTGTTTACTTTTTGGAGCAATCTTGAGTTCTGCTTGTTCGCGAATAATAAATTCCTTGAGATCAATGCGCTCAAGAAGCACCTTGAGGTACTCAGCACCCGTTCCACCCTTGAATACATGAGGGAACTTATCGTAGAGAATACGATAATCAAGTTCTCCGATTACCTCTGCCTCCTTGAGAGCACCGAGAAGATCTTTGAGCTTACTATATTCGGCATCAAGTTCATCGAGTTTTGCAGTATGCATATGCTCGAGCTCTGCAAATTCTTTCTTAGAAATCTCTTTTGCCTCAAGCTTGAGTGTGAGGTCATTCATCGTCTGTTGGAGCTCTTTCTGAACGGTGATTTTCTGGTTCTTGTAAGCATTCTCGAGTTCCTTCAGAGATTCTTCACGCTTGTCCTCAAATACATCAGTGACGATATATGAAGCAAAGTAGATAACCTGCTCAAGTTTTTTCACAGAAATATCGAGCATGAGACCAATACGAGATGGAACACTCTTGAGGTACCATATATGCGCTACTGGAGCGGCGAGCTCAATATGACCAGTTCGTTGACGACGGACCTGAGAAGTAGTTACTTCTACTCCACATCGCTCACATACCACGCCCTTGTAACGGATGCGCTTGTATTTACCACATGCACACTCGTAGTTCTTGCGAGGACCAAAAATCTGCTCACAGAAGAGACCTCCACGTTCTGGGCGTTGTGTACGGTAATTAATCGTCTCAGAGATGAGAACTTCACCATAAGAAAGTGCACGAACATCATCACGAGATGCGAGTCCGATAGAGATAGCACGGAGATTATCGAGGTTTTTCCCGACAGTGATATCACGTTTTCCGGCGAACTTCCCAATCTGGGAATAGTCAGTAATCTTGTCATTGAGAAAATTTTCAAGATCTTTTGTCATTGGAAACATAGGAGTAAAGTTGAAAGTTATAAAGTTGAAAGTTGAAAGTTGGTGTCATTTCGAGCGGAGGCGGTAGCCGTAGTCGAGAAATCTTGCTCTGTATTTTGGAGTAGGATTT
>JAYRRZ010000075.1:0-13568 GCA_041909865.1 Candidatus Altimarinota bacterium | reverse complement strand
TGCTGCTGTATATGATGTAGCATTGTATTGTTCCAGACATCATCCAGTTCCCATAACTCCACCATTATTACTTCGGCAATAATAGAGCTCATTTCCATAGGTCGAACTACCAAGAATTCCACCATTTCCATAATTCCCCACTCCAGTTGAAAGTTGGTAGTGCCCACTCTGAGTTTGGATATTATAACTTTGTCTATTCCAGTATTCCTCGTAATCAATAATTCCTCACTCTTTTACATTGGTCACCAATTGTTCACTGAAGAAATAGAGTTCCTGAAGAAGTGCCACCCGATTATCTGTCTTGATTCGAGCAATAGACATGTTCTCTACCGAAAGAAGGACTGATATCATGAGCATAGCAAAAATTGTAAGTACAATTGAGAGCTCAAAGAGAGTGAATCACTTATTTCAAATTATTTTTATGAGATGATTCATATTGGAAAAAATGGAGAAGAAAGGTAAATGGTGAACGCCCAATTTTTATGCTTGTTGGCTTTGTATAAAAATCATCGGGTCATTTTTGCAAGAGCGTGTTGATGGTTTGATAGGTTTTCTCTGGTGAGGGGTCTTTTTGTTGTATATGTAATAAAACGGAGATATTCTTTATGGATTCAGAAAAAAATGACATATATGCTCGAAAAAGAATAATCCATACATTTTGGGATGACATAAAATTCTTGAAAAAAATAAAATTCCCTATATGCTCGAAAGCCTATGACGAATTATATTGCAAACTCAAAAAATCGAAAATTAAAAAAACAAATTCTCCTTTTCTTGGAGCGATTGAATTTTGGTGCAGGGAAACTCCCATTTTCAGGTAGAGTTATATTGTTTATGAATATCATTCTTTTTCTTTCGATTTTTTTCCCATGGTTCCACTTCTCCCATAGAAATAATCAGCTCGATAAAATCTATGCTTTTTCTGAATATACCGGATATATCGGGTATGGACTCCTTCTGGTGATTAGTGCGGTTCCATTTTTTCTTATTTCTCATGAAAAGAAAGAACGCATCCGGGCTCACATACCATTTCGTCTTTCGGATACTCAGGCAGTTGTGTTTGTTACCTCACTTCTGTTAACCTCATTGATACATTTGTTGTTGATTTCAAGAACGTTTCATCAATTTGTGCTTGATATTGATATAGGGAGTGGTTTTATTATGGCAATAACAAGTTGTATCATGATTATTGCCTCTGCCTTCTTTCTTTCAAAAAATAGCAAAGAAGAGGGCATGGATATTCGATATTTTCATCATAAAGAAAAGGATCATTTTGAGGAATATCGAGATATTCTTCGAGGTCCATCCGATAAAGATGATGATTCGAACATGACTCTTCCAATTTAAACTTGACTTAATTAAAAAAACAATATATTTGGTATCAAGTCTGTCAATTGTCGTTCTAACAAAACAGTTCCTTTTATAGTCTCATTTAGTTCTTTTTATAAAACTTTATGATAGTTTCTACTGATATCACTCAAGTATTTGAAAACATACTCGGTTCACTCACTGATAAGGAGCGATCCGTAATTACTCGTCGTATTGGCCTTTCTGGGGAACGTGAAACCCTTCAGGAAATTGGTGATACGTACGGTATCACTCGTGAGCGAGTTCGCCAAATCGAAGATGTTGGAATCAAGAAGATCGGTCGTATTATGCGAACAAGCTCTCTTATGAAGGTTCAAGAATCTGGAGAAAAACTCCTGAAGTTGCACTGAGGAATTATGACGAGAGACCGTCTTATCAGTGGTATTGTTGCTGATATTGGAGTTGAATGAAGCATGAATCTTAACATCGTAGATGTTCTTCTTCAGGCTGATTTTAATCTTCAACGCTCAAAGCCACAGCTTGGTACAAATACGTATTTTCATTTTCCTGAAGTAAGCAAGAAGTTTATTGAGTGAGTTCATAAAGAGGCAATCAAGGTTCTCAAGAAACGAGGAGATATCATTGAAACAGCGGTTCTCTACGAAATGATTAAAATCAATCTTTTTGCTCAATTTGGGAAAATTGAATCCATTGCAATAGATTCAGTTATGGACATCTATCTTGACATTGTAAAGGGTGAAGAAAAATTTATCGGACTCGAAAAATGGAAGATTCTTAATCCATCTACTCTGAAGGATAAGGCGGTCTATGTTCTCAAGAAGAACAAGGAGCCAATGCATTTCCTTGATATTGCCAATGCCATTACTGAGCATTTTGGTGAACCAGTAAAGATTTCTACTATTCATAATGAGCTTATTCGTAATGAGGAATTTGTTCTTATTGGTCGTGGTATCTACGTTCTCAAGGAGTGGGGATACAAGGATGGAACTGTACTCGATGTTATCCTTGATATCTTCAAGAAGGCGGGTATTCCACTCTCAACCGAAGAAATCACTACTCGTGTTCTCAAGACACGCCAAGTAAAAACTACCACTATTTACATGAATCTTCAGAATAAAAAGTTTATTGAACGAGTCGGTCGCAACCTTTACCAAGCAAAATAGTAAAAAAGACCGATAATCGGTCTTTTTTACTATTGAAGGTAATTGAGAGGTTATTTCAGGGTATTTTGTGTATTCTATAAACTATTTATATGTCATTTCTTGAAAATCTCAATTGGCGGTATGCCACCAAAAAATTTGATACCGAAAAGAAAGTATCAGATTCCGATCTTGAAAAAATAGTCGAAGCCATCCGTCTTACGCCAACGTCATTCGGTCTCCAGCCGTATCATTTCTATATTTATACGATTGAGTAGCATCTAGAGGCTTCTCGAATAAGAAAATATTCATATAAAAAATCAGAGTATTTGGAAATAAAACATACTCTGATTTTTTTGTCAAAATCTTTTTTGGAAAATAGAATCAATCCAACTATTCTGCTATCAATTTGCCATCTCCACCGAATCGGGTTGCAAGCCAATCAATAATGCCTCCGAGCACTCCACTAGCGATGATGACAAGCCAGACGAACATTGATGGTACTTCTGGAGCAAGCGCGAATCCTGCTGAGAGTGGAAGTGAGGCAAATACCCCCATACAACAACCACGAAAGCATACTGGCATACGAAAATCGAACACTGGATGATGGGTAAATGCACCAACGAGACCCACCATCACGCCGAGAACGAATCTATCCGCAAGGATAATCCACATAAGCGCCGTTCCCCAGAGTATTGGGACCTGTGTAGCAAGGACAGTAGCACAGATAAACCCTGAAAGAATTGCAAGAGGGAGAGCGATGAGAAATCGCTTTTTTCGAGGAGGGAGTTTCATAGAGAAGAAATAAGGAAATAAAAGGATACAAGAAAATTGTATCTTTTTTTGGAGTTTTACAAGAGGGAGTTTTGCTAAAGTAATGGATGAATGAAAAGATAAAATCCTGTTTCTTTTTGGATTTTTTATGGCAAGATTCCTCAATTTCAGTTATTACCTTCACTCGATATCAATCGGATATTATTCGCAGATTTTGGTACGGATATCACAAATTTCTGGCGCATTATCCACATCAAGATGGAGTGTCACTGTAGAACCTGGAAATGCTGCCATTATCCTTGATTCAATATTTTCTGAAAGTGCGTGAGCATCCCGGAGAAGAATGTCTTTGTCGCCAAACACAATATGAGCCTCAATAAATGTAGAATCTCCAGAAGTTCTCGTCTTGAGATAATGAAAATCTTCAACTCAATCCTCTTCCATGATGAACTGCTCAATTTTTTGAATTTCCTGCTTATCGAGAGCATGATCGAGCAGCATCGCCGCACCACTCCAGATAATCGGGAGAGCGTTGCGAACAATCCAGATACCAATTGCAATAGCAAAAATCGAATCTGCCCACCAGAGTCCAAGATATTTTCCTGCTAGAATGGCAAGGAGGATTCCCCCATTCATAAATAAATCAGAAGAATAATGCAGGGCATCTGAACGGATAAGGAGAGAATTGGTTACCCTGCTGATACGAAAAAAATTCCACATGATGATTCCAGTACCTACCATTGCCACCATCATCGTACTAATTTCAGTGAATGAAATAATCGGTGTCTTGTGTTCAAGATAGTTGCTTCCTCCATGGTAGATGAGGAATACTCAAGAAGAAAGAACGACCAATCCCTCAAAAATAGCAGCAAATCACTGAACCTTCCCGAGCCCGTAGGAAAAGGTATGATTCCCATTTTTCTCTGATAATCTGAGTGCTATAGCATTGACTCATGATACGAACATATCCATGAGTGAGTCGAGTGCAGAACCGAGAATAGCGAGTGAACCCGAGAGAATACCAACAATCCCCTTAATAATAGCAAGAATGAAGGAAATAACGAGAGCAAATCGTATACCAAATGAGGGGGTTGTTGGGAGATTGAGCATAGTGAGATTATAGTGAGAATCATGGAAAATCGAAAAAGAAAATCCCTCTTCTGAGGGATTAAAGATATTTTGTATTTTGTCTTCTTCGGTCGATTTGTTTACTTCCAATAGCATGAATAGTATTATCTCATAGTACTGCCAATTCCTGTATCCTTCTCCCAATATCCTCAACTTGAGAAAAAACTCATCACTCTCCACGAGCTGGATTGGTTACCATAATATCAATAAAAAAATCGGTAACGTCATCTTTTTCTAATTCTCACACTGTATACTCATTTGTGAGTTTAGTTTCAATTCCTAGGAATGGTTGTCTCCAATCATCAGGAATATATGCACCAAAGATTCATCGTACAATTTCCAATATTAGTTCTTCACATACCTCTTCGGTAAGTCATGAAATTTCCATAGTACTCAATGATGTAATCTTTGAAATGAGATCCATAACTGAGTTACAATCATCTAATTCACTCCAAATATTACATTCAAAGATTTCTCTCAATGTTTCCTCATCTGTTTCCAATATTGTATGCTCGCGAGGAGCCACTTTCTGACTATACAGATATGAAAGGCAGTGCATAAAAAAGCGTACGTTTACTTTTTCTCCAAGATTCTCATTTTCAATTCGGAAAAAATCTCTCACTTCTCAAACGGTTGCAAAAAGATGCTGTGTTGTCCCATCCGGGAGACGAACGGTGGGGTTCATATCAAGTAATTTCGTCACTATATGTCACCATGTGGTGAAAAAATGATAATCCTCATGCCTTCATCTTCCCTTATTCCTCGCGAGTTCGAGAGCTCCGCGAAATTCTGGAGTAGTTTCTTCTCCAGAGAGAATCCTAGTATCGTAATGGTACTTCATAATTCCCGTTTAAAAAGTAAGGAAGATTATACGCATATATTTATTTTGTCAATTGACGGAGTAATTGTTCTACGTTCTAAATACTCGTGCTGCAACATACTCTTCGACTTCCTTCCAGAGCATATCAGAGATATCGGCATTGTTCCAAACCACTTCCACATCCTCGTCATCATGGAACTCGGCGAGCATCTTGTAGATCTTGAGGGCATTATCGAAGTCAGTTACCTCGATAAAGTTTTTGGCCTGATATCCAATTCCACTCGAGAGAACCTCATATCCAGCATTGGTAAGTGCCTGTTTTACACCGAGAAAGTGTGTGCGGTCAGTGAGAACCTCAATATTTCCATCGCCAATGCTATAATCTTCCGCCTCCGTATCGAGGATATTCATTTCAAACGCTTCGAGGTCACTCGGTTTTGCAAGAGTAATCTGTCCCTTGTAATCAAAGAGAAAATTCGAAACGGAGCCAGTTTCTCCCATATTGCCCCCAAAAGCGGAGAAGATATGACGAATATTGGGCGCAGTACGATTGCGATTGTCTGAAAGGGCTCGCACAATAATTGCCACTCCCCCTGGGGCATATCCCTCATAAAAAATTTCTTCCACTTTTGCCGATTCTTTATCTAGTCCTGCGCCACGCTTGATGGCACGATCGATAACATCAGCAGTTACTCCGTCTTTTTTGGCTGCATGGATAGCATCTGCGAGAGCATTATTCTGGGTTGGGTCGGCTCATTTTTCTGCCGCAATAGCAATCAGTTTTGAGTGGAGGGAATAGACTTTTGCTTTTGCTTTTGCGCTTGCTTCTTTTTGTCCGGCTACGGTAGGTCAACGTCACATAGAAAATACGATTTAGTATATAGATTGTGGAACTTGAGAGTGAATATAGCGAAAAGGTTGAGAAAAGCAACAGTATGGGGTAATCAGAAAGGGCAGATTAATATCTGTCTACTACAAAACTTCCTTCTTTTTTATCCAATATATCCACTCTTGATTTCCTGCTTCCCCTTGAAGTACTGACTTCTTTTTCTGGATTATCGTACAATGCTTCTCCACAAGTAACAACTCAAACTCTTTCATATATTTTTCGATAATTTTTTCGTCTTTTGGAACTCCTGTTTTTCGGAGATTCTCACGACCAACTTCGAATTGTGGTTTGTAGAGGAGGATGATATTGGTTTGTTTATGAGTAAATGAGAGAATACTTGGGAGAATCTCATGAAGCGAGATAAATGAAGCATCACAGACAATGATATCGTAGGTTTTATTCGACACATAAGAACGAATATCCGTCTGTTCATAGCTCGTCACTCGTGGGTCTCGACGAATGTTCTCATGGAGCTGATTCGTCCCTACATCGACCGCATCCACCTTAGCAGCACCGTGTTCAAGGAGTACTTGTGTAAATCCTCCCGTAGAAGATCCAACATCGAGGCAGTTGGCCCCAGTAATTGTTACTGTATACTGGTTCTTTGTTCTTTGTTCGAGGAATCCTGCCAATTTCTCAGCACTTCGGGATACCCAAGAGATTCGTCTGTCTTGTTGAATTACCAATGAATCATTCTCTGAGACTTCAGATGACGGTTTCGAGATAACCTTCCCATCAATCGAAACAAGCCCAGCACGAATCAGTTGCTGAGCCTTATTGCGAGTAAATCAATATTGTTCGGAGAGGAGGATATCGAGGCGCATATTTTATGTGGAGATATGTGACCGTACTTTCTGAAACACTTCCTCGCCCAATATATTCAATTCTTCCTGAGAGAGTTTTGAGAGCACCCAATCACTCACCCCCATCTTCTCATGACGACCGATACCAACCTTGATGCGAGCAAATTCATCAGTTCCAAGCTTCGTGATGATGTCTTTGAGTCAATTCTGTCAGCCATGACTTCCCTTGGTTCGGAATCGTACTTTCCCAAACTCCATATCGATATCATCCGAGATGACGAGAATATCTTCTTTTGGATTCAGTTTATAAAAATTGACAATCGAACTCACAGCATTTCCTGAGAGATTCATGTAGGTGAGGGGCTTCATGAGTAGGATTTTTTCTCATGAGAGCATTCATTCAGCAGTTACCGCATGAAACTTGGAATCACTCCAATCAGAAAAATCTCACTGCGAACGGAATTTTTCAATCAAGATAAAACCGACATTGTGTCGCGTGTTTTCGTATTCTTTTCCAGGATTTCCAAGTCAGACGATGAGTTTCATGAAATTATAAAGTTCAGATAAAGGGCAATTTTTCAGATTATGCTGATAACTCCATCCGAATCAAGAAGATTTCAGTCATGTTATTGAGTGTGGCTATTATAGTAGTATCTTTTCGAGTTCAGGAATGTGTTCGATACCATGAAAGTGGCCGTATCATTTCTCGGAAGTAAAAAAATGAGTCTGAGCCTCTGGGAGGATGCGCTCAAGTGTTTTTGCCGTTTTAAATAGAACGACCGAATCATCTTCTGCATGCCAGATGTGTACTCGATTCCCAAGAGAATTCAGCATTACATAATTGGTTGGTGCTGTGAAGTCTCCCGCTTCGATACAGGCTGCGATGAGATGAATAGTTGAAATATTCAGCGATTGTCACTTGCGAGTACGAAGCAATCCATGTTCTATCTTTCAAGATAGATTTTGCTCTGAAAAGTATTTGAGGAGAAAACATCCGCCGAGAGAAGTACCGACAAAAATAATGTCTCATGGAAGCTGAATCTGTGAAATCCAGGCATCAAAAAATAGCTTCCACTCATCGTATTTGGCGTTTTGTGGATTCGGAAATTCGGGAAGATATACAAGACTTCCTTGTTTGGTAATTTGTTGGGCTATTTCGAGTTTCCAGCGTTTTTTTGTTTCGGTAATTTCAAATGGAGCATTATTCCATAGTACCGCAGTAGTTTGTATCCAGTCGATATATTCTTTGTGAGTACCAAAGGATTCGCCGCCATGGATAAAGATAATGGTTTTCATAGACTACGGTTGTGTTATTTTTTCATCTTCCACCATCGGTATCCGAGAAAGAGCAGTCCGAGAAAGAGGAATCCAAATACTCCTTCCTTGAAATACTCGAGAATTATCTCCTGTTTATCCGCAGCATAGTATCCTATGGCGATGAGGATGAGATTCCATATACCAGCACCGAGGATGGTCCAGAGAGAAAACACGGCATAGTTCATCCGAAATACTCCTGCTGGGATTGAGATAAGTTGCCGCACGGCGGGGATAAATCGCCCGATAAATGTCGTAATAGCTCCTTTTTCTCGGAAAAATTTTTCTGCCTGGAGATAGTGAGATTCATTCAGGAGAATATACTTCCCATAGGAGTGAATAAGTTTTTTTATAACGGGTCAGCCAAGATACCGACCGAGAACATAGTTGATGGTGGAGCCAAGCCAAGCTCCAGCAGTACCAACGAGAAGTGCATATACAAAAATCATCTCTCCTCTCTGTACCAATGCTCCAGCCGGAATCATTGCCACCTCGGAAGGGAATGGAATAAAACTCGATTCGATAGTCATCATCATAAAAATCCCGAGGTAGCCCATTCATGAAAATATCGAGAGAACCGAGTTTATAATTTGTTGTAGCATACAATAATAGTGGAATATCTGATGTTTATAAAAACTTCTCTCAAGAGAAAACCGAAGAGTAAGTATACAGGCAATCTTAAAGAATAATACAATATTCTCAACTTTTCTTTTTTAAGATCTAATGAAACTATTTCTATGACCTTGTGAGAAAGCGCAAGAGAAAAATAATTGACTTCCTCTAGCATCCAGTAGACTGAGGGAGTAACTTTATTTCTTTTCTTTCTTAGTATGCAATCTCTTCACTTTGTTGGTCGACTTCTTCTGGTAGCACTCTTCCTCTTTTCTGCCTATGGAAAAATTACGGCATTTGATGCTACTGCTTCGATGATGGAGGGTGCTGGAGTTCCCCTTCCTCAGGTTTCACTCATTCTTGCCATTCTTTTCGAGGTGGTTGGTTCTATTCTACTTCTTGTTGGAAAGCGTTTTGCTGGTTCAGGTGCAATTATGCTCATAGTATTTACCGCTCTTGCTACATTCTTCTTCCATGACTTCTGGAACTATGTTGGTCAAGAAGCATTTATGAATCAGGTTCAGAACTTCATGAAAAATCTCTCAATTATTGGAGGTCTTATGGTTCTTCTCTATGAGTATCGTGCAGAATGTCCAGTTTTCAAGATTCTTGGTTGTGTAAAGGATGAAAAGAAATAAGCTTCAATATCAAAAGAATCCCTCCAGATTTGGAGGGATTTATATTTATAATACTACGGTATTGAGCGGAGGAAAACCATTGAATTCAATAGCACTATAGCTTGAAGTGTAGGCTCCTGTAGAGAGGATATACACTTTATCACCACTTGTAAGAGAAACAGGGAATTCATATCGAAAATCCTCATAGAGGATATCAGCACTATCACAGGTTGGTCACGCGAGTATAACAGGTGCTGTTTCTCCAGACTTTTCGAGAGCAAATTGGTATTTTATCGCTTCATCGAGTGTCTCTGGAAGTCCAGAAAATTTCCCGAGATCAATATATACCCACCGAGGCTCATGAGGAAGATCAGACTTTTTTGTTACCATTACAATCTCTGAAGCTATAATTCAGATACTTCCTGCAAGAGATCTTCATGGTTCTTGGAGTATTCGGATTTTTCTATCACCAAAGTATCGCTTGATAGATGTTTGAATAGATTCCTGGTATTCCTCTTCCGAAGGAATATCTCCGATATAGGGAGTTGGGAGTCATCAGCCAAGATTTACCATCTTAAGTTCTATACCGAGATCCAAGAGTTTATCGAATACGGTTTTTGCTCCATCTAGTGCTGCGTCCCATGCTTCTACTGCTTTTTGCTGAGATCCTACATGAAATGAAACTCCATATGGTTCAAGTCCAAGATCACGAGCCTTTTCCGCGAGTCGTATGGCAACATGCTTCTCTGATCAAAACTTCTTCGAGAGAGGCCAATCCGCCGCGTATGAAGGAGTAAGGATTCTGAAATACACTCGTGCTCAGGGTGCGTTCTCTGCGAGTTTTTGTACATCTTCATCTGAGTCAGTGGCAAACATACGCACTCACTTTGCGAATGCATACGCGATATCACGGGCTTTTTTTATCGTATTTCCATAACTGATTCTGTCTGGAGTACATCCAAGTGAGAGAATTCTATCGAGTTCAAAGACAGATGCTACATCAAAATTTGAGCCACACTCTATAAGAATTTTGAGTATTTCCATATGAGGGCAAGCCTTTACTGCATAGAATATTTCGGTATCTGGATAGAGAGAGTGAAGTTTTGTATAATTTTGTTTCATCCTCTCACGGAAAAGATAGAGAGTTGGAGAAGGATGAAGTTTCTCAGCTTCTTTCAGTTTTTCTATTTCTTGGAGAGAGAGAAAGTTCTCGAGAGAGACACATCACCGTTCAGGCTCAGGAGGAGTCATGGATATGAAAATTTAAGAAAATAGGATTCCGATTATAAAAATATTTCGTCAAGTGCAAGAGTAATTATAAAAAAGTCCAAGTTTTCCCTTATATAAAGCAATAAAAAATATTGATTTTTTGTAAATATCGTTCCTAACAACCTTTTTTTCTGAAGTATTCAACGAGATCCACAATTTTCACGATATCTTGCTTCCCAGTATCACGATCACGAACGGTGACCTGCCCCTGATCATAGTTCTCTGGTTCCACGGCGATGGCGTATGGGATACCGATTTCTTCACTTCGCTGGTAGCGTTTCCCGATAGTCCCTGCCTCATCGTAGTCACACATGAATTCACTGGAGAGTCGTGCAAAGAGTTCCTCTGCTTGTGGGGCAAATTTTTTCACGAGCGGATAGATACCTACCTTGATAGGAGCAACAGCTGGAGCAAATCGCATCACGACGCGAGTTCCTTCTTCGGTCACCACCTCATCATAAGCATTCGCGAGGGTCGCGAGGAAGAGACGAGTGAGTCCTACAGATGGTTCGATAACGTAGGGAATATATTTGGTATTTGTGTAAGGATCAAAGTATGAGAGGTCTTGTTTGGATTCTTTCATGTGGGCATTGAGGTCGAAGTCAGTTCGATCGGCAATTCCCCAGAGCTCTCCCCAACCAAATGGAAACCGGAATTCGATATCCGTTGTGGCAGCAGAGTAATGAGAGAGTTCTTCTTTCTCATGATCACGAAGACGGAGAGATTCTTCTTTGAGGCCAATAATATCAGTGAGAAATGCCTTACAAGCGGCTTTCCACTGTGCGTGCCACTCAAGGTGCTTCCCTGGGGCAACACTTTCTGGTTCACAGAAGAACTCGATCTCCATCTGCTCGAACTCTCGAGTACGGAAGATAAAGTTTCCTGGAGTAATCTCATTACGGAATGCTTTTCCCACTTGTGCGACACCAAATGGAACCTTCTTGCGGCTGGAGCGGACAATGTTCGGGAAGTTGACGAAGATTCCCTGAGCCGTCTCAGGACGCATGTAGATAGTTGCGGTTGAATCCTCGGTTACCCCTTGGAATGTACGGAACATGAGATTGAATTTCTTCGCATCAGTCCAGTCGCCCACTTCACCAGTATTTGGATTCTTTACTTGCTCGCCGCGCATGACTTCGGTTTGCTTTTCGAGAGGCCAAGATTCAGGAACGAGATTTGGAACTCAGTATTTTTCATGAAAATACTTAAAAGTCGCATGATCTTCCGGTCTTATCACTTCTGTTGGGCTTACTGTCGTCACATTTGAGGTTAGTAATCATTTAGGTCATTCTAATTCCGCTGTTTTATTAAAAATCACATCTTCAAGTAGTTTATCTGCACGAAATCGTTCACCCGTACTCTTATCATCGATGAGTGGGTCAGAAAAACCACCAACGTGCCCAGATGCTACCCAAACCTGTGGATTCATGAGGATTGCTGCATCGAGGAGTACCATATCAGCACGTTTCTGGACGAAGTTTTTGATCCAGAGATTCTTGATGTTTTCCTTCAGGACTGAACCGAGAGGACCATAGTCCCATGAGTTCGCGAGTCCACCATAGATTTCTGAACCTGGGTAGACGAATCCCTTTGTCTTCGCAAAGGTAACGAGAGTTTGCATATCTGCCATAAAAATAAAAGTTAGAAGGTAAAAATTAGAAAGTGGTAAAATTATTGGTTTTTGCTTTGGCTGTATAGTAAAGAGAGATGAGGTAAGGACAGCGTATTTTCCCATCAAGAATATTTGATTCTAGTTCTTCTTGTGTCAGTGTAATACACGTAATTGATTCTGTATCCTCCAGTAATTGGGATTGTATTTTTGTGCATCACGTAGCGAGGTAGTAATTGGTACTTCATACGAAATAAGGATTATTAATGAGTTCTATTATCAGTAAAAGAGTCTCAAATGTATAGCCTGTTTCTTCCAGAAATTCTCTTTTTGCATTGTCCTCAAGATTTCAATCATCCTCAACATCTCATACAACACATGATCGTACGATCTGTTCTGGACCAACCCTATATTCATCCACCAGTATAAAAGTTCTGTCATGAGTAATACCAAGAACGCCAATCCCACTATCTTTGCCAGATTTTGCACAGACAAGAAATGAAGCTTCTTTATTGTCTCAAATATCGAATATTCTTTCTATGCACTTACGAAAACCATTGTCGATGATAGTTTTTTCTGAGATTTTTTTCATATTATTTCTTCATAAGAAATAAATTTTTTACTCGTTCCATCGAGAGAGTTGAAAGCGTATAACCAAGGGTCGGGATGATAGCATTGAGAAATGGTTTCTCATTGCCAAGTGCTCAGAAGGCGAGAATCATCACGAAGTAGGTGGTAATAATGATGCCAATTCGGCGTTGCCATGAAGTTTCCCAGGCTTTTTCAGTTTCTACTCGGGCATTGCGCCCTTTGATTGCTGATATCTCTGCTTGGAGTTGTTCGAGTGAAGACATAAAAAAGACCCGCAAAAAAGAATAAACTTTCTTGGGGTCCAATTTTGGACGGTTCCACCCAAGTTCCCTGAGAGTCAGAGCAACTTCATTGTAGCATATCTCGCATCCTCCATACAGCGCCACCCGTATATCAACAGAAGGGGATATATATCCGAGTATATGGACAAATAAAAAAATGCAAGCATTTGTTTATGTGCGCCTGCCCCGTCATTCTGAGTGTAGCGAAGAATCCAGGATTTCCTTCACAAAACCTCAATGTACTTTTCATACTTGAAAAGTACCAAAAGCTTCTTCTTTTCTGTTTGCTCGTTTTGTGTTCTGTTTCCGACTCGTTTTTGGAAATTCGAAAAACTCCTCCCGATGGTCGTCAAACAGTTCCGAATTTCTACAAAAACTTCGTCAACAGAAAAT
>JAYRRZ010000074.1:0-1471 GCA_041909865.1 Candidatus Altimarinota bacterium | reverse complement strand
TAAGTAGATCCAGTATTATTTGCAGCATCACGCACAACAGCAGTAATCTTGTGAGTACCATCCGAGGTGGTTGAGGTATCCCAAGTGGTAGAGTATGGCGCCACAGTAATCTCAGATCCATAGGCAACATCATCTATGTAAAAGCGGATACCACTCATTCATACATTGTCGGTTCAAGAAGCGGTAATAGTAATAGTTCAGCTTAGAGTTGATCCAGAGAGTGGAGTTATGATTGAGGCTACTGGATTGGTTGTGTCTATAGTACCAGTACTTGTGGAACCAGTACTGGTGGAGCTACTACCTCCACCACCTCCACTACCTCCTCCACCACCACCTGTTCCTCATCAATTTTTCTTTCCATAATTGTAGGTTTTCAGTGGTACAAAAGGTTTCATCTTGAGTCCAAGAGTGGGACTGAGCAGAGGTACAATCACTTCATCCGTATCAGTCACAGAATACACAAGGTCACCTAACTCAAGATATCAAGCTGCACTATAACTATGAATGACAGCAAAGGAAACCGTATCTATTGGTGTAGTGAGGGAAAATGAAAGCTGACTCCAATTCTCTGAAGCAGGAAATGCTCCAACCGTATAATACGAGTATTTCCCATTTTTTGCTCGGATTCGTACCTTAACGTTTGTTGAGACGTTGGATCGAGAATAGTCTGAGATAGTATATGTTTCTCAGGAACGTACTCTGACTTCATTTGATAATACTTCTATATTTCTGATAGGAGTAGAAAATGATTCTACATGATATATCTTATTAACTCATCAGTCCGAGTATGGTTTCATATAGGCATATACTCCAGGAACTGTTCGTAAGAGCCTCCAATCCTTCTGCGATGCTGGAGAGATTGCAGTTCCAACGGTCTCATAAGAGATGTTAGTTACCCCCTCGGATTGAGTGGTTGCCGCATTGGTTGGAAAAGATGACAGCACCAATGAAGAGATGAATACTGTCAAGAAAATCTTGTGAAAAAGATGATACATATAATTAGGACAGTTAAATGATAAATCAAGAAAAAATGATAAGATTGGGAAACTTGGCTGGAGATGTATATAATCTTTTATCAATTATATCGTTCAATAATAGACAGAATATCATATTAATCAAGAGAACTTTTTATTTTTTTCTGTAAAATATATTAAATGGCTTATAGAAAAGCATTAAGAGTAGTTTCATGATGATGAAAAATCCAATAGGAACTAATATTGGGTGGAATGAAAAAATATAGCCCATAATAGCTGGCATATAGATTTTGAAGTCAGAGAGATGAGTTATCTTGATTTGTAGAGAGAGTGTATTCGTCAAAAGTTGTAGTAGGATAGAAAAATGCAAAAGCAAGAAAAAACCCGCTCCTCAGGCGGGTTTTTTCTTGATGCTCAACCAAGGATTGAGCAAAGATTAGCTAATCACTGTAGAGGGCGAGCTATGACATAAGGGCATCATGAAATAGTTCGCCCTC
>JAYRRZ010000073.1:0-3004 GCA_041909865.1 Candidatus Altimarinota bacterium | reverse complement strand
GAACACTGTAAAATGATGCCGAATATGGCAGGTTGTGAAAAATACAAAAATAATACAACTTCAAATAATCCATCTTCCGTAAATAAGAAATCCCTCAACGAACTTATCTTGGTAGATGATGAAACAACCACTGATGTAAAACCAACGGAGGTTGTCAATCTCAAAGATGGAGAAACTTATGACCTAACTATTCAAAAAGTTCGCAAGGTTATAAATGGTAAAACTTTTATTATGCTTTCGTATAATGGAAGTATACCCTGACCAACATTCCGTGCCCCAAAAGGTGCGACGATAAAGTTCAAGGTTCGTAATACCGTAAAGGAACTTGCCACAACTATTCATCCACACGGTGTACGGCTTAACTATCTCTATGATGGTGTACCAAAAGACCAAGGTGGAGCACAAGACCCAATTAAAGTAGGCGATGTGTACGAACAAATTATTACTTTTCCAGATACTGGAGTGATGTGGTATCATCCACACACACGGGATGATTTCGAACAAGAACTTGGGGAATATGGAACATTCCAGATATATGACCCGAATGAAAAACCAATAGTAGATAGTGAAAGTGTGATTACCGTTGATGACATCCTTATCGAAAACGGAGTTATTCCACCATTTGAACAAGATACCGTGAATTATACCCTGATGGGTCGCTATGGAAATACGATGTTTGTGAATGGAAATACCAATTTCTCACTCACACTCAAGCAAGGTGAAGTAAAAAGACTCTACCTTGTAAACACAGCAAATGCTCGACCTTTTGATTTTGCTATTCCGTGAGTGAAGATGAAGTTAGTCGGTGGTGATGTCGGATATTATGAAAATGAAAAGTTTGTAGACCACCTTGTTATTGCCCCTGCTGAACGCTATATAGTAGATATTATGAGTGAAAAATCTGGTAATTTTTCAGTGCAAAGTATAGGCTGATGAAAGGTTATTCCACTTGGAACTCTGACGGTAATACCAAATACAGTTCCTTCAATCTATAAAAAAGATTTTGAAACATTAAAAACTCATGACATTCTCTGAAATCTTAAAAATACACTTTCATCCTACCAATCAAAAACACCAGATAAAAGTCTAAAAATCACTATGACAATGGAAGGAATGGATGGTATGGAATGAATGGGAAATATGGGTGGTATGAATCATAATATGTGATGAATGGGTATGGATGGTATGAATATGGGAAACGAAAGTCCTGATGGTATAGAATGGGAAGATACCATGACAATGATGAACTCAAATAGTACGAATAAGACAACAAAATGGATACTCCGAGATGAACAAACAGGAAAAGAAGGTATGGATATAGATTGGAGTTTCAAAAAGTGAAGTCTTGTGAAAATACGCCTTACGAATGATAAAGATGCTATGCACCCAATGCAACATCCATTCCATATGCACGGACAACGGTTTTTGATACTCAATCAAAATGGAACAGTAAATACAAACTTTGTATGGAAAGATACAGTTCTTGTTCCCAAAGATCAATATGTAGATATTCTTGTAGATATGAATAATCCTTGAAACTGGATGGCACACTGTCATATCGTAGAGCACCTCTTCTCTGGTATGATGTTTGGATATAAAGTTATAGAATAATCTCTCTATGAATTGGAGAGAGTAGAACAAATGGAATGAATACTATTCATTCCATTTTCCGCTCTATACTGATAAAAATTGCTTTTCCATACCCTTCTTCTATAATCTTTTCTCAACCAACACCACAATATAATACCACAGATGATTTCAAGACTTCTTTCTTATCTTCTCGTTATTCATGTATTCCTTTTTGGAAGTATTTTTGGTTGTATAGAGGTATTGCATACCTATCTCTGAAACAATGCAACACCTCCCGTCGATCATTGCTGTACAGATAATCATAATGATAAGATACAATCTTGAACCACTCTTCAATATACACAAGAAGAATCGTATAAATTCATACCATCTCTTTTCATAAAAACAGTCTTTGATTGGGATTATTCGGAAAATAGGGAGGTTATAGAAAAAAAGGTTGTAGCCCATATTGATAAACAAAGTCTCTTTTTTATAGAGACAGTGAGATTGCTACTCTAGGAGTAAGTATATTGATTTTTATATATTCATTTTTGGGATTTTTATCATCCCTGTTTTTCAAGATACAATCTTCTTTAATAGGGAAAATATGAATGAATACCCTGATGATAGACTATAAAAATATAACTAACCCTTATTCTTAATACTCATAAAATTATGAAAAAAATACTCTTTCTTTCTGTATTGATAAATATAACTATCCTTACCATCTTTGGATGAGCATACTATGGATGATATATTCCTCAATCGAAAGAAGCAAAAATAAAAGACTTCTACGATACTGAAAATTATGTTCATGTCAGTCCTCATAGTATCCGAAAGGATATTATGCAATGAAAACAGAAGAAAATCTTGGTAGATCTCCGAAGTAACGAAGAATACCAAACTTCACATATTGTAGGAGCAATAAATATTCCTGCATATAAGAACCCTGATGAGTCAGCATATGATGAAGTCAATCGTATTGTTGGAGAGTTTCAAAAACTTCCAAAAGACAAAGAAATTGTTGTCTATTGCTATAGCATTCCTTGTATGACAGGAAGAAAAATAGGAAAAATGCTCACAGAAAATGGTATCTATGTGAAACATCTTGGTATCTGATGGAACGAATGGCGATATGATTGGGAAAGTTGGAATCATGAACTTGAATGGAAAAATACCAAAGTAGAGGAGTATATTTCATCTTGAAATGAACCATGAACCTTTAGTGGATCAAATACCAGTATCTTTACTCCATGTAGTGCCAATGAAAATAGTGGGTGTTAAATCCACGAGAAACCAATTATTATATTTTTTACTATAACTTTTTATGCGACATCCAAATCTGGAAACCGAAGAAGCAACTTCTCAATATCCAAAATCGAACCATCCAAAAACACTGATTATATCACTTCTTATTGTCTCAATACTCGCAAGT
>JAYRRZ010000072.1:0-23274 GCA_041909865.1 Candidatus Altimarinota bacterium | reverse complement strand
TTTTTGATATTTGTATGTCGGCATTATACGGATTTTCTCCTAGTATTTCAATCATTTTTCTTATACCTTGTTCACGTTTTTTGCACGGAGGAAAAGTTGAAAAAAATCACTTTACCGATACACTTGCCAACATTCCCATGTGCAAAACTTTATCCCCCCATCATTAAACCGTGAAAACCTTCTATCTAAAAACATTTTGATGTCAGATGAATTATGCTGATAGCGAGAAAATTACCATGATTCTCACTTCTGCTGGAATCCGAAAAGTGATAGATCCAACCAAGGCAGATATTGTGCTCATGAATACATGTTCCGTGAGACAAAAATGAGAAGATAAGGTATTTGGATTTATGAACGAAGTGAGTCGCTATCACAAAAAAAACCAAACCAAGCCTCCTGTTTTTGGGATTACTGGTTGTATGGTTCGAAAGACAGGCATTGCCAAGCGATACTTACGGGATGAATCATGAGATTTGTATGATGGATATAAGAGAAAAGGGGCTACCGATATTACGTTCCTCGATGATGCAAAATCCCTCTTGAACTATGATGATAGCTTATTTCTTCGGTCTCCATTAATAGACTTTGTTTTCCGAATTGAGGAAGTATCGTTTCTCACAAAGATACTCTCTACGTTGAGCGGAGAAAACATTGGAAACGATGCAAAATTCAATGAGTACCTTCAGGTAAAGCAGCTTCAAGAAAATCCTGCGAGTGCCAATATTATTATTCAGACAGGGTGTGATAATTTTTGTACCTATTGTATTGTTCCACATACTCGCGGAAGAGAATTGAGTCGACCACAGTCTGAGATTGTGATAGAAGCTCGTGAAGTGGTAAGGAATGGAACCAAAGAAATCACATTACTTGGTCAGAATGTGAATAGTTATGGAAAAGAAACTCATGCAAAACTCTGGAATCCCCTCGAATTAACGTGGGTAAATAAAGATATTACTACCCCGTTTCGTGCGTTACTGAACGAGCTTAATAGTATTGATTGACTCGAGCGTATCCGTTTCACGAGCTCCAATCCACACGATATGACTCGAGATATATTGGATGCTCATTTTGAACTCCCGAAAATGTGTAATTATCTTCACTTTGCTCTCCAGTCCTGATCAGATACGGTGCTGAGACGTATGAATCGAAAGCATACCTATCATGATTTTCGGACACAAGTAGAGTATCTTCGTTCACGAGATTGTACCTTTGCCATCTCGACAGACATCATTGTTGGATTTCCTGGCGAGACAGAAGAAGAGTTTCAGGAAACGATTCGCGCCATGGAGGAAATTCAATTTGATTTTGCGTATATTGCTCGATATTCTCCACGATCTGGAACGATTGCTGATCAACAATACGAAGATGATATATCTTCCGATGAGAAGACTCGTCGATGGACCATCCTCAATGATATCTTAGGAGAATCTATCAAAAATCGTGCAGAGATGCTTCTGGGAAGAGAAGAAGATATACTCATTTCGTGAAAAGGGAAGTTTGATGGTTGGGTTGGTCGCACAAAGAATTTTCGGGAAGTATATATTCCACTTGAGTCTTCTGTGTCCACGGGAGATATCATTCGCACAAAAATCACCCAACTTGATGGTTGGGTGTTGTGCTGAGAGAGTGTATAATTACTTGAGAAAATCCATATTTCTCTCCATACTTTGATCAATAATATCAGCAGAGAGGGTTTTTGCAAGAATGATACTGAGTCTATCGATATCCATCTCCTCGAGAACAATATCTTTTCTGAGCTCCTCATACCACTTAGCATTGTGGTATTGATGATTTCCGGCACTCCATGGAAGAGGAATGATGAGTTTTCGGACATTAAATTCATCTAACTCTGCAAGAGTATTCGCACTTCATCGTGTGATAGCGAGGTCACAACCTCGAAGTATCGATCAGAGTGTATGAGGATCAACCCAGTCATAGAGAGTAATATTTCTAAATTTATGAAATCGTCCTCTTGCTTCTGTATTGAGCTTTCAGAGCACAACAATCCATTCCACATCGACGCCACGACATTGATTTGCTATGGCACGAAAAATATTCCTCGATCACTGACTTCCGCATAGTACGAGTACATGACTTTTTGTTGTTTTCCAATATCGGAAATTCTTCGGCGGTTGTACGAGAGCGGGGTTGAGCAATTGTCATGATACAATACACTTTGATGAAGGGAAAAACTTTGTTGTTGTGGAAAAGCCAAGAAATATTTTCTCAGCAAAGATAGTCCCAAGAATCCTATTGGATAATCCAGGAACACTATCTGACTCATGAATCCAAAGTGGTTTCATGAGGAGCCATGCAGCAATTCCGACTGAGAGTGATCCAGGTCATCATTTTGAGAATACAATATCAGGATTTTCAACAAGGATTACTTTCCTTGCCTGAAATATACCAATAAACGTGATGAATGGGTAGAGGATGATAAAAGGTGAGAATATACTAGAAAGCTTGAGTGTAGATATTCGAAAAAATCGGATACCCTCTCTTTTTGCCTCTTCCTCCTCAAGAGAATGTCCACCGCCAATCCAGAAGTATTCAATCTTGAAATCGGTATGTTGATGGATGAGAGAGACTATCGGGAGTACGTGTCATCCAGTTCATCATCCAACAAGACAGACCTTTGAATATTTTGCGAGCGAGACGATGTTTTTGGAGAGAATGTGTCAGAGTGGCATAGCAATATTTTTATGGAGCAACTTCTATTAATATATCACAATTATTGAGCATTTCAAAATTATTCATCGATATCTTCTCCAAGGATTTTTTCAAGCATTTCTATGATAAAATCATAAGTTTCAATATTTGGCTTCATCATAAGGATATCATCCGCCTCAAACCAAGTATATCAAGCAATTTCAGCTGTTTGAGTTCTGGTTATTGTATCGGTCGTTTCTGTGAGAAATACATACTCTATTCGGGATTTATCTTTTCATTCAGAGTTCTGGTAGTGAAGCTCATATATTGAGATAGGGAGTGGGAAATGATGTAGTTTTTTTCATTTATGGTGCAGGATTTCATCGTGATCCATCTCAAAAAAACTGATAGTAATTCAGAATTCTTCATGGAGTTCTCGTACAAGAGCATCATGGAGAGACTCTCATGATTCTACATGACCTCAAGGAAGAACCCAAGGAGTATTCTTCTTGTGTTGAGTCAGGAGAATTCTTCATTCAGAATCAAATACAAAGGCTCGTACAACAATAGGGAGTGACATACTGATAGAGAGGTGAGGGTAATAAGGAGGATATTATGCGATTTGATAGATTCATCAAGCCGAAAGGGAGATATGTCCATCCATTTCAAGAAGGGCAAGGCCTACCATGATACTATCAACGCCAAGTTCGGTATTCTGTCAGATGCTATCTGGGGTATGGTATCATTTTTCTATGGCTTGGTATATTTCTTTTTGTTCAGGAGTACCGAATTCTCTCTTCTCTTCAAAGGAGGGAACATTCTGAGTCATATTTGGGAAGTATTCTTCCAGTATACCGATTGAGTTCTGGATACATTTTGCCTGACCAGTAGCAATGAGCATATTGGTTCACTGGCTCGTTTCTCGGAAAATATCTCATGGGACTGCAAAAACATCGCGTCCATGTTCGAGGGCAAGATTTGCGGTTATGAGGGTTCCGCTTTTCTTCCCAGCTTCTGGGATGATGATTCCGTCTGAAAGTGCGGCAACAATTTCATTTCTGATGGGGAAATAAAATGGTTCTGGCTGTGTTCCAATAGGGAATATTGAAACAATAGCTCCTCCTCCTGCTAGGATACGATCAAAGAGCTGAGTATTTCTCGCGGGATAATATATATCAATCCCACATCAGAAAACAGAGATGGTGTATCCTTTTTCTGCGAGGGTAATTTCGTGAGAGATGGCGTCAATCCCGTGGGCTCAGCCACTTATGATGGTTCCTCCCATTCTGATAATATCAGGAATAGTATGGTCCAATACTTTTTTCCCATAGTTCGTACTGTGTCTCGATCAGACTACTCCGAGCATGAGGGGAGTTTCTTGGAGGTTTCCTCTGACATAGAGAAGATAGGGGGCACGTTTTATGGTTTTGAGTCTGAGAGGATATCGTGAATCCTGTATGGTTATGATATCAATCTGCTTTTCATCTATGATTCTCTGTATTGATTCGGTATCAAGATTCCGTATGTTGTCTATGATTTTTCCTCTCCGTTCTGGAGATATCCAGGGCATGTCCACTCATTTTTTAGCAACTTTTCAAAAAAATTCTACATACTTTTCTCAAGTCTCAAAAAGATGCTTCAGATCCTTGTGAGTAAAGCCAATATGATGAAGATATGCGAGATGGAGAAGATTGTTATCCATTATGAAATCGATGTTTAAAAAAGTAATTCATCTTTTTCTCAAAATCATCATTGGTTTCGATTTCTACATAACTTGCTCCGGTATATATGACGGATTTTTGAATTTCTTTTTTTCTCGTCATAAATGCTTTCCCATATACATTGGTATCAAGTTTTTTCCCATGAAAGAGAATATTTTCTCATGAATTCATCTCAAATGGGTGGAGTATATGAAGGAAGATTACATCATTGTGTTGTACGAGAATCCGTATTTGTTCAGAAACGGATTTTTCCAGATTACTCGAAACTATAAAAATGAGAGATCATCGGGGTTTTATGACTCAGAAGTCTTTTCATTGGAGTATTTCTTTGTATGCATGTCATCCAATCTTGGCATTTCTTGAAAGGAGTTTTTCAATCGTGTGGTAAAACATGGTTCGGGAGACTGGGTTTTCTGGTGAATAGAACTCATCGCCAGATTCTTCATAAAAAATTGAATATAACCGGAATGACCCAGAATCTCGTCGTTCTCGTGTGTATATCCGCTCTCCTGTTGATTTCCTCCAAAATATATTCTTGGCATCATCTTCTTGAGAATATTCCTGAAGACTATTCCAGTCATTTCCAGGGAGCCTCATCAGTTCTTTTGATTCTCCTTTCCGTATATGTTGGGCACGAAGTGAACGAAAGAAGATAGTCATAGATACTACGGTACAATATAGAAACTTCATCGAGAATATACCTTTGTTCCATCTGGGGAGAGAATAGCAGGGAATACGACATCACAAGATTGGATGGGTGCAAGGACGGTTGCACTATTCTTGCAAGGACAGATATTACACGTTACACTTCCGACCGCTACTCAGGTTTGCTCTTTTTTCCCGGTTAGGCATGTATTATTTCCGAGAACTGCGGAAGTGGATCATTTATTATTTTTTCCAAAAGTTTTTAATAGGGGACATCACTTATTTCAGGAATCTCCTCGTACGAGAGGACATAAGTCGTCAGAGTCAGATATACCGTCATTATCACTATCTTTTTCTCCTCCAACACGTACCGTGATACTCGATTGAGATGATAGTCCAGTTACCGTGTCATATACGGTCAGAGTAACAGGATATATACCAGGAGTAGTATATGAGTGAGATGAAGATGGACCACTCGTACTTTTGGTTCAATCTCAAAAATCCCAAGAGTATTTGATGGAATTGGTCGCTCAGTTACTCGTTATTCAGGTAAAAGTAAGGGTCTTTCCTGGGTACGTATTGAGGGGATTTGCAGTTATGGTTATAGACGGTGGTTGTTGTTTATCAGAACCATTCTTGGTATTGTCTGATTTTTTTGCATTGTCGGATTCTATGGTGATATGACGCACGACAGTTCCGATTATTTTTCCGCTTCCATCTCGAGTGATGAGAGTAAGAGTCCAACTGCCTTCAGAGAGATCTGATATGTCGTAATTTGTGCCACTTCCGTATCGAGTCTTTCCTGTTGTGTTATTGCGTACCTCCCATGAATAAGAATAGGCTGGATTACTCTCTTTTGGAGAGAGTATGAGTGATGATCCAGGTGTAAATGACTTTCCATCTTGTATCGTCCCATTTGCATCACGGATAAGGATACTTCCATTATATTTCCCAGTAGTATCCCCGATATTTATCGTTGAGTAGGCAGTGCTCTCTATCTTTTTTGTGGTAAGATTTATGACATCAAGTCGAATAATCCATGATCAATCAGAAATCATCGAACTAGGAAATGTCTTCTCATTCAAGGTGATTTCTTGTCCTGTTGATGGATTCAAGGCAGTCCAGGAATATCCCCACGTTCATGAGCTTGTAACAGGAACCATCGAAAATGCTTCGGAAGACCGAAAACTCGTAGAGTTTCTTGGTTTCCCATTGGAATCAATTATAGAAATTGAAGATTCGATGGTGCTTTCTGATGAATTCAGATTACATTGGGTGTAGGCAAGAGTTTTCTCTGCCATGATAGCAAATTCTCCTCGTGAGATTTTTTCATCGGGTTTTACTGAGCCATCGCTTCATTGGAAGAGGAATCAGGCTTCAATTCCTTTTTTTGCATACCCATACCAATATGGGGTAACATCAGGGATTCTTATAGAGGTATCAGTATTGTTTGTATTCAGGGTGTCATTCCAGAGATTAGCTCTTCGCAGAAGGATGGCAACTCACTCAATTCGAGAAATTTTATTATCCCCACAAAATGGCGGCGTATCGTATCAAATACCATTTTCACAATATGCTTTTCCGGTTGAGTCAGGGGTGTATCATTGTGTAATACCGAGATCTTTCGCATAGGAGATACAGTAATATTGGGGATTTGTTTTTGCCAAATCAACAAAAGGAGAGGACTGGTATCGTACAATATCATCCACTCATGGAGTCTCACATTTTTTACACCCAACGGAGACAGAGAGAGCAACATAAAAATCTCGAGACATAGCTTCATTCGGCCGAAATAAATGACTCCCATCATCGGAAATAATTCGATTATTATAGAGAGTCTTTACTGCTTTGTAGTAGGGATCACTTGGGCGCACATCAGTAAATGGAATGTCAGCAGCAAAAACACTTTCTCCGAGAAAAATGAGAAAAATTGTTATGTATTGCAAAAATCGACGCATGCTATCAGTATAGAAAAATCCCTCCAAAATGCAAGTAGGAGATTATTCAGACCTAAGAGCGTCAATTGGTCTCATTTTTGCAGCCTTGTAAGCAGGGAAAATCCCAAAGAAGAGTCAGATTCCAATAGAAAAAGAGAGCGCAAGGATAAGGTGAAAATTAGTAATTACCGCGGAGATACTACTCGAGAAGAGCTTATTGATGAGGGTAACAATGCCATATGATAGCATGATGCCGATAATTCCTCACGCTACAGTCAGAATTACTGATTCAACGAGAAATTGCTCAATTATATCCCAACTCTTCGCTCCGATAGCTTTTCGTATACCGATTTCCTTGGTTCTCTCTGAGACGGTTACCAGGAGGATATTCATCACACCGATACCTCATACGATAAGTGATATGGCAGCAATTCCTGCAAGAAATGCCTTGAGTGTCTCCGTGATGCTACTCATAGAATCAAGCATATCAGCCTGATTTTGTATTGTGAAATTCTGAGTATCGGTTGTTTTTCCGAGGGATTTGAGGAGTGCTTCTTGTATGGTATTCTGTGTTTCAGTCATGATATCCGCGCTTGCTACTGAAATATAGATGCTGGAGAGATATGGAGATCAACTGATAGTAATTTGTGCGGTCGAAAGAGGAATATAGATGACATTGTCTTGATTACTCATGCCACTTGTTCCTTTGGATTTGATTACTCATACTACTGTAAAAAGTGTATTCTCGATTCGAATAGTCTTTCCTATTGGGTCCTCATTGCCAAATACATTCTCAACAACGGTTGATCAGAGAACCGCTACTTTATTTCTCGCTAAATAGTCTTTACCAGTAATAAAACTTCATTGCTCAACGGTGATATTTCGGACTGTTTCATATGCGGGCGTAACTCAATAAATACTCGAGTTTGTATTCGATGTTTTGTAGATTACTTGTTTGGATCATTGGATAATCGGGGCAACTTCTGCCACTCCACTGAGACTCTTTATGAGTGAGACGTGCTCCATGAGGAATATATTTCGATTACTTCATCCGATGCTGCGAACATTTCCTGAATTTCTGGATCCAGGACTGATAGTGAGGAGGTTGGTTCCAAGGGATTCAATCTGGGAAACAATCTTTGATTGCGCTCATTCCCCCACAGCAAGGAGTACCACAACAGAGAATACACCTATGATAATTCCAAGACTCGAAAGTCATGCCCTTAGCTTATTTGCCATCATATTTTTTATCGAGGATGCAGCAGTTCTAAAAATGTTCATAGAGAAATAATTACTCCTTTACAATGGCTCCATCAAGGATTCGTATCATGCGTTTTGCTTTTTTCCCGACATTGGCATCATGGGTGATAAGTATGACGGTTCGTCATTCTTCGTGAAGTGACCTGAATATATCGAGGACTTCTTCTCATGTTTTTGAGTCGAGAGCTCCAGTTGGTTCATCAGCAAGGAGTACCGAGGGAGATCAGACAATCGCTCTTGCAATAGCTACTCGTTGCTGTTGTCATCCAGAGAGTTCAGTTGGTTTGCTTTGGATTTTTTCAGCAAGTCAGACTCGAATAAGTGCTTCTCTTGCTATCTTTTCTGCCTTACCTCTCGCGATATTTTGGTACTCAAGTGGTAGCATGACTTGTTCAAGTGCAGAGAGTCTCGGGATGAGATTATATCATTGAAAAATGAAGCCAACCTTTTTCCCACGAAACTCAGCCTCGTCATTGTCAGAGAATTTACTCGTATCAATTCCATCGAGAAAGTATGTTCCACCACTTGGTTTATCGAGAAGACCGATGATATTCATAAGAGTAGATTTCCCACTTCCTGATGGTCCCATGATAGCCACAAACTCCCCATCATTGATGGTGAGATTGATATCTCTGAGTACCTCGAAAACTTCATTTCAGATGATGTAGGATCGTGTGATATTTCTGAGTTCTAACATAGCTATTGATACATACTAAGGAAACGCGGAAAAACTTCGAATTTCATCGTCATAAAAATTTATTTCTCATTCACTTACGCATTAGTAAGTTAGTAAGCTCCTTTCGAAAAAATTTTTCTTTCTCGAACTTCTCGTTTTTGCGCATTTATGGCATTTTTCCGTGTTTCCCTAAAATCCAGGAGGAACTCCCATGCCACCACCAAAATTTTGAGAAGATCGTGTTGAAGTGGTAGAATTGGTTTTATTTCCTGTACTTGTTTTCTGATCGCTTCACGATGTTGAGAGTTTTAGTCTTTGCCCAAGAGTGAGTCATGAGAGTACTTCTATTTTTCCATTGTCACTTACTCCGAGTTCGACTTCTGTTTTTGTGGCGGTTGCATTTGGTCACATGCCATTGAGTACTTCCACATATGTTTTTCATTTCTCAGATTTGGTCGCTGAGCTAGAGATCATGAGTATATTGTTTCGTTCAGTGGTGACAATTTCTACCGTAGCACTCATCTGAGAAAATATCTCTTTTTCCACATTCCCCAAGAATATTTTTGCTGTATAGGAAATGACGCTTGAAGACTCGGTTGGAGTCGAGCTGACAGATGATACACTACCTGTAAGCACCAAGTCAGCATAGGCATCGAGAGTAATATTGACTGGCATTCATGCCTTCACTTTCACAACGTCTGCTTGATCAAGTGAGACATCTATCTCATATGCATTAGTATTCTGGATAGAGATTCCTTCATTCGTTGAGGCAGTATCACCAATTACCCATGGAATGTCACTAATAATTCCATCAAAATTTGCGATAATCTGATACTCTTTGAGAGCAAGTCTTGTTTTTTCGAGCGAGAGCTTGGCAGATTGTACAGAATTGGATGCGCTTGTGAGTTCAGATTTTGCTCCTATCCCGACAGTGGTAGAGTGATTGATTTGATTGATTTTTATAGAGTTTCGTGCTGAAGTTATTCCTTGTTGAGCAGAGAGTATCTTTGCCTCATATGATGTCTTGGCGGTACTGAGTTCTTGTTCGGATTTGGTAAGATTATTCTGCACTGTCTTTACAGCAGCCTTCTTCGAGAGGAGTGTATTTTTATCTGAGAGTTCTTGTATTTCATCATCCCCATATCCTTTGAGTGTTGCAATAGTACTCGTTACTCCTGAGAGTTTGCTTGAGAGCGTGCTAGAGAGTGCTTGCATTTCAGATACAGTGCTTGTGATGAGAGTGTTTGGAATATATATACTCTCATTGGAGGCTCGATATTCAGCAACAATCAGGGTGCTGAGATTGTTAAGTGTTGCCAATATAGTTTTCGCTTTTGTGAGAGTGGCAAGAAGTTGTGTTACGGATGTGGTATTTTGTTTTAGGGCTGTAAAACTACTTTCGAACTCGGTTTTCTGTGTACTAGCAGTGGTATAGAGATATTCTATACTTGCCTTGATTCCATTATCCTTTGCTCCAAGGTCTCCATACTTTGGATTAGTCTTGTCTTCGATGAGCGATGAATCCTTGATTTGTTTGAGATAATCTGGGAGCAATTGATAAATCTGCTCAATGTTTGTATAAGCATTGGAAACATCCTTCTCTAGGTTATTTGCGGTGGTATCCGTTGAGATATTTTTTTCTACATATTCGAGTTCTCATTTGGCGATTTCGAGGCTTGTTTGGAGTGAGGTGATAGTTGTCTCTGCATTCTTGATAGCATTATCACGTTCCGTGAGGAGATTGGCATATTGCTTCTCGAGGAGTGCGAGTTGTGCCTCTGAGTCAGAGAGAGTATTTGCTGATTTGAGTTTCTCTGCTTCTAGTCCACCATTTACGAGTTCACTGTATTTATTCTGTGCGTTTGAGAGAGATATCTCTGCATTTTTGAGATCCATGTAGGCACTTCTGGCATCGATTTCTGCAATTACATCATCCTTTTTTACGCTGTCTCAGACTTTTTTATAGACCTTTGTTACAGTTCCTTGCTTAGCAAAAGAAATGGTAGATTCTTGAACCGGATAGATTTTTCCTGTGGCCTTCACAACAGTTCGTATTGATCATGTTTCGACCATGGTTGATTGATTCATGGTAAAACCCTTATTTGTAACGCTTGAGATGCTTTTCGAATAATAGTAATATCCTCCACCAATTCCCATGAGGCCAATGATGCTCAAAACTATCCATTTCTTTCTCATATAATCACATGATTACAATATAAGTTGAGGAAAGTATACTCAAGTAGTTTAAGGCAACTTAAAATCTGATAGATTCTACTACATCTCAATCGGCATCCTGATGCCAAGCAGCTCAAAGGATTCTTTGAGGATTTCGACGGTTTTTGTTACCAGTGAAAGGCGGAAATTCTTCACGTTCTCATCTGATTCTTCGAGGATCTTTGGGGTGTGAACATAGAATCCATTGAACGTTACTGCGAGCTCATACGCAAAGAGAGCCAGATGATGAGGTTTGTAAGAAGTTGCAGTTTTCATAACCATCTCGTCGAATCGCGCGAGAGATTGGATGAGAGATTTGTCGTATGAAGAGAGTTTGATGGTGTCTGTCATCGCGAGCGAAGCGCGGCAATCCAATCAAGAAGAGGAATCAATATTTATTTCCTGGATTGCTTCCTTCATCGCAATGACGGGAAGAATCTTCTTCGCACGGACATACGCATACTGGATATACGGTCCAGAGTTTCCCTCGAAGTTGAGGGCTTTGTCCCAGTCAAAAACAATGTTACGCTCCCTATCTTGCATGAGATAAGAATACTTTATTGCTCATACAGCAATTTCTCGGATATCTTCATCTCGAAGAGATTTTTCTCATGTTCTTCATTTTTCTTCGAGAATTTCTTTGGTACGTTCAAATGCTTCATTTACCAAATCTTCAAGACGGATAATATTCCCTTTTCTTGTACTCATTGCACCATCAGGAAGGGAAATATGCCCATTCCCAGCATGGAAAAGTTCCACATTTTCTGTCCATCCAGCCATTCGGCATATCTCAAAACATTGCTTGAAGTGAAGTTGCTGTCGGAGATCTACGGAATAGATGATTTTACTCGGATTCCAACCATTGTTGAGTCGGTATTTTATCGCACATACATCAGCAGTGAGATAGAGGTTTGTTCCATTTTTCTTCTGTATGACAACGGAAGGGAGTTTTGTTTCCTCAGGGAAAATTACAGCTACGCTGCCGTCTTCATTTTTTGTTGCGATTTTCTTCTCGAGTAACTCAGTCACGATACTGTTCATATCATACTTGAGAGGTGGCTGATTGCCAATTTTTGGGAGCGGTAGATTTTCATAAAATGATTCTCCAATATCATAATCTGGAAGCACATGAATAAGTTCGAGTATTTTATTCATGGACTTCAAAGAAACACTTGTGAATTCTCCCCAGAGTTTCATGCTTTCTCCATCTCATTCCGAGAGTTTCTTGAATTCGTCACGACAATATTGCTCGACTTCCGGGTCTTGTTCAGCTCGCGCAGTGATATCTATATAGAGCTCTAAGAGGTATTCAACTCACTTTTTCTCGAGTCCGTCGGGAGTACCGTATCGCTTGTGTGCAGCGATGAGTTTCCCAAAAAGTCCCCAATCTCAGACATGAGTGTCTCCAATAACATGATATCCAAGATGTCGGTAAACGTTTATAATCGATTGACCAATTGATGGAGTACAGAGATGTCAGATATGGAGGGGCTTCCCAATATTTGCACCGATGTAGTCGACAACAACAGTGGGTTGGTGGGTTGGTGGGTTGGTGGGTTGGTTTAGGTTAGCAAAAAGAGAAAGCCATACCGAGTCCGTGAGGAAAAAGTTTACATATCCACCAATAGAGTTGGCAGACGTAAAGGTTTCTGTATGTTTCGTGAGCTCGGTTGCGAGTTCTGTAGCAATCTGATTCGGAGCTTTGCTGAGTGGTTTCGCAAGCTGGAATACGCCAATACAGTACTCTCCGAGTTCTGGCTTCGGGGCGGGGGAGATCTCAGGAATGAAGTCTATGTTGTAGAGGGACTTGATGCTAGTGCTGATGAGTGATTGGATGTTTTGCATAGGGGGATTATAGGGAAAAAAGCTTGGAAATCGAGTTTTTGTCTACAAACTCATCTTCACTTTCTTGTATGCGTCCCTGAAGCTCTCTCCTATCATGCTTGTTTGTAGACTTTATCGGTTGCAGAGAGTTTTGGAGTTATGGTATTTTTGAGATTTTTCTCATAAAACTGGACATTTTCTATCACGAGCGTCATACTATCGATGATACTCGACCAGAGAGTATATTTGCTGAGCAAGATGCTTTTTGTCATTTGGAGAGTACGCTTATATCCATTCATGAGATTGCTTCAGGTTTGCTAGGTTTAGCGTCATGGAATCCTAACTAGATATTGAAGAGCGTGAGAAATACGCCACGAGCCGTCACCATCCTATTGCGAGCTTGTTGATAGATGAGAGAGTGTGTACTATCCATGACATCATCAGTCACCTCGATACCTCGATGAGCAGGAAGACAATGCATAAAATAACTTTCTTTTCCTGTATGATCCATAAGAGCTTGATTCACTTGATACCCATTAAAATGCTTTATTTTCTCATCAAAGACTCACTCTTCTCCCATAGATACAAAGGTATCAGCATAGATAAAATCAGCTCATTTTACTGCTTCGATAGGATTATGGAGAAATGAGATAGTTCCATTTTCTGTATTTGCTAATGTTTTGAGATAGTGTTGTTTTGCAGTGTCAAATGAATACTTTTCAGGACTTGCAATTCGCACTTCATGTCCGAATTTGAGCAGTATTTCCGCAAGGGAAAAGGCAACATTGTTCGAATCTCCAACAAAAGTTACAGACATTTTTCCACTTCAGAAAAGCTCTCGCATGGTAAATAGGTCAGTTATTGCTTGCATAGGATGATGTTCATCAGAGAGGGCATTCACGATTTTTAACTCATCCGTATATGAGTGAATATCCAAGAGAGTTTGGTGGGAAAATACTCTTGCGAAGAGAGCATCACACCATTCGCTGATATTTTTTACCGTGTCTTTGATATCTTCTCGACCAGTATTTAGTTTTTGTTCTGATTCAACAGAAAATACCTTGCCACCATAAAAAACATCAGGTTCAATATGGATAACATTGCCCCCAAGTTGGCTGATGGCTACTTCTGTCGCAATCTTGGTCCTGAGTGATGGTTTTGCAAAAGCAAAAACGATATTTTTCCCTTGGAGCTGCTTGGTAGGAAAATAGTATCTACTACTCAGCGAAAAGATGTGTTCAAGGGTTTCTTTTGAAACATCGGCAATAGAGAAGAGATTTTCCATATTTATTAAATTAGAGAGTAAATACATCGAGTCAACCAGAGAAGGCAATACCGACTTGTTCCCCAAAAACAAATAGATAAAAAATAAAAACAGCTCCTTTTGAGAGCTGATTTCGGATTTCGTTAAGAGTATTGTATCTTACAATGTCCGAAAAGAACTCTCAAAGAGAGTGTTTCGGCGGCGACGCTGTGTAATCTTTTTTATGAACATGCTATATTTGTAATCAGTTTTATTCGTAAAGCAAATTATTTTTCTCTTGAATTCGTAAACATGAGGCTCTCAAGTCTGATATTACACCTTCTCCACTCTCCATTTTCCTCCCACTTCGTCGATCATTCGCCATCCGAGTCTTTCGAGCTCATCACGAATCGTATCCGCTTCTGCCCAGTTCTTCTGTATCTTTGCTTCCATGCGGGCAACGGCGAGCGCTTCGATTTCTTTCGGAATTACCTCACTTTTATCGAGGAGATCGAAGTCGAGGATTCCGAGCACCTCATCCCAACTCTTCATGAGTTGGATGAGAGATTTGGATTCTTCGAGAGAGAAGAGTTGATTATCGATACCACTATTGATATAGGATTGGAAATCAAAAAATATTGTTATACCCCCAACAGTATCAAAATCATCTTCTAGTCTCTCGACAAAAGACTGCATGAAGTACTGTTGATTGTCTCGGAACTCTGGAGATACTTCATGGAATTTGAGTTTTCCTCGAGCAGTCCTCTCGGTATTCTCAGTCTCAAATGAATCCCTATATCGTCCCAGTCTCTTCATCATTTCATCTATACCCCGTATAGTATTGATTGATGCTTGTAATCTCTCGAAGGTAAAGTTAAAATTCTCACGGTATTGGTTCTGGAGTGCCATGAGACGGAATCATCGGTAGATATTTCTTTCATTTTTTCAGACACTGACTTCCGTACTTTTGTGACCAAAAGTACCAAAAGTCTCGAGGGGAAGTCAAACTCACTCGATACTCGCTTCGCTCTTTAGATTCCCTGTTTTCATCTCCGTTCAGACAGTGCCTTCCCCCCGAACCCCTAATTCACTGTTTTTCCTCATTTTCTCGACAACATCACGAAGAGTATAAAAATTCCCTGCACTCTTGGCCATCTTCTTGTTATCCACGAGGAGGTGACCACCGTGCATCCAGTATTTTGCAAATTGTTTTCCCGTGAATGCCTCTGTCTGGGCTACTTCGTTTTGGTGGTGAGGGAAGAGGTTGTCAATTCCGCCCATATGAATATCAATCTGTTCTCCGAAGAATCGGTAGTTGCAGGCACTACATTCGATATGCCAACCTGGCCTTCATTTGATTTTGATGCTTTCTGTCATCGCGAGCGAAGTGCGGCGATCCAGTCAAGAAGAGGGGTCATTGTTTTGTTTCTGGATTGCTTCGTTCCTCGCAATGACGGGAATAGATACCTCTATTTCCCACCAGTTTGACCCATCATCTGCTTCATCATAGGCTTTCCAGAGAGCAAAGTCAGCAACATTATCTTTGTCGTATTCATCATTGTTGATGCGGACACTCGATTTCATACCACTCATATCGAGGCGAGCGAGTTCACCGTATTTTTTGAATTTTTCTACGCGATAATAGATACTACCGTCTTCGGCGAGGTAGGCAAATCCCTTGTCGAGGAGTCATTGGATGAGTTTTTTCATCTCGGGAATAAGTCCAGAGATTGGAGCGATAGTGTCTGCCGGAACGATATTGAGCTTCTCAAGATCAGTGAGGAATTCTTGTGTATAGAATTCTGTGAATTCTTTTAGTGTTTTTTCGCTTTTCTGACTATCACGAATCGTCTTGTCATCAATATCAGTGATATTCATCACAGTGCGTACCTTGTAACCGAGGAATCGGAGCGTGCGAATTACAAAATCCTCAAAAAGATAGGCTCTGAGATTCCCAATATGAGCAAAATTATAGGGCGTCGGTCCACAATAGTATACTTTGACTTCGTCTTGTCTGAGGGGCTTGAATCGTTCGGTGGTTCGAGTGAGAGTGTTGTAGAGATGGAGAGACATGGTTGTAAGTAATATAGATTTATGCAGATAAAGATTTGTCATTCTCAGATAGGAGAATCTCTTTCTGATATGTTTTATAATACAGATTCTCGTGCCGAGAATGACAAAGGTAAGATGCTATCTAATATAGCCAATAAATGAGAAATATCCACTTTTTAGAAAATACATATTTGACAAATAATAAAAAGATTTAAAAATAATTGACTTCATATAATTTATATGTTATAATTACTATGTTCTTTTTGTAAAGATATGAAACCTCATATTCATCATAGGGGAAAAAGTAGGTATGGAGTTGAATGGTTGCAGGCTATCTTTACCCTCTTGGTTCTCTCTGGCATCTATCTCTCTTCTGGTAGCTTTGTTTCCGAAAATGTCCAGATACCTCTCAATGAGCAAAGGCCGACACGGATATCGGTTCCATACTGGAACAATGAATTCTGATACGGATTCCATGCCAATCCAGGGGATACATACCAGAACCAGACATCATCAGGGATTGATACGGTATCAATCAAGACCACAGCAAGTGGATCAGTCTATAGTGATTCTCAGGTAAAAGTTTCTTTTTACCCAGATGCAACTATCGAAGATATCGAACAACATCATCCTGCAGATACGAGTCGAGCCTACTCTCGTCTCCCGAATGGCATCGCTGTCATCGAGTGAAATCTTGCATCTGCTACCGCAAAAGTTGTCCTCGCCACACTCCATTCCCGCTAATCCCCCCCTCATCTCGTGTTTATTCCCGGATATTGGATTTTCCGGGAGTTTCTTTTTGTTTTCTTGTCATTCCTATATCCACAGATCATAGGCTCTGGCAGAAACTCAGTACTTCGTCATTCTGAGTGAAACGAAGGATCCAGGATTTCCTCTATAAAACCTCCCTGTTCTTTTCATAATTGAAAAGTACCAAAAGCTTCTTCTTTCCAGTTTGCTCGTTTTGCATTCTGTTTCCGACTCATTTTCTAAAATTGCAAAATTCAGAAGCGTTGCAATTCTTACGAAAACTTCGTCGACAGAAAAAGCAAAATTCACAAAAATAAAGAAGCAAAACAGAAACCAATAATTCCCCCCGAACCCCTACTTGCCGCTTTCTTCTTTTTTTGAAATCATCGCCGACAAATACGAAAAACCCACAAAAAGAAAGAAGCAAAATTTGTTTCAGTCGTCATCGCAAGGAAAATATGGTGCTAATTCGGTAAATACATAATATATTGCTGGATTGCTTCGTACCTCGCAATGACAGGGAACTAGATTGCTTCATGATGATGGCAAAGTATCGATTATTCAGAATCCTTTGCTATTTCCATTATTTTCCCTATAATTCCAGGGTTCTTGTACTTTAATATTCTCGGGGATGATATAGAATTCGAGGAAAAGATTTGTATATCGTACGTGCTTTTTCGGGGCTCCTCGCCCCGTTATCAAAGAGGAACACAATAAGTGCTAGTCCACTTCAAAAACTCGCTCGTGCATTCTCTGCACCAGCTCTCGTTGCTGCCTAATCGCTCAATGAGTGTAGCCTTGTCCTAGACATGAGTGCCAGATGGCCTGCTACTCATTTTATTTCCCGAAACTTGTAGGGGAATATCATATTTCCAAGTTTTCCCTTCACCTTCATGAGAGGCTTAGTGAAGAGGGAATACAGAAGTTTTTCTTTGAAGAGAGGTTTTTGTCCATTCTCTATTCTCTCCACATATCAGAATAGGACTATGAAAAGTAGATGCGTCCGGTGTACCTTTTTCGACGCGAGTGCAATTCTCGCCATCTCCACCATTGTTTCATTTGTAAAGACTTTACATTTGAAATAAGTAATTTTACTGAACATAAAGCGAAAATAACTCCAAGAAATTGGGGTTATTTTTTCGATATTGCAACATTACTATAAACTCTTTATTATATCTTTATAGTAATTTTATATAAATACTTGCTTTCCCTTATTTTTACTATAAACTCTTTATTGTATCTTTATAGTAATTTTATACAGTCTATATGGAGTATAAAAGAATTGATATTCCAAGAAAGGAAGTTGATGATGTAAATAGCTTATTTCATAAGGCAATTTCTGATGGAATATTTCCGGAGACCGATATTTATGATAATTGGTTTAGCTTTCGTGAGAAATTTAATAAAGAATATCAATGAAAATCTATTTCAGCTAATGAAGCATGGTATGTGCGTCAGTTTATGAGACGTGCATTTTTTGGCATTAAAACTCCAATAATAGATTCAAGCTGAGAGAATGTCTTCATTTTCCAGAAACTCAGTTCATTTGAATCGTTGTTACATACCATAGATCATAATATGGGAGCCACGTTATTTACCGATGTGGATTGGACTGAATCTAAGAGAAAGGAATTTTTTATTAGATGACTTCAGGATGAGGCTATTGCATCATCTCAGATTGAAGGTGCAGTAGAAACAAGAGAACAGGCAAAGGCATTGCTTATGAAATGAACTGAGCCAAAAACATCGTCTGAATACATGATCGTGAACAATTATCGCATGATGGAACTCTTGCAGAATTGGGTTGACGAATGACGGGAACTTTCTATAGAAACTCTCTTGGAAATGCAGAAAATTCTTACAGAACATACTTTGGATGATGCAGGGAAATCATGACGATTTCGAATTGATGCGGATGATATTATTGTCCAAGATGGAACAGATAATTCTATTCTTCATATTCCCCCTAAGGAAAGTGTTTTACTTCCTGCAATACATGAACTGGTAGCTTTCTTTGAGGCGGACTATAAGGAGAGTACCCCATTTATACATCCCGTGTTGCGTTGAATAGTTATTCATTTCTGGATTTGATATCTTCATCCATTTTGTGATGGAAATGGTCGAACAGCTCGAGCATTGTTTTATTGGTATCTCATGAAACAAGGGTACTCACTTATACCATTTATTCCAATTTCTACAGTTATTCGTAAATCAAAGAATGCTTATCGAGATGCATTTCTATGGTCAGAACAAGATGATTTTAATATAACATATTTTATTAAATATAATCTTGAGAAAATGGAAATTGCCATACGGGATTTCCAAACAAATTTTAAATTAAAGAATAAATACAAAAAGAATATTACTGAAAAATATAGACCGTTAGGGTTGAATGAAAGACAATTATCACTCATGGAATTCTTCGATCAAGATATAAGTAGATCAATTTCTCTCAGTGACCATCAACGAGCGCATCATATTTCTTATCCGACAGCCTTACAGGATATTAGTGATTTGATAGAGAAGGGCCTGATTCAGAAGCAAAGAAATGGAAGAAAAACAATTTATTTTATACTTAAGTAGATGTCTTTACATCCGTAACTTCCTCAATATACTGAACCTTACTTTATTTCTTAACCATTTTCAGAAACAATGAAACCAAAAAATTCCAAGTCTCGAAAGTGTTTGACAGATAATTCATCTCCACCAAACTAAAAATAATTCTCGATTAGGATTAAAAAAAATTCATTATAATGCGTTTTAAATTTATCTTCTTTTCTTGTTCTATGGAACAAAAAAATCAAACAACATATTACACTCTTGACGAATGTCATGAGTTTCTTGATGCCTCTATTGAGCTCCATGCTCATGAGGCTTTGCAGGCTATCAAAACAAGAAAACAAGAATATTGCCATGCATAACCAATTTCAGATACAGATTTCCTATTCATCGAGGACATCATCATCGCTGAGCGCCGTTAGGAATCAAAATTCATCAAAGTATCCAAAAAATTGGATACTTTTTTTGTACAACATATATTGAGAAAATGTCATTTCAATTTTCTCTAAATAGTAGACTTTCCCTTTCATATCCGTAAAATCCGATGAATATTTTAGTACTTCTCACTTCTCACTTATGGGTAACCAGAGATTTCTCTCCGTTGTTTTCCTCGGAATATTGTCTGTTTTTGCTTCCTTGAACGCTTTTTCTGCCACTCCGCCAACCCCTACTGGGTACTCGACGGGTGGTATTTTTTCTGATTATTTCAGGAATATCGTTACGGGCAATGATGTGAGTGGCGTTTGTCCGATAGGGCAGGCCATAGCAGGTTTTAATACTGGAAATATTATTGCTGCTAACTATGGGAAGCCTGTCTGTATCGCTGTTTCATCATCTGCTGGCTGGAATCTCGTAGGAAATGGAGGAACGAATGCTATCACCAACTTCCTCGGAACGACGGATGCTACAGATCTCGTAATCCGAACCAACAATACTGAAGCGGCTCGTGTGACGGCAGACCAGAAGTTTATCATCGGGAACGGTGCTAGTGTTGGCACGGCCCTTAACTTCGGTGTCTTTGGGGGAACTACCAATATCCTCACTTTCCTCACTTCGTCTTGAGTAGGTATGCCAGGGGGCGTGGATTATAGTACTGCCCTTGGTTTCTCAGCACTCAACTCCAATACGACTGGATATCAGAATACTGCTCTCGGTTCCCATACACTCGCGAACAATACTTCGGGGTATCGCAATACTGCCGTTGGTACTCATACACTCTACTTTAACACGATTGGTAACTACAATACTGCCCTCGGAACTATAGCTCTCCAGGGTATTAACAATGGACTCTACAATACTGCTGTCGGTGATAGCGCGCTCGTATCTCTCACGAGTGGCGATACCAATACTGCCCTCGGCGCGAGTGCTGGAGTTGGTATCACGAGTGTCTCTACCAGTACCTTTGTCGGTGGGCTCGCGACAGCGACGGTCAATGGCCTCACCAATGCTACTGCTATCGGATATGGGGCACAAGTGTCACAGTCCAATAGTCTCATCCTCGGTGCTGGAGCCAATGTTGGTATCGGCACCTCCGCTCCAGCCTACAAGCTCGATGTTGCTGGAACTGGTTCATTCCAAGGTATTCGTATCTCTTCAGGTGCAGTCAACAACTATGTCCTCACTTCTGACGCCTCTGGTAATGCTCGATGGGCTGCAGCATCTGGAGGAGGATGGCAACTCACTGGTAATACTGGTACCAGTTCTGGTACCAACTACATCGGTACCTCTGATAATATGGATGTGATATTCAAGAGAAACAATGTACGTGCTGGGTGGCTGAATTCTATCCTCGGTAATACCTCTTGGTGAGTCAATGCTCTCCAAGCAAATACCACTGGAACTTACAACACCGCGATTGGAGTAAGTGCCCTCTACTCCAACATCAATGGAAGCTCTAACACCGCGAATGGACACGAGTCTCTCCTCTCCAATACTGGTGGAAGCTCTAACACCGCGAATGGAGCGTCTGCTCTCCGAGCCAACACCACTGGAAACCAAAACACCGCAAATGGAGCCAGTGCTCTCTCCACCAACACCACTGGAGGCTGGAACACCGCGAATGGGGCATATACTCTCCTTTCCAACACCACTGGAAACTACAACACCGCAAATGGATACCAGGCCCTCTACTCCAACATCACTGGAAGCAACAACGCTGCCTATGGATCAGATGCTCTTCGTGCTAATACCACTGGACAAAATAATACTGCGAATGGAGCAGGTGCCCTCTACACCGACACCACTGGAAACTACAATACTGCGAATGGAGCGCAGTCTCTCTGGTTCAACTCCTGAGGTTCCAATCATTCCGCCTTTGGATATCGAGCTGCCTACCAGATAGTCTCTGATGGTGGCACTACTCCCAACACTGCTATCGGAACTGAGGCTCTCTACGGAGGTTCTGGTACTGCCGCAGCAAATACTGCCTACGACAATGTGGCTATCGGATACCAAGCACTCTATGGAACCACCAATATTGCCTCTACTGGATATCAGAATGTAGCAGTAGGAAATAATGCTCTCCGCTCCAACACCACAGGATATAGAAATACTGCCAATGGGTATCAATCTCTCTTCTCCAACACCACAGGAGACTCCAATACAGCCAATGGATATTTTACTCTCTTCTCCAACACCACAGGACACGATAATACCGCCAATGGAAAAAATGCATTATCTCTTAATACAATAGGAAATTATAACACAGCAAATGGGGGAAATGCCCTGTACTTTAATACTACAGGGGATAGTAATACTGCCATGTGATATCAGACTCTTCTATTTAATACTACTTGACAATCTAACACCGCAAATGGAAACTATGCCCTCTACTCCAACACCACAGGAAACTATAATTCCGCCAATGGATATTATGCTCTTGGATTCAACACGATAGGCTCCAGTCATTCCGCATTTGGCCATCAGGCAGCCTACCAGATAGTTGCCAACGGTGGTACCCAGCCCAACACAGCTATCGGATACCAGGCACTCTACGGAGGTTCTGGTACTGCCGCCGCGAATACTGCCTACGACAATGTGGCTATCGGATACCAGGCTCTCTATGGAACCACTGGTACTGCCTCTACTGGATATCAGAATGTGGCAGTAGGAAATGGCGCACTCAGCAAGAATACGAGTGGATACAAAAATACTGCGAATGGACAAGGTGCTCTCTACTCCAACACGTCCGGATATGAGAACGTTGCAAATGGAAATAATGCCCTCTACTCCAACACTACTGGATGGGAAAATACTGCGAATGGGTACGGTGCTCTTCATTCCAACACAACTGGATATTGGAACACTGCGAATGGATATTCTGCTCTTTTTGCTAATACAACTTGAGCGTATAATACTGCAAATGGTATTCAGGCTCTGAGTTCCAATACTATAGGTACTAACAATACTGCAGACGGATTCCAGGCTCTTTTAAATAATACCACAGGTAACTCTAATGCTGCCAATGGATCGTATGCACTCTACTCCAATATCTCTGGAAACTACAACATCGCGAATGGATATCAGGCACTCTACTCCAATATCTCTGGAAACTACAACACCGCTCTCGGTTATCTTGCTGGATCTGGTATCACCTCTGGTTCCAACAACATCGCTATTGGTTACAATGCTCTGGTTCCATCAACATCAGCAAATAATCAACTCTCTATCGGTAACTGGATCTATGGTAGTGGAGGAAATATTGGTATCGGTATAGCCATCCCAACCGCCAAGCTCGACATCGCA
>JAYRRZ010000071.1:0-1250 GCA_041909865.1 Candidatus Altimarinota bacterium | reverse complement strand
CACTTCATTTAACTCTATCAATATCGCTCGTATACTTGCTCAGGTAGTGTATTACTTCCGAGCATATGCCCAACTCAATCTTCATCATGGACATCCAGTCGGTGAAGAAGTAGTATTTTCCGTACCATCAGGAAATTTTGGAGATGCTCTTGCTGGATACTATGCAAAAAAGATGAGGCTTCCTATCAAAAAGATTGTCGTCGCTACCAATGAAAATGACATGCTTCATAAATTCTTCCAGACGGGTCGGTATGAGCCACCAAAGAAGGATGGAAAGGATTTTGTCGAAGTGACAAATGCTCCAAGCATGGATATAGCAAAGAGTTCAAACTTTGAGAGAATGCTTTTTGATATGGTTGATGGGGATGCAGATAGAGTAAAGGGCTGGTACGATGATCTCGCAAAAAATGGATATTTCCAAGTTGATCCTGAGACTCTCAGAAGAATCCAGAGCGTATTTACTTCCTATTCTTCTACTAATGAAAGTAGAACTGCAGCCATCAAGCATTTCGGATATAATCTCAATCATGGAATAGATCCACATACTGCTGCTGCAGTCGTACCATGGATGGAAACAGCTATCTTTCCTGAGCCGGAGGAAAAAGAAATTTATCACTCAAAAACACCTGTTATTTTTCTTGAAACTTCCCATGTAGCACAATTTGGACAAGAACTTGAAACACAAGGAATTGTAGTACCTGGAATGCATGAATTCGATGAAACATTGGAAAATATGAGGAATGCAAAACCTATGGAAGGAAAACACTATATCAATACTTGAAGTTCATTTGAAACAATTATGCCAGATATCAAGAGAGCACTTGAGGAGATACTTCCTGCAAGATTTGAGTAAGAGACTCTAATTCAGTTTCGGGATATACGGGATATTCTCTTGATTCGTAAGTGCGGTTCTGACTTCCTCGACCAGTCGCACTATGATTGTTCAAAAATCTCACCAGTTCTTGTGAGATTTTTTTGAAAACATTTCCATTTCGTAAATATTTTCGTAAAATTAACACAATTACTCTTTTATCTTTTTCTATATGCAAAAAAAGAACGTCTTTCTTTTTTGGTTAGGAATTTTTTCATGAGTGGGAGTTGTAGCCGCGGCGGTAGCTTTGGTACTTCCCAATTTTACACTGTATCCACTTTCAAGTAATGGATTCTTTTATTCGACTGGGGTTGGAAATGCGGGGAATGTTCAATTTAGTGTTGCATTAAATGGTACCTCTCTGGTTGGAAGTATTGAT
>JAYRRZ010000070.1:0-44881 GCA_041909865.1 Candidatus Altimarinota bacterium | reverse complement strand
TCACCACCACGGCCTATGGTCGCATCCTCACTGCCACCGATGGTGACAACTATACCAAGACTTCCACCTACACTCCGTGGGATCTCCTCTCGACTGGTACCACTTCCGAGGGTATCATCACGAGCTATGCCTATGACGCCATGAGTCGTCCAACGAGCGAATCCCAGACCATCTCAGGCTCAACCAAGAGCTAATACAAAAAAACCTCCCAAAATTTTGGGAGGTTTTAGTTATATCGCGACGTGGGGAAGGATGATGACATTTTTTTCATTCAGCGTCTTCTGTCCTGTCTCACTCTCATCGAATATCATATAGTTTTCGACGAACTGATTGTACGATTCATCGAAGCTCTTCATGGCCTGGGAGATGGCCGTATTATTCCCGATGCGCACCTCGATAGGGGTGAGTTTTCTCGTGGTTTTGTTTTCGAGGAGGAATTGTATCTCGGCTCCAGATTTTTTGCGATAGAATCGGATATCGTGGGTGCTCGAGAGCTTGCGTTCGAGTTCCAGGAGGATGAAGTTCTCGATGACGCCTTGTTTGGTGATGCCCTGATAATACATGACTCAGAGAGCAGAATTGAGGTATGAGAGATCATTCCAATAGAGCTTCACATGACGAGAGAGTTCAGTGTCAGTATTGAGGACATATGGTCCGATAGCATGGACGAGACCGTGACGGAGAATAATCTCGGTATATTTTCGTACCTTGCGACGAGAGATATTCATGAGTTTGGCGATGCGTTCTTCCTTGAAGAGATCCCCCGTTCACATGGCAACGATACGGATGAATTCCATAAAATCATTTTCTTCTTTTTTGAACAGTTCTTGAACCATTACTGATATTTTTTCTGAGAAATCAACAGAAATATGCTCTGGATCAAGGAGATTTTTCGGGTATTGTCCGAGATGAATATAGGCATCTTTCTGAACATTGAGTCCGTCGATATCTGCTGTTCAGTTCATGATGTCACCCACATTGATAGCAAACCCATTTGCCTCACTATATTCTCGGAAGGAGATTCCTGGGAGGATAAAATTCGTCACTTCTGCATCATCGACAGAGTGTTCTGATGAGAAGAGTACGGTAGTAATGGATTGATATGATTCAATAAATGTACGAATAGTAGAAAAATCAACCGTAATATCACCATCGATGACGACGGTATCAATCGTATCTGGGAGAGGGGATTGGGTTCAGCTTTCTATATCCTCATAGGAGAGAGCAGTGGTAGATTCAGCATCAAGAGTTCCTGAGTCTTGGAGAAGGTTGAGAAATGTTGATTTTCCCATTCCTCTTGCTGCTACAATGGCAATATATTGCCCCGTTGTTTCTTCAGAGAGGAGGGAATTGATGGATTCTATGAGTTTGGTTCGTGCGAATTGCATATTTTCTGATTATTATTTCTCCTATTATACCAAATATTTGTAATATGAGCAAATATTCAACCGCAAATGATTCATTTTGTTCTCTAGAATGAGAACCTCTCGAATGAGAAATGAAAAAACCTTTGCATTTCTCGCTCCTTTTTATATAATCCGCGCGTATTATTAGCGAGGTTGGCGAGGTGAGGCAGATTAGCAAGCATAGCAAGTCCGCACCTGTCTCTTCCTAATTTCTAATCTCTAATCTCTAATTTCTATATGGCTCATACAGGTATCATTACAAAAATTATTGGAGTGGTGATTGATGTTGAATTCAATGATGGATATATTCCAGAAATCTATGAAGCACTCGATGTACAAGGGGCTCCGAACAAGCTCGTTCTTGAGGTGCAACAACAGCTCGGTGACGGTATCGTTCGAACGATTGCCATGAATCCAGTTGATGGAGTGAAGCGTGGACTCACCGTAGTTGCTACGGGTGCTCCTATCTCTATCCCAGTAGGTGAAAAAGTTCTCGGACGTATGTTCAACGTTCTCGGAGATCCGATTGATGAACTCGAAGCTCCCGTGATTGAGAGAAAAGATCCGATTCACCGTAAGAGCCCAACATTTGAAGAACTCTCTACCAAGACAGAAGTATTCGAGACAGGTATCAAGGTGGTAGATCTCATCTGTCCGATGCTCAAGGGAGGAAAGGTAGGTCTTTTCGGAGGTGCCGGAGTAGGAAAAACCGTAATCATGCAAGAACTCATCCATAATATCGCGAGCGAGCACGGAGGATACTCTGTGGTTGCTGGAGTGGGAGAACGTACTCGTGAAGGAAATGATCTCTATCACGAAATGAAGGATTCAGGCGTGATTGACAAGACAGCCATGGTATTCGGACAGATGAACGAAGCTCCAGGTCCTCGTGCCCGTGTGGCCCTCACTGGTCTCACGATGGCAGAGTATTTCCGTGACGTTGAGCACCGTGATGTTCTCCTCTTCGTTGATAATATTTTCCGTTTTACCCAAGCAGGTTCTGAGATCTCTGCTCTCCTCGGTCGTATCCCATCAGCAGTAGGGTACCAGCCAACGCTCGCAACAGACATGGGTACTCTCCAAGAGCGTATTGCATCAACCAAAAATGGTTCGATTACTTCCGTTCAGGCAGTATACGTTCCAGCAGATGACCTCACTGACCCGGCTCCAGCAAATACCTTTGCTCACCTTGACTCAACCGTGGTTCTCTCTCGTCAGATTGCTGAACTCGGTATCTATCCTGCGGTTGATCCACTTGACTCTACTTCTACGGTTCTCTCTCCGAAGGTAGTAGGTGAAGAGCACTACAATGTGGCTCGTGAGTGTCAGCGTATTCTTCAGCGTTACAAGGAGCTTCAGGATATCATTGCCATCCTCGGTATGGATGAGCTCTCTGAAGATGACAAGCTCATCGTATCCCGTGCTCGTAAGATTCAGCGTTTCTTCTCTCAGCCATTCTTCGTTGCAGAACAGTTTACTGGAACTCCAGGAGTATATGCAAAACTTGATGATACGGTTCGTGGATTCAAGTCTATCATTGCCGGAGAGGTTGATACTATTCCAGAAAGATTCTTTATGTACAAGGGAAGTATTGATGATGTGAGGGCAGCGTTTGAGAAGGAGAACAACTAAGGAATAGAAAGAAGGAAAAGGAATTAGAATAGAACTTTTATCAATATGCCTGGATACTATAGAGATCTCATCTGATGGCAAAAGGCTCTACTCTTGGTAAAACTTACGTATCAGCTTACTAAAAAGTTTCCAAAAGAAGAACAATATTGTCTTATTGATCAGATGCGTCGGGCTGTGATTTCTATTCCTTCGAATATTGCCGAGTGATCATGAAGAAATACAAACCTTGATTATGCTCGATTTCTCTCTATTGCTCGTTGATCTTGCACAGAACTTCAGACTCAGTTATATATTGCTGAGTCCCTCTGATATGTTACCATGGAAGAGTTAGAAGAAATTTTTGAACTTTCCGATGAAGTAATCCGCATTGTTACCAAGATGATTTAGAAATATAATCAAGAATAAAAACCTTTCTTTTCCTATTCCTAAAATCTATTCCTCGATTTATGAAACTCACTATAACTTCTGCATCCTGAAATATTCTCCAAGCAGAGAAATTCGAGAAAATCCGACTTATGACGGAGGATGGAGAAATCACCGTTCTCTCTGGTCATGAGCCACTCCTCTCAGCTATTCGTCCTGGTATTCTCAATGTGGATTATTATATTGGAGGGAAAATCCACTGAGCAGATTACGTAACGGGTGGGGGAGTGCTCAATATCTCGCCAGAGACGTGTGTTATCGTTGCTGATATGGTACAGAAAGATGATACTCTCACTGATCTTGAATATATTGAGTCCCAGAAAAAAGAAGCAGAACGTCTTATCAAGGAATTCAGATCCGAAGGTGGGACAGTGACTGATCCACATCAACTCATTGCTCTTGAATACGAGCTCCTCAAATATACCGCGATGCATCGTCTTGGGAAACAATATCAAGAAAACAAAGGTGGAAGAAAATAAAATAATCCTCACCAATTGGTGAGGATTATTTTATTATTGTTATAATTGACAAGATAAAATAGAAGAATATAATATATAGATATTCTATCTCGTATGTCATTTCGAAACACTCAGTCATATCCTGTTACAGATGCCGATATCTTCTGATGAAATCAAAACACTTGAAACGTTAGAAAATGAATGTATTTTCGCTTTGAAGGAGTTCTCTATTTCATCATGGAGGTTAATGAACAGATGGTTAGTGCGAATGTGGCTCTTGATAAACATGGGAATCTGGATAAGGAGAAGGAAAAAAGGATATTTTCTTGTGATAATGTATTACCTTGACTCCTCTCAGGAAGTGATGCTATAGACCATATTAATGGAGTATTGTGACAGAAATTGGAGACAATAATGGCCTTACGCAATAACAAAAAAAGACCTAAGTAAGGTCTTTTATTTTTAGAATTGTTTCAGAAACCTGATATCTGGATTCTGGAAGTAGCGCATGTCGGGGATTCCATGTTTGATCATCACGAGACGATTGAGACCGAATCCAAAGGCAAAACCAGTATACACTTCTGGATCAAGTCCTCCTTCGCGGATGACGTTTGGATGGATGAGTCCGGCACCCATGAATTCAATCCATCAGGATTTTTTGCAGATGCGACAACCATCTCCGTCACAGAATGGACAAGAGAAATCTACTTCAACTCCTGGCTCGACGAATGGGAAGTAACCAGGGCGCATACGGATTTTTACTTCTTTCCCGAAGAGGTCAGAGAGCATTGCGGTGATAGTGAATTTGAGATGACTCATGCCGATACCTTTATCTACCACAATTCCTTCAACCTGATAAAAGGTATTCTCATGAGTAGCATCAACATCTTCGTTGCGAAAAACTCGACCAGGGATGATGGCACGAATTGGAGGAGTATTGTTTCGCATGATGAGGTTTTGCATACAGGAGGTCTGTGTTGCGAGGACATTACCAGTTCCTTCGAGCCAGAAGGTATCTTGCATGTCGCGAGCCGGATGAGTCTTTGGTACATTTACGGCATCAAAGTTGAGATACTCAGTGGTTACTTCCATAGATTCATAGATGTCAAATCCCATTCTTGTAAATGTATCCTCTACTTCTTGGCGAACGAGTGTGATAGGATGGAGGCTTCCTTTTTGTTGCTTCATCGGAACCGTGAGATCTTCCCATTCATTCGCAAGCTGAGCAGCAATGGCTGCTTGTTTGATTCGGTTTTTCTCTGCTTCAAATGCTTCAGTGATAATATCACGGAGCTCATTGGCACATTTTCCAACGGTTCAGCGTTCCTCTGGAGTGAGGTCTTTGAGCCCTTTGAGGATAGCAGTCAATTCACCATTTTTCCCGAGGATATCATTGCGGTAGTTGATAAGAGCTTCTTCGCTCGTAATAGTAGGAAGATGAGAGAGAACGGAGGATTGGAGCGAGTTGAGGAGGGAAAGCATGAGTAAATATTGAGTGATATTTGGAGTTTTCTGTCATCGCGAGGAACGAAGCAATCCAGGATAATAATAAGAATTCTTTTAGTGGCTGGATTGTTTCCTGAGTCGCGAGTGACGAAGAGGCACTATTCAGGGCAGGATTTCTCCCCTTCTCGAATGTTGTCCTACTTCATGGGGATTCGTTCTCGGGAGTATGACTTATCTTGAATCTTTCCTTCGTGAGGACGACGGAGCAAATAGGAATTATACTTTCAGTGGCATGATAAGGTGACGATAGGATTGTTTTCCATTATCTGCTGGTACTCATTTGATGACAATCGGGGAGAGAGGATTCTTGTATTCGAAACTGACATAGTCCTCACGAATTACAGAGAGTGTCTGGAGGAGATACTCACTATTGATACCGATGATGTCTGCTTGTCCCTCGACCGAGCCAGAGATGCTGATACTGCTGGCTCCTATTTCTGTATCTCCAGTAGAAATCTCTATAGTGCCTTCGAGATTGGATCGAATCTTGGTGTTATAGTTATTCTGTCTTGCTACGAGATTGGCTTGCTTGAGAGCATTGATAAATTCACTTCGGAGAATCGTGGACTTGCTTTTCCATTCGCTTGGAAAAAAAGCTTCGTAGTCGGGAAATTTTCCAGAGAGGAGTCGTGAAGTGAGTCGAATCGGTCAGATGATGACGAGCAATTGAGATTCATAGGCATAGATTTCGACTTTTTTTGTTTCATCGTTGATGAGCCGAGAGAGCTCAGCAGCGGCTCTTTCTGGGATGATAATCGGGTTCTGATTTCATTTTTCCTCGGTAGCAATACGAAACTCTGAGAGACGGAAGCTATCAGTGGAAGCAAAATGAAGAGAATCTTCCTTGTTTCTCATGTAGATACCAGCGAGAGTGGGACGAACGGTTCCATTGGCAGTGGAAAATATCGTTTTCTCTATGGCGGATTTGAGGTCAGAAGCATCGATGATGAGAGGAGAAAGTATTGGAACACTTGGAATGCTTGGGAACTTATCTGCCTCAAGTCCCTTGAACTTCGTCTGACTACTTTTTGTTTTAAAGGAAACACTTCCTCATTTTTCGAGTTCTACAAGTATTTCTTTGTCTTGAACGAGGGCAATATACGAAGTAAGGAATTTGGATGAGAGAGTAAATCTTCCTTCCGCCTCAACATCAACATCTTTTTCTATGATATACTCAATGGCCATCTCCATATTATTTCCTGTGAGTACGAGACGCTTGTATTGCGCATCGAGGAGGATATTCTCGAGGATGGGAGTGAGGTTGCCAGTGCTGGTAGCATGACTCGTCGCCTCGATAGCTTTACGGAATGTCTCTGTTTTGATACGAAATCGCATGGAGATAGGAAAAAGTTAGTAACTAAGGAAAAGCAAAATAATTTGGTATTGCTTTCATTTGCTATAATGTAGACCCAATAGTGGACGTATCTCATAAAGAATTCAGAGCAGAATTGTTCTATTCCACTATACTTCAGTCGAAATGAGAAGAGCATATTTCGCCATCAGAATATGAAAAAATAGGGAAAAAGCAACTTTTCCTTGTATCGATTTTTTTGTGTTTCTCAGATTTTTGACTATACTTCATCTCAGTATAAAAAACACTTATGACAGAACTCCATGAAAAGAGTGCTGGCGGTATTGTGTATAGGAAGAAATGATCTGAATTTGAGGTACTCATGCTCGCCTTCAGGAAGGCAAGATGAGGATTCGAATATGTACTCCCAAAGTGACATATTGAAGAAGATGAGAAGGCAATGGAGACCGCGATACGGGAGATATCCGAAGAAACAGGTCTCCCAATCGGCCAGCTTCATGTCATCAAGTTCATGAACAAGATTAACTATACATTTATCGCTTCGCATATCGAGGGATCACCTATGATTCACAAGGATGTATTCCTTTTCCTCGTAAAATATACCGGAAAATCTGAACCAAAACCTCAGAAAGAAGAGCGATTTATCGGCTACAAATGGTTTACCATCGAAGAACTCCGATGAGTCTTCGTCAAGCCAGATGTCGTTTGATTCATCGAAAAAAATATTCATTTTATGTAAAAGATGAGCGATAGAAAATAGCGATAGCAATAGAAAGGTTCCATTGTTTCCGTTAAAGAACAATAAAAGTAATCCATTCTATTGCTACTAACTATCACTATTGCTTTCATTGGTTACTATAATCTAACATTTCCCATACTATGGAATTCACTCTCAAAAATAATGGACTCATCATTGATTCTGAAAAAAAAGAAATTATCCTCTCTCCTGAAAACGTCATGATAGATGGCCTCAATATTGATCTTCCTGGTGAATATGAGAAAAGCGGATGTCTCATGTATGCTTTTGACCGAAATGACGAAAGACTCTATCACTTTCGTACTGAAGGGTATTGGATAGCATACGTTCCAAGTCTCATCTCTGATGTCACTCCTGAGGCACTTGATTTTCTCGGAAGTGTTGATGTGCTCGTTATGCCTGGAGCGAAGAGCATGCATCAAGTGGTAGAAAAAATCGAGCCACGACTCCTCGTGACCTACGGTGATACGGCTCAAGAGATTGCTCATTCTCTCGGAGTTGCTGAGACGACTCCACTTGCAAAATACAAGATGAAGGATGCTGATCTCTCAAGCGAGAAGACAGGTTGTGTGATATTGGGACAATAGAAAGGAATCAACTTGCAGGAGCGGGAATCAAAAAAAATTTCTTTTCCGACCTTCGGGACTTCATTCAAAATTACAGTATCAAAAAACCTCCGAAATATTTCGGAGGTTTTTTTATTGGAATATCCACGGAGCCAAGAAGGTGAGAATGTATCGGAACATAAAAAGAATAACAAGTCCTATAATAACATTGAATGCCCAATTTTTGAGAGTGGATTTCATCTTCACATCATCTCCTCCTGCCCAAGCCCATGCAATACCGAGTCAGACGATAGCAAGTACCCCAAGAATCATAACGATAAAGACAATCGTTCGGACAATCTCAGCAAATATGGATTCAAATCCAGCAAGACCACGAGGAACGAGACACATATATTTTCGTGTTTTAATATTTTCGCATGCTGCTTCTCACATGGTTGGTCATGATTGACCTTCAGGAAGAGAGGCACCATCTACTACACAAGTACAAGTTGCCCCAGGAACTTTTTCACTAGTAAGAATTTTCTGAACATTTGATGAAGTCTCATCTGCGGCAAATGTTACATGTGAAGAAGAAAATAAAAATAAAGAAAAAATGGCAAGATATAACACTTTCATATGGAAGATTATTAAATAGTAGATCCTTTTAATTTTTAACATGACCATTATAATCTTTTTTCTCTAGAATTGCAAAAACAAGCAGAAAAACTTGCAAAATACCCCTGTTTTTATATAATCCGCGCGTATTTTTCTCTTACGAAAAACATCCATGTCTACACCAACTGAACACGAAAAACCTGAAATGACAGACTCTGCTAGTGTTAGTGGAGAGCATATTGCCACTGAAACTCATGCCACTACGGAGCATGCAGGTCCACATATCCCTCAAGCAAAAGGGGAGGTTATTGACGGGCTTACTGTATTTGGAATACCAGTAACCAATGTTATCCTCTCTACGTGGATATTTATGGCGCTATTTTTTTGCCTGATTGCTACATTTTATGTGGCTATCAAGACAGACAAACTCCCTCGAACAAAAGCCTTTGGTCTCGATGTCATGAATCGAATTTTTGTCTATATCACTTCTCTTCTGGGGAATCAGCAGATTGCTCGTAAGTATATATGGCTCCTCTGAGGTCTCATGGTAGTGATTTTTTCTTGAAATATTTTTGGACTCATACTCGATTGGCTCGTGCTTGTATCGGCTCATAATTGGCTCGGTGCCTATATCCGACCGATGTATTCTGATCTTTCTACGACTCTTGTGTTCTCTCTTACCGTGATACTCATTGCTCAGGCGACTGCCATCGCTCTCAAGGGTCCTGTGAAGCACTATGCTCACTATCTCTGGAACTATCATGGAGATTCTACTGCCGAAAAAATCGTGAGTGTATTCATCGGTTGGCTCCATTTTGCATGAGAATTTATCCGAATTGGTTCACTCTCGATGCGTCTCTTTCTCAACATTTTCGTTGGAGCTATCCTTATCTCTGTAGTAGTATATGTGGGAAGTATGATTCCAGCGCTTCATACAGGAGTATTTCGTATCTTGGCTCTCCCATTCTGGTTCTTCGAGCTCTTGGTTGCATTTCTCCAGGCATATATCTTTATGACGCTTTCATCCCTCTATATTCGTGAGTCGATACCAGAGCATAAACATTAGGAATAGGTTTCAGGAATAGGAATAGAGTGGAATTATAATTCATTTCTTTTCCTTTTCCTCCTTCCTTTTCCTTCTTGGATACCAGACTTGAAGTCTTCTTCCTAGAAGCCTTCCGCCTGTTCTTCAGGAAAAAAGAATCTACACGAGATAAATACAATCGGATACTTCCTCTCCGTACTCTCAGGCTCGCAAGAATTCTTTTCTACTTTTCTATCTTTTTACTTTTTATTGTATGAATTTCCTTCCATTTGCTCTCCTTGGTGTTATTGGTTCTGGAATCGGTATCGGACTTATCGGTATGGGTGCTATGCAGGCTATTGGTCGTAATCCTTCAGTTTCTGGAGATATTAACGCAAAGATGCTTACTGCTATTGCTCTCTGTGAGGTTCCAGGTCTTCTCGCGTTTGCGGCACTCTTTCTTGTAAAATAATGGAGTAGATGAGCAGGACAAGAATAACTCATAAAGTTTTCTCTCCTAGGTTCCTCCCAACCCTACCATTCAACTATCTTACTATCGTATGTCTACAATTTTCGATCTCGGGTCATTTATTATTCAGGGTATCAATTTTGCGATTGTTGCCTACGTACTTCGTCGTTTTTTCTTTGTTCCGTACATGAAGTATCTTGATGAAGAAGCAAAAAAGCGAAAACTCTTAGAAGAGCAAATTGCCAAGAATGAGAATATTCTCAAAGATGCACACAATCAGGCTGCCAATATTGTTGATCAGTCAAAAGTGGATGCAAAGATGATTGCTGCTGAAATCACGGAGAATGCTCATAAAGAAGCACATGAAATCATAGCAAGAGCTCATTCAGATGCTGATGCTGCTCGAACAAAGGGGTTTGCTGATATTGCTCATGAACGAAAAATGATTATGGAGGAACTCCGTGGTCGCGTTATAGATGTTGCTCTCAAAATGAACGAAAAACTTTTTGGAAAAAATGATACCAATGCCGCATTTATCAAGCAATCAGCACAAAACATTGAGTTTTAAATCAGGAATAGGAACAAGGAATAGGAATAGATTGGAATTAAAATTCATTTCTCTTCCTTTTCCTCTTTCCTTTCCCTAAATAATCGAATCCATGAATTCTTCTCTCGATCTCACATCATACTCTCTCGACGAGCTCACAGAGGCCCTTCGAGTTATGAAAAACTACAAGACTTCTCTTCGTCAGATTGGTGGTCGCGCCAAGCTCCAGGATCAGAAACATCCAGAAGCCCCTGCCTTGACGGTTCAATACGCTCCAGGTTTTGCTCTCGATACGGTTACTGCTTTTGCAAAATCAGCCGTTCGAGAATATTTTCCTGAGGCTACCTTTGATGATAGGGTTATCCTTGTGGAGAATACAAAACTCACGGGAGGTATTCGTATTTTCTATGGTGATGATCTCATGGATGTGTCGTTTGAAAAATTCAGAAATCTTCTTTCACATACATAGGAGTAGGGACAGGGAATAGGAATGGATGCCATTTCTTTTCCTCTTCCTCCTTCCTTTTCCTATAATAAAACTCCCCTTCATAAAAACTAAATTCTAATTACTTTTTCCTTATGCCTCAAACTCCTATTGCTCTCGCTGGAGAACTCATCAAGAGTCTCGAAGCTCGCATTGATTCCGCTGACCTCTCCCCAGCACGTGTAAATTCTGGTGTCGTTTCGTATCTCGGTGATGGTATCGCCAAGGTAGTTGGACTCAAAAATGTTGCCTACAATGAAGTAGTAACATTTGAGTCTGGAGCTCGAGGAGTTGCCATGAACCTCGAAGAACACTATGTTGGTATCGTAATCCTCTCAGGATTCAATACTATCCATGAGGGCATGATTGCTGAGGCATCAGGAAAGATCCTTGAGATTCCTGTTGGTCCTGCGATGCTCGGACGTGTAGTGGATCCACTCGGAAATCCCATCGATGGACATGGAGAAATCAAAGCAGTAGAATACTATCCTGCAGAGCGAGTTGCTACCGGTGTGATGAGTCGTAAGTCAGTACACGAGCCACTTGCAACGGGTATCAAGGCAATCGATGCACTCGTCCCTATCGGACGCGGACAACGTGAGCTCATCATCGGTGACCGTCAGACAGGAAAAACACAGATTGCCATCGATACCATCCTCAATCAAAAAGGAAATGGAGTTAAGTGTATCTATGTGGCTATCGGACAAAAGGATTCTAAGGTAGTAGCAATTGCTGAGGAGCTCCGCAAGGCAGGAGCTATGGAGTACACTATTATCGTTACTGCTGGGGCATCATCTCCAGCAGCGATGCAGTGGCTCGCTCCATATGCCGGTGCGGCAATGGGTGAATACTTCATGTTCAATGGTGAACATGCTCTCATTATCTATGATGATCTCACCAAGCATGCGAATGCCTACCGTGAAATGTCACTCCTTCTTCGTCGCCCACCAGGACGTGAAGCGTATCCTGGAGATGTATTCTACCTCCACTCACGTCTCCTCGAGCGTGCGGCGAAATTGAATGATGAGCTCGGTGCTGGTTCTATGACTGCTCTTCCAGTGATTGAGACTCAGGCGGGTGATGTATCAGCATATATCCCAACCAATGTGATCTCTATTACTGATGGTCAGATATTTCTTGAGTCAGGACTCTTCAATGCGGGTATCAAGCCAGCTATCAACGTTGGACTCTCTGTATCTCGTGTGGGTGGATCTGCTCAGACAAAGGCGATGAAGAAAAATGCCGGAACCCTCAAGCTCTCTCTGGCTCAATATCGTGAACTTGAAGCCTTTGCACAATTTGCCTCCGATCTCGATGCAGATACCAAGAAGCAACTTGAGCGTGGAAAGCGTATGGTTGAGGTTCTCAAGCAAGGAGTATATGCTCCAGTTCCATTCGAGAAACAGGTTTGTCTCATTTTCTCGGGTTCAAGCGGATACCTCGATAAGATAGACGTGAAGGATATCGGAAAATATGAGCATGACCTCTATCTCGCTCTCGATCGTGAGGAAAAAATTCTTTCTTCTATTCGTGATTCTCGTGACTTCTCTGATGAAACCAAGACAAATCTCTCAGCATTTCTTGAGAACTTTGGTGAACTTTTTACACAAAAAAAGTAAAACAAAACGATAGAAAATAATGATAGCTATATCCAACCCTTTGTGAAGGGGCGAACTCGAAATGACAACACCTTTTAATGCTTCAAAACTATGGCTGGCTGAAAAGAAATTAAATCACGAATCAAATCAGTAAAAAATACTGGGAAAATCACCAAGGCAATGGAGCTCATCTCAACAGTGAAGATGAAAAAAGCTCAAGATAGCGTTCTTGGACTTCGTCCTTTTGCTCTTGCGGTACTCTCAATCCTCGGACGTGTTTCACATGAAGAGGATGTTCTTGGAGTTTTTGCAAAAAAACCAGATTCAACTCGTGAACTCATCATCATGGTAGCCTCTCAGAAGTGACTCTGTGGTGGATACAATGTGAATGTTTTCAAAAAAACAACGGAATATATCCGTGATGATAAGGATACTCCATACACCCGAGAGTATGATTACATCACGGTAGGGAAGCGAGCTCGTGAGTTCATTCTCCGTACTGGACAGAATCTCGTGGCTGATTTCTCTGATGAGATGAAGGATCCTCTCACAACGGCGGAATCTCGACGTATTGTCCGCTTTATCGTTGATGCTTGGAAGAGTGGAAAATACGAGAAGGTCTCTATCATATACAATCACTATGTTTCTGCAATTACTCAGCTTCCAACGGTGAAAACTATTTTCCCAGTAGATAAGAAGTATATTGAGGATTTTCTTCTCCGTGTTACTGGAAATGATATCTTTGCCACAGAAAAGCATGCAAGCTATACAATCGAACCAAATGTTGAGACCATCATGGAATATACTATCCCGATGATTCTCGATGCGGTCATTCATGAGACCCTCCTCGAATCAAAGGCTTCTGAGCATGCAGCTCGTATGGTAGCGATGAAAAATGCAAAGGATAGTGCCAACAAAAAGGCATCATCCCTCACGCTCGTCTACAACAAGGCTCGTCAATCTGCGATTACCAAAGAGGTCTCAGAAATTGTGAGTGGTGTGGAGAGTATGAAGGAGGAATAGTGGATATGGACTAGAGGTTAGAGACTAGGGGACAGAGACTAGAGATTAGAGATTGGTTGCTAGATGGAAACAAGGGAAGGTTTGGTTCCCCCTTGTCAAAGGGGGATAGGGGGATTTTGCTTCTGTCATTCTGCTGCTCTTGTTTCTGTCATTTCGACCGAACGAGGTACGAGTGAAGTGGGGAAATCTTACTCTATCATCCCTCTGTTTCTATTATTGAAACCCCCTCTCAAAATCGAGAGGGGGGGTTTTTAGTCCTAAGAAATAGCTCAGATAAAATACAGCAGTATTCTTTATTCTGACTTAAGCTCTATTGCTTTCGCTTTGAACTTCTGAAGACTCGCCATCCATGCTGCATCTGAGCTCATGTCTGTCCCGATAATGTATTCATTTGTAAGCCCGTCATATAATCGGAATGCGCCATTTTCTTCGGTTTTGTACACTATGCATGAATCCATTTTTTTACTGTAAAATACCTCAGTTATACGTTCTCATGTGCCAGTTTTTCATGAAAGACTTTTGAAAAGATCATTACATTTTTGTTTCTTCTCAAAAAGGTCGGTGGCATTTTTGCTTATCGTGCTATAAGAATTATTTTGAGTAGATGGATTGAAAGATTCCTTCGTTTTATCATTCCGTATAAGACTAATTTGAACTGCAATTATAGCCATATATACGAGAAGTCATCCCCAAAAGTAATAACTTACAGAGCTTCCTGAAAGCTTTTTTGCCTTTTCTTCATCAAGTCATTCTTTCAAAAGCCTTTTCTTTAGTTGCCATTGTAGTATAAATAGCGCTGAAAATACTCAGATAAGAGTTCCAGAAAGTGAGAATATTCCAGAGGGAAGATTATCGGAAATAATCATAGATACTTCAAATACAAAAACATAGATTAGTACAGGATGGAGTACAAGATTGAATGAATTTTTGTATGTGAGTATCAATTCAAGAAGTACCTTGGAACGATACTTAAGCATAATTGCAAGGAGAGCTATTGTTGTTGTAAAAGTAATAATAGTTCCATAGAGAATGGTGAGAACATCAATTTTCATACAGATTGTTTTAAGATATAATACACTGAGTCTGCCACATTTTTTTTTTTGCAAATTTCGGGGCACCATTTTGTAGAATTACAAACTTTTCCTCGCGAAATGCAAGTCCAATACGAAAACCTTGCTTTACAGGCGGGGTTTTTCTGTATAATAAGCGATAGAATTTCTGAAAAACTTCGAGCTTTGCATACGGTCTCATCAGCAAAAATTTTTTTGCAGATAATCCCGCAATTTCTTTTGTCAGAAGAAATTTTTATTCAGTCACTTACATTCTCCGTAAGCTCTTGTAATAAAAATTTTTCTCACCCAACAGGTATTTTCAAACTTCATTTCATGACGGAAGGATCGTTCTTGAGTTTCTCTTTTTTGAGGACATTCTCCCAAAAGAAACAACCATGTTTCATAGCACCAAACGAAAACAAATCATCCTCGTTCGTCATGCCAAGGCTCTAGAAGTCACGGAATTTCAGTGATCAGATTTTGATAGACCTCTTACTGAGAAGGGGGAGAGTTCTTCGCAGATTGTGGCAAAGTACTTGAGACTGATTGGAGTAAAACCAAATAGAATTATTTCTAGTCCTGCAATACGTACGAGGCAAACAGCTGAATCAATTTCATCTCAGTACAATATTAAGAAGGTTGATTATCTCGATAGTCTCTATAATGGAGTTCAAGCGGTTGGAAGAAATGCAAACCTAATTCATCTTACTATCGTAAAAACAACAAAAAAGGATGCTGATGTGGTGATGGTGGTTGGACACAATGATGATCTCACACTTTTTGCACAATACCTCACTGGTGACGGGGTTCCATCGATGAAAAAGTGAGCCGTAGCAGTTCTTGCTCTTCCTGATGGAGTAGAGTGGAAAAATATCGTTCCAGGAACACTTTCTATGATCTATTACCTCACTCCGCAATTTCTCAAGATTGAGGAGCTAGTATAAAAAAGAGGAATAGATTCTAGGAAATAGGAATAGATTGGTTTATAATTCATTTCTTTTCCTCTTCCTTCTTTCTTTTCCTATTTTTCCTATGAAAATTATAACTTATACAGATGGTGGTTCTCGTGGCAATCCAGGCCCTGCATGATGTGGGGTTTTTCTTGCCGATGAACATGGGAAATTGGTGGAAAAACGATTCAAATACATCGGAATAGCGACAAATAATATTGCCGAGTACACGGCAGCCCTTCTCGGTATTGCTCGCGCTATTGAGCTTGGTGCAACGGAGATAGAGCTCCGTGCCGATTCCAAACTGGTTATCGAACAACTCTCCTGAAACTACAAAATCAAAAACCCAGAACTCAAAAAAATCTTCTTCGAAATACAAGATGCTATTGGGAAGTGGGATGGAATTATCGTATTTACTCATGTTCCTCGTGAACAGAACAAAGAAGCAGACAGGCTCTCAAACGTTGCCATGGATACGTGACAATAACTCTCTATGTATTCACTCAAACTTGCACGCAATCTTCAGGACAAGAAAACGAGAAAAGAGCTCGGGATTTTTTTGGTTGAATGAAAGAAGTCGATACTAGAAGCAATAGAAGCCAAGATGGATATTGTCCAAGGTTTTTTTACAGAAGATTTTGTAGAGGAATTTTCCCGTCAGATCCAGAAAGTACCACACGAAATCGTCTCCCACAAAGATCTCGAAAAGGCGTCAACGCTCGCCTCTAATACGTCAGGACTCCTCATGGTTCGGATGAACGAATATGTCAAGAAGTCAGGAAAAAGAGGTATTACACTCATTCTCGATGGTATCAATGACCCAGGAAACCTCGGAACGATTATCCGTATTGCAGACTGGTATGGAATCGAATCTATCGTGTGTTCTCCGGATACCGTTGATGTGTATAATCCAAAAACTATTATGGCAACCATGGGTTCATGGACTCGTGTTCAGGTCGTGTATCAGGATTTAGAAAAATTCCTTGCATCCCAATCTGGTATGCAGATCTATGGAGCATATCTTGACGGTGAAAATATTCGATCCAAAGAATTCCATTCTCAGAATTGTTGCTTGGTTATCGGGAGTGAGTCGCATGGTATCAGACCATATCTTGAGTCTTCTATTACCGAAAAAATTACTATTCCACGTATCTGAAAAGCAGAATCTCTCAATGCCTGAGTGGCGACGGCGATAATCCTCGAGAGGATGGTACCATAGGGATTTTCATATAATCTTTTGGTTGTATTCAGGGACAAAATCGATACAATTTTTTTCATGATTTTTATTTTTGGTGCCGCATTTGATCCTCCTCATGTAGGGCATAGTGCTATCATCCGCGCGCTGTTGTATTTTCTGAGTCCAGAAAAGATTATTATTATTCCATCAGGAAAACGAGATGATAAGACGTACTTTGCTACTGATAGTCATCGGAGGGCAATGATTGATATCTTTGTAGAGGAGATACAGAATGCTCGAGTGGAGGTGGATTATTATTTTCTCGATACATTCCGAGATGAGATGATAACACGAGATGTTGATGTCTATGCTCGTTCCCAATATGGTGATGATATTGTTCATGTTTTTTGAACTGATACGATTACCTCTATGCCAGAGTGGGATGAGGAGCAATATGCGGCAAAACAGATTCGAAAATTATTTGTTCCAAGAGGAGAATCAAGGAAGCCAGAATTCAGAATCCAGGCTCAGGAATTCTCGGAGTTAAGCTCGGATGTTCTCTATTCCAGATTCTGAATTCTCAATTCTGAACTATTCACTGATTCACATATTCCAGATGTTTCAAGTACGGAGATTCGTCAGATAATTCCAGAGTATACTACGCTGAAATATCTCTTTGAAGGGAATCCGAAATATATTATCCCAGGACTTTCGAAAAGAATTTCGCAATATATTCTCGAGAATCGACTCTATCGTCCCGTAGATGTGAAGCCAAAAGTTCTTGTTCACATTTGTTGTTGACCTGATGCTGTGATGCCAATTCTTGATCTCCAAGATGAATATGAGGTGATTTGTTTTTGGTATGATCCAAATATTCAACCAAAAGAAGAGCATGACAAGCGATATGAGGCATTTGTTCGGGTGTGTGAACTCGAGAATATCCCGTATATCAAGGGAGCCTATGATGTGAAGCATTTTTTCCGAAGGATTCGTGGGTTCGAAGACACTCCAGAGAAAGGAGAAAAATGTACCAATTGTTATGATATGCGTATGTATGTGGCAGCGAAAATAGCAAAAAAACTCAATATTCTATACTATACAAGTTCACTCAATACGAGTCCAAAAAAAGACCTCGAAAAGCTCTTTAAGATTGGTCATTATTATGCGAATCGATTTTGAATTGAGTTTCTCGATATTCCATTCCGCAAGCGTGGGGGATTTGAGAATTCAGTTGTATATACCCGTGAACATGATATCTACCGACAGAATTACTGTGGTTGTATCTATTCACTTCGTGATGGCGGGGGAATGAGTGGATAATGTATCTATCATTTCCTGATACAGAAAGAAAAAATCAGGTATAACGTGTAAAAAATAAAATTTCTTTTTGACAGAAAATTATTTTTTCATATATTTACAAGTGTAAATACAACACTTAATAAAAGAAAGACCAATAGATGGCTTAAATATTTTCTCACTTAATAAGTGTAATAATTACACCCTTATATCATAACTTTCTTCTCTATGAAAAAAGCTTGTATGGTAGTGGACTACCAAAATTGATTTGCTAACAAATCAACCAATGAACTCTATGTTCAGGATGGAGAGAGCATAGCTTCACACATCAATTCTCTTATGGAACAAACAAGAATGAGAGGATGAATTGTTGTGGCATCGAAGGATGATCATCCCATAGGGAACGTTTCATTTGCATCAAATTTTATAGGAAAACAATCGATTACAGTAGTTGGACCGAATGATCCTCGTGCATGGATTACTCTTCCAGAAGTACTCTCTTGGAATAGGTCTCAAGGACTTACGAGTAAAGCCGGATTCACCAAACAAGAACTGATAGTATACCTCCAAACATTGTGATGAAGAGCAATCATGTGGCCAGATCACTGTCAGAAATGAACGGAATGAGCAGAATTCTATCCAGAATTTAACTCCACAATGGTAGATTATGTAGTTATCAAGGGAGACAAGGCAATAGAGCATCCTTATAGCGCATTTCCATGAGTAGAAAAAGGGAGTGGAAAATCTCTCGATAAAATTCTCGAAGATGCATCCGTGGAGGAGATTGATATTGTGGGACTTGCAACGGATTATTGTGTAAAAGATACCGTACTTGATCTCGCCAGAACATGAAAATATAGAATTAACGCTATCCTCTCGTGAATGAGAGCAGTGGCTCCTGATACAGAAAAGATAGCATTGAAACTCTTTCAGGAAGCATGAGTAAAAATCATCCTTTAGAATAAGTGTAATAATTACATTATATAACCTTTCAATCATATGCGTACGTCACTTCCATACACACTCCAGAATTCCTTTGCACCTGCTCGAGATGAGGCAGAAGTGCAGAGTCTCCTCAATAACGATGTCTACAAGTTTTTTATGCTTGATTTTGTCTTGGCTCATCCAGAGTATGCAAGCTTGAATGTCAGATGGAAGATGAAAGTACGCAATCAAGATGTGAAGCTCGCGAATGTTATCCCAGAAGCAGAACTTCGTGCACAGCTCGATGCTACTCAGACTATTGTATGAGTTAGTCCTGCGGATATTTCCTACCTTCGTGGTATGACATGAGCAAGTGGACGTCCATTTCTTCGAGAGGAGACCCTCACATTTCTTGAGACATTCAGATTGCCTGATTATCTCCTTGAGTCAGATGGGATAGGTGGATACAATCTTTCCTTTGAAGGCAGTTGGGCAACCTCTATGATGTGGGAGATATTGGCACTCAAGATAGTGAATAGTCTCTATCTTTCTTCTTATGCAAAGAAGGCGAAGATTACCAATGTGGAGTGGCATCATATCATGAATAGTCTCATGGGGCGGCTTTATACTAATATTGATACAATAAAAACTGATCCACGTATTCTATTTTCAGAGTTTGGAACTCGCCGAGCAGCAAGTACTGATATTCATCGACAAGTACTTGAGATACTCCAGGGAGAACTCCCAGATCAGTGTTTAGGAACTTCGAATGTGATGCTTGCTCGTGAATTCGGGCAGAATAATCCTCGTGGTACCAATGCACACGAACTTCGTATGATTCCGACCGCTCTTCAAGATACTCCAGAGGATATTATCGCTATGATGTACGATATTGACCGTCAATGGATGGCACATTTTCCAGAACTCGCTATTCTCCTTCCTGATACTTTTGGTACTAGTTTTTACTACAAAAATGCTCCACGTGATATTATCGAAGGGCATGTTGGTACCCGTTTTGATTCCAAGAATCCAATTATTGCTATTCCTGAATATGTACAGTTCCTTCTTGCGAATGGACAAGATCCATCCAAAAAGATAGGAATCCCAAGTGATGGACTTGATGCTATCTCTATTCGTGATATTACCGAGCAATGTTCCTGAATGGTAGGAATGTTACTGTATGGTTGGGGAACAGGATTGACCAATAATACAAAAGGATTATTCCCTCGCGAGAAAGAAAATTTTGGTCCATTTGGTTCATTCTCAGTAGTAGTAAAGCCAGATGCAGTACAGAGAACAGATGGAACATGGACCTCTTGTGTAAAGCTCTCAGACAATCCAAATAAAGCGATGGGTTCTCCTGAAAGGATTGATTTATTCAAGAAGACATTTGGAGTTGAGGGTATGGAGAGCCAGAAGGTTGTGGTATAAATAATCTCAGATACGGGAAGGGGATTATTTTTTTAGATACTTATAGGTGAGTTTGAAGAGTTTTTTCTGGAATTCTGCAATCATCGGATTCTCTATAATAATGGATGATTTGTGAGTAAAATCGATATAGGCAATTTTATTTCCATAGATGGTCATTGAGACATTTTCATCAAATTCATCGACACTTCGTGGTATGACGACGAGTTCACGCTCGAGTCGAGGAAGCTTTGCTTGGGCTGCTTTTGAACTCATAATAACGTATCGTTCGAGGGATTTCTTATCACGACGTTCACGATAATCCTTTGGCAAATAGGTATTCGCCATTTCTACATCATCTTCTGCACTCACACGATAGAACACACTATTTTCTGGAAGGGTTTCAATGATATCATCAAACACTCGTGTAACAGCATTTTTCCCTTCTTGATAACTGACGGATATATCACTCGAGAGATTCTCATACTTCTGCTGAAGCTCTGATAGTATAGGAACATTTTTTCGTTCAAAATCTCGAATCAACTCCTCGATTCGTATAGGTGAGAGAGCTCGATAAAGAGTGCGCTTTCCTTTTATAGTGCCTTGTATAAGTTTCTCTTCCTCAAGAAGCGGAAGGGCTCTATATACCTCAGGGCGATGAAGCTCTCATTTACTACAGATATCAGATATTGAGAGAGTGCCATGTTCGAGGAGTGTGAGGTAGATGCGAGCTGTTTTCTCTGGTATTCCGAGTTTCACGAAGAGTTGTATATATTTTTCCATATTGTAACAAATAATTACATATATAAATTCTATTATTTTTATCTATTTACTCAATAAATAATTAATAATTTTAGAAGAAAATTACAAATGAATGTAATTTTTAATAAATAATTTTTATTTCGATTACAGTGTCTGTGCTTATTTCATAACACTCTCTCATATGATAACAGCACGTGAAGCAAGTGAGAAACTTGCGAGTATGTCTCCGCTTGAACGATTGGAGGCCTTGAAACATAAGGTTTCTGAATCAACTCGAAATGCACTCGATGCAAAGATTCGAGAAGTCATCGCTGGATATGAACGAAAGGTAGATCTCTGTCTGACTGCAAAAGTATGTCGCGATCCTGATAAGGATATAAAATCCCTTCTTCTTGCTCTCGGATATACAAATGTCTCAGTGACATCAGATTTTCCAGGATACAATGAATCCTACGAAGGAACAACGAATATTCGATTCTCTATTCCCAATGACGTCTCCGCAGCATCCTATAATGATTCGTATTAATCTTTCTCACCATTTCTTTTTATGTCACTCTCTCAATCACTCTCTACTTACCATTCACTCGAGTTTGATGCTCATCTTACAATGGATGACATCATCCTAAAAGCAGTTCAAGAATCCTATGAATTCACTGAAGCACTCGAACAAAATGATAGTTCAAATAGTATCAAGGAAGCGGGCGATCTCCTGATTAATATTCTCTCAGTTACCAGTCGATTCGGTGATATTGACAAACTCTCACTCGATAGTTCCCTCGCCAATGAAATGTGAGGTATCAACAAGATGCTTCCTCTCTGGCTCCGTGATGTATCAAATCGACGAAAACGTTACACTCGTGATACGTTCGATGAAGCGAGTTACTTGGCGAATCTTTCTCGCCTGGTAAGCATTCTCCTTGAACGAATCAAGAAAGAATCATTGACTTATGTCGTTGATGATTCTATCGTCAAATTTCGGACTCGTATAGCGGCGTATCTACCAGAGATAGAACTCCAAGCATATATAGCTGTATACCCTGATTTTCCAAAGCCTGGAATCCTCTTTCGAGATATTGCACCGCTTCTCTCGAGTCCAGATGCTCTCCGCTATGCCTGTTTTGAGCTTGCAAGACGAGCGAAGGATGCAGATATCATTGCTGGACTCGATGCACGTGGATTTATCTTTGGAACTATGGTGGCACATATTCTCGAGAAACCATTTGTCATGATTCGTAAGAAGTGAAAACTCCCATGAGAAACGATTGGAACTGATTACTCGCTCGAGTATGGAGACAATAGTATCGAGATACAAAAAGATGCTATAGAAGCAGGGAAGAAAGTGGTTATTGTTGATGATCTCCTTGCAACGGGTGGGACGTTTCTTGCCGCAGCTTCTCTCATTGAAAAAGTAGGTGGAAAAGTAGAGAAACTCCTCTCACTTATCTCTCTCGATGATGCGGATCTTGCTTCACATCCTTCGAGAAAATCCCTGGAAAAGTATCAGGTTGAGAGCGTTCTTCACTACAAAAATTAACAATCTATTACATACCATTTTTATAACACTTTTTGCATATGAAAAATACTATTATTGGACATCCTCGTTTTGATTATCTGGTGGATACTGTTGTAGCGAGTAATCCAAGGTGATTTGAGAAGGGAAGTGCCGAGTTTCTCCATTTTCCTGATGGTACCCCGAATCTCCGATTCCCGAATGTGAAAAATGATATCGAACATCGTGATGTGACGTATATCGGAGATTTCTCCCAATGAGAAGAGCTCTTTGAACACTATAATACCATATTTAATCTCGTAAAAAATACCGCAGATAAGGTACGTATTATTCTCCCGTATTTTCCGATGGGTACTTCTGAGCGGGTTGAGCGAAAAGGAGAGACAGAGACAGCACATGCTTTTGCTCATCTTATCTCAAGTCTCCCATCTGGACGTGATGAGAAGAATTCGGTTCATATCTTCGATATTCATGCGCTCGTAGAACAATCCCTCTTTAATCCTGATCGTATCAATGCAGAGCTCCATACTACTACTGGACTCTTGAAGCTCAAGAAAGGTGAGGTAATCGTATTTCCAGATGATGGTGCAGCGAAGCGATTCAAGGAAATATTTCCCGAGGTAGCTCGTATTATCTGTGGCAAGATTCGAGACGGAGAGAGGCGTATCGTCACTCTCAAAGAATGAGATCCAAAATGAAAAGAGGTGGTGATAATCGATGATCTCATCCAAACAGGGGGTACTATTAGCGAGACCGCACATATGTTGCGAGCTATGGGGGCTACATCGGTTCGAGCATTTGCTCCTCATGGTGTATTCCCGGATGATTCGCATGTCCGTCTTGCGAGTGAACTCGATGAACTCGTGGTAACAGATACAATTCCAGCAAATATCGATCGAGCGAAGGTGCTTGAGAATATGCGAGTGATATCGATTGCTCCACTTATAGAGAAGATTCTCAAGAGACAATAACCGTGTTTAGGAATTCGTTAGATAAAATCAACAATCAGAAATGGTTGTTGATTTTTTGAATATACGAATACAACATTTACCAATAATTTTCAATATTACTTCTATGTTCAAATAATGGAGCGAGTCAAATCCAGATGTTCTTACTAATCTAAAACCTGATTTATGAATGAGGGGATGGAATGATTTAATACCTGAAGAAAAGAAGATAATTTGGAAATATACCGAAGATTACTTATTTGATTTAGGTAATTGCACACAAAATTCTATAGGAATTTCGTGTGCAATTACCAATCTTTCGATGGCATTTATTCAACATTTTATACAACTACAAAAGTAATTCTCATTTTTTCTTTTGACTTTTAAATTGAAAAGAATATAAGTGTAGATATAACACTTAATTAGTGAAAACGAACCAAAGGATGGATTATACATTTTCCCATATAATAAGTGTAATAACTACAATAAATATGAACTCACTTACATGGAATACAACATCAGAGAATGATAGGATGCAATTCTCTCCAGCAGATGTATTTGCGGCTGGTATGCGTCATCATGCTATCGCCAATACTGCTTGGCCAATAGCCCATGGGAAAACCATGCGACCATATATCGTAGGGAAGAATGATCGAGAATCACATATTCTCGATGGATGGTCTGCTACGGAAGATATGTGTCTCTACGTACATGTTCCATTCTGTGAGAAGATCTGTAAATTTTGTGACTATTCTGTTATGAATCCAGATATTCGTAACGAGCAGGAACCAAAATATTTTGAATACCTCGATAAGGAGCTTGATATTTACCAGAATGCGTTCCAAGGTACTAAAAAGAATTGTATTGGATTTGATATCGGCGGATGAACTCCGAGTTCGGTGGATGTGAGCTATATAGATCATATTGTCGATCGGGTGCGCCGAGACTTTTCTCTTGCAGTTGATACCAATATATCCATCGAAACCACTCCAAAGATTGCATCAGAAAATCCAGAAAAGATACGAGCCTATCATGATATGGGAATCCGACGGATTAGTATGGGAGTTCAGACAATAGCTCCTGAATCAGTTGGCCGTGAGAGTACATCTCTCCTATGGAATAGAGAAGCAATGAGACATATTCGTGAGGCGGGATTTGAGCAGATGAATATCGATCTTATGTATTGATTTGCGGGACAGAGTACACGACATGTACGAGCATCCATCGAACATATATTGTCACTGGATCCAGAATTTGTCACTCTCTATCGTATGAGGTACAAACGAACGAACGTAGAGGATAAGGCGACTCATGTACAGCTTGAAGCAGTAAATAGGCAGTACGATGTGATGAAAGATATGCTTGGTGAGGCGGGATATGAAGTCAGAAATGGAAAAAATACCTTCTCAAAACTCGCTGGAAATGATGGACTCAGTGATTATCTCCATCATCGTGTCGAGCGAGCGGTTCCATATCTTGGCATCGGCATGGGGGCTCAGAGCTTCCATCCTGGACATACACTCTCATACAATGGCTGAGCAGCTATCAAGCATCCAGATTATTACTATCGCAATCTCGAAAACTGACATCTTCCGGTTGAATCCCTCCATCATCTCTCTCGTGAGGCAGCGATGGCAAAGATGATTGCAGTATCCTTCTATTCTGGAGGGATACACAGAGAAAGCTTTCAGAAAGCATTTGGAATCACTCTTGAACAAGCATTTCCTGAAGAAGTACGATTTGTAAAAGAACAATGATACATGGTGGATGATGACAAATATGGAACTCTCCAACTCACAGCACTCGGGAATCGATTCTATAGCGGAGTTATCGCACTCTTTTATAACGGAGAAGTAAAAAAATATCTCCTAGAAACCGGTGAAAATGAATGGATGCATGGAACCAATATGAAACGACCAATTCAGACAACAGTATCTCTGAAATAGGAGAGTTCCCCAATACAAAGCATACAAATATCATTTACTTTTTTATCTTTTTTATTATATGGAAACAACAGCAAATAGGGAAGTACTCCAGATGGAGCCACGGAATTTGGATTATATCAAGGTAGAACAATCACTGGTCTGACAACTTCACTCATACTGTGAGCAAGCGAAACAACGAGGCTATGTAATCGGAGTATCTGGAGGTGTGGATAGTGCGGTGACTTCCACTTTGGTAGCCAAGACAGGGCTTCCACTCTATGTTGTCGAGATGCCGATTCACCAGAATGAGACAGAAGTAAACCGAGCACGAGAACATATCGCCTGGCTCAAGTCCAACTTTCCAAATGTCATTGAATGGAGAGAAGATCTCTCGGAAGTATTTGATCTGATGGCTACGAAGATTGCTCAAATAGCGAATACGCTCGAAGGATCGTGAGATACTCGTCTAGCACTGGCGAATACTCGTTCTCGACTTCGTATGGTATCACTCTATGCGATGGCTGGTATATTTGGACTCCTTGTCGTGGGGACAGGGAATAAAGTGGAAGACTATGGTATTGGATTTTTTACGAAATATGGAGATGGTGGAGTGGATGTGAGTCCGATAGGAGAACTTTACAAAACCGAAGTACGAGAATTGGGTCGACAGATGGGAATTCTTGCATCTCTGACAGAGGCAATCCCAACCGATGGACTTCATGCCGATGGATCAACCGATGAAGATCAGATTGGGACCACCTATGATGAGCTCGAATGGGCAATGCCAGAGTATGAGAGCGGAAAAAGAGTAGAAGATTTTTCTGGGCGAGCTCGACAGGTTATGGAGATTTATTCAGCGAGACATACGGTAAATGCACATAAGATGGCAATGCCTCCAGTTTTTTCCATAGAATAATAATTGTACTCTTATAGAAAATACACTATAATTATGATAATAATGCTCGAATACTAAAGAAACGCGGAAAAACTTCGAGCTTTGCATGCGATATTATCAGCATCTGCTTTGCATCTTGCAGATAGTATCGGAATTTCATCGTCATAAAAATTCATTTCAAGAGTCACTTACGCATCAGTAAGCTCCTTTTTTTAAAAATTTTTCTCACCCCAAGAGTACTTCCAAACTTCATTTCATGAAGTAAGGGGCGTTCTCGAACTTCTCGTTTTTGCGCATTTCTGGGATTTTCCGTGTTTCCCTAACATTGAGTATATGCAACATAATGATTTCATTACATCAGTAGATTATAATCATCTCACATTTTTCTATGATACTCGTTCGAGAAATATGTCTGAGATACATGATTTTCTCTCGTCAGAAAAGGTGGCGCGACTCCAGTTATCAATCGAGGAACGTGCATATATTGTTCTCTGAGGGGATGGACTCTTCGTTCATGTAGCAAAGAGAGCACATCAGGATGATATACCCATATTCGGTATCAACTTCGGAACCAAGGGATTTCTTCTCCATGAGAAAAGTATACTTGAAAATAAGAACCTTGCTTTTGATTCTCAAGAGTACCCAATACTCCATGCAGAGGTTCGTATCGGAGATGAACAGATTGATGGATATGCCTTCAATGAGGTATATCTTACACGAGCAGGAGATGCGAGTTCTGTACATCTTTCATTTGCTCAGCGAGGGAAGATTATCGAACGATATTTGGGTGATGGACTTATGATATCGACACCAGCAGGCTCTACGGGGTGGAGTCGGAGCTATGGAGGAGTTGTACTTCCAAATGACGCTAACCTCAATGTTCTCACTCCGCTTGGCAAGATTGCTCCTCGTGAGTTCTCTGCAACAGTTCTACCAGACCGAGGACGTATCCATATAAAGAATGATACTACTCGTGAAGCACCAATTGATATATTGGTTGATAATCGCAGAATTGTCTCTATGGAATCTCGTCCATTTGAGCTCATGATAGAGCGCGCATCCAGATGAGTACGACTTCTTATCGAACAATCCTATCGTAAACGTTGGGATGCCAAAATCTATACAGAACAGGGGATGACTCTCGAAGAATAATAATCTGATTTATATTTTGTATATGGAAAAATTCTACTCTGACCTTCACTTTCATACTACTGATTCTGACGGTATAGTTACAAATCAAGAACGAATCAAGCAGATTCTCCGACTAGATAAAGCAAAACAGGGAATCTGGGCGGCAACGAATCATGATAGATTTTCACCATGATTCGTTGAATGAGCTCGGGCTGAGTGAATTCAGGCAATTTGGGCAACAGAGATCTCAGCTCACAGTGATGCCCTGAATCTTTCTCTTCATGTAACATGCTATGCCCCAGTCCTTTCTGAACAGATTCGTTCGATAGTGAATGATATTGTTACGAAGAGGCAGTATAAGATTCGTGGACAGATAGAGAAACTGCAGGCTCGATGATTTCCCATCAATGAAACAGATTTTTTTGCATGGATTGAGGCATCGAGGATGTCACCAGAGAGTGCGACAAATTGGCATATTGCCCAGTACCTATGGAGACAGAAGAAAACATTGGAAGTAGTTTCTGATCTCACAAGTGGTGCAGTTATATCGGAACTTGATTTTATGCGGGAGTGTCTGCGTGAAAATGGTGATTATGCAGATATTTGATACCATAGAATTCCTCGATATGAGCCAGAGCTGGATGTGATTGCAGCTATCGCAAAAAAAGAAGGAGCTATTCTCTCGATTGCTCACCCGAATTTTTCATTTACCAGAAAACTTAAAACGGATTATGGAGTGAGAAGTAGTTCGGAAAAGATTCAAGCTTTTCGACAACGAATTATTCCGTTTATATCAGATGCAGGAATCTATAATTATGAGGTAAATGCAATGGCAAATCCAGCATGGAAGGAGGGGATTATAGCTGCAGTGCAACGAACGTGAGGGATGATTACATTCTGAAGTGATAATCACGGCATTAGTCAATCAGGGAAGAAACATGGTATTTTTGGTCAGATAAATAAGCACCTTGGTACAGAAACAATTACACCGATTATTACAAGACTTCGTTCCTTCGTTCCATAGTAAATACATATTAAGTTTATAAAATACACACAAATAAATTTGACTTCAATTCAAAAATGAATATATAAGTGTATATATAACACTTAATAAAAAGTATATGAATACACATGAGAGCGTAATGTATGGTGGAGCTTTTAATCCGCCTCACAAGGATCATACTGGTATCATAGGAAAACTCCTTGAGAACACAGCAGAAAAGGTGATTATTATCCCTACTGGGAAACGTGATGATAAGGATTATCGTGATATCTCTGATAGAGAGAGGGAATCGATGATTCGTCTCACAACCGAAGAATTCTGAGAACGGGTGATTATTGATACAACATTTCTCTATGGAACTATGCCGACAACTACGTTGAATCAAGCGAAGCATCTTGAAGAAAAGTTTGGCAGAGAAATTCCTCAGGTATTTGGATCTGATGTAGCAACTCGAATGATGGGATGGGATCCAACGGGATACGTAGCCCATCGATTACCAAAGGTATTCATTGCTCGTCCAGGATATGCTATTCCAAAATGAATTGTTTCGAATTATTGTGAGGTAGAATACCATTCATTCGGATATTCGAGTACTCGGGTTCGAGAAGAAGTGGCTCGTATTTTACAAGGAGAATCAAAGACACTGGATACTGTACAACGGATGATCCATCACAATGTCTATGAATTTATTCTTCAGAATCGACTTTTTGTTCCTGTTTAATAAGTGTAATAATTACAATATATGATAAAAGAAACTCCAACAATAACAGGAGAGGATATACTTCATCAGTGAAAATTCCTCTGCCTCAAAAAACTGGAACTCACTCATCAAGATGGCGAGAAGACTTCATATGAATATGTAGAAAGAAATGCCGCTATGGTATTCTGAATCGTATCAGTACTTCCAATTACAGAATCTGGAGAGATTATTATGATTCGTCAGTATCGGGCTCCGCTAGATAGAATTCAACTTGAATTGCCAGCTGGATGTGCCGAGAGAGGGAAACATACAACTCTCGAAGATGCAGTGCATGCGGAACTCCGTGAGGAGACAGGGTATGTATCTGATGATATTGCTCATATTACAGAATTCTCATCTTCTTCAGGGATGACGAATGAGATAGTACATGGATTTGTGGCCCGCAACTGTAAGCGAGTTTCCGATGTTCTCACACTTGATACGGATGAATATATTGAACAGGTTCTTGTACCGATACAGAGTTTCCAGTCATACATCTTCTCTGAATTGGCTCGTGGAGCCATCATCGAACCCAAGATGCTTGCGATGACGTGGTGGTGGGAAAAATTTGCAAATACACATAATCCTACTAAAATGAGTGTATAATTATACGCTTTATGTCAACACTCCATCCCACATATACTGATGATATTTTTAACTTGTCGATTCCAGTTCTTGCAGTCGATATCGTACTTTTCACCGTCTACAATGATCAGCTCTGTGTTGTCCTTGTGCCTGGACGCAATGAGTGGGCACATGGCAAGCTAACCCTTCCTGGTGGTATTATCGGACGTGGTGAAACGCTTGAGATGGCCGCAGATCGTATCCTTAAACGTGATACCAATATTGAGTGAGTCTATAAGGAACAACTCTATACATTCTCTCGTCTGAATCGTGATGATCGAGGAGATGTTATCTCTTGTTCCTATTATACACTTGCTGGAACGAGGCAATTTCTCTCGATGATTGACCTAACCAAGGTTTCCCTTATACCATATGTGCAAGTATCTCATGATACAGTTGCCTATGATCATCCAGAGATTATCAAGTATGCATATCAGCGGCTCAAGTGGAAAATGGAATATACCAATGTTGCGAGAAATATTTTGCCAAATGAATTCACTCTTCGTGAACTCCAGTCAGTTTATGAGATGATTTTCCAGAAACCCTTTGATAAGCGTAACTTCCGAAAGAAAATTCTTTCGATGAATCTTATCAATGAAACCGGAAATTATGACAGTGTGTCTTCAAAACGTCCAGCCATGCTCTATCAGTTTCGAGATAAAGAACTCCTCATTACGGAAAATATTTTTTAAAATGAGATTTAGTCTCATTTTATTTTGATTTTTCCAGAAATCTATCTACAATGAGGTGTATTGTAATCTTCCCTTATGACTGATATTTATCAGAAATCCCTCGAACTCCATAAAACCTATCAATGAAAACTCCGTACGGAGTCAATTGTTCCACTGCAAACTCGTGACGATCTCTCATGGGCATATTCTCCAGGCGTAGCTGAGCCATGTCGCGAGATTCACAAAAATCCTGAGAAAATGTATGATTATACGCTCAAGTCTCGTACAGTGGCAGTTATCTCTGATGGTTCTGCGATACTCGGAATTGGGAATCTCGGACACAAGGCGAGTATGCCAGTGATGGAAGGGAAGTGTGTTCTTTTCAAGGAATTTGCCTGAGTGGATGCATTCCCGATTATTGTTGGGACACAAGATGTAGAAGAGTTCATCAAGACCGTAAAAAATATCGCCGATACCTTCGGTGGTATCAATCTCGAAGATATTTCTGCTCCACGATGTTTTGAGATTGAGGAACGACTCAAGGCGGAACTCGACATTCCCGTGATGCATGATGATCAGCATGGAACTGCTATTGTCACCCTCGCTGGACTTGTCAATGCTCTCAAAATCACTGGAAAGAAGAAAGAAGAAATTCGCGTGGTAGTCAATGGAGTTGGTGCGGCTGGAGTGGCAATTACCAAGCTCTTCCTGAACTATGGAGTGAAGGATATCGTCATGGTGGATACGACGGGAGTAATATATCAGGGGAGGTCAGATGGTATGAATCCAGTGAAAGAGATGATATCGAATATTACCAATACTGAGTGTATCTGGCATCCTGAGAGTTCAGGTTGTATCCGTGGGGGACTTGCTGAGGCAGTGCTTGGGCGAGATGTTTTCATCGGTGTATCCGTAGCTGGAGCACTCACTCCAGAGATGGTTCGTACCATGGCAGTTGATCCCATCATATTCGCACTCGCGAATCCTACTCCAGAAATTATGCCAGAAGAAGCAAAAAAAGCTGGTGCTCGCATCATCTGAACGGGGCGTTCTGATTATCCAAATCAGATTAACAATGTACTCGCATTTCCAGGTATTTTCAAGTGAGTCCTCAAGTATGGGAAGAAATCCATCACCGAAGCCATGAAGATGGCAGCAGCTCTCGCACTCGCGAATTATATCGAACATCCGACAGAAGATATGATTCTCCCGAATCCACTCGATAAGGGAGTGGCGGATGTGGTGGCGGAGGCGATGAGATAAAAGAAAAACCACCTCTTCACGAAGTGGTTTTTATGAAAAAGCTATTTTTGGAAAATATATCCCCATCCATTTCATACTCTTTGATGCCAATTCACCACAATGAGTGACTTGCTAATCTGACGTACATCATCCTCTGTTACTATTCGTACATGGGTTGGGTCATTTCATAGTTTATCTGGCACAATGATAATTATTTCCCCGCCTGGTTTACTAATCCGGATTGCTTCATCCATAACAGAACTCATGTTTGGAACATGTTCGAGTATATGACTCAGTATAGTATAGTCAAAGGAATTAGACTGAACTGCTAATGCATCAAAATCTGAAATAATTATATCTGCTTGAGAATTATTATGATGACTTCTTTCGTCTTGAAATAGGGAGATAAGTTCTTCGAGTAGATCTATAGCAGTTACAATTCGTCAATGTTCTGATAGGGAATGAGCAAAGAATCCATCATATGTTCATATATCACAAACAGTACTCCCTTCTGATGTATGGGCTAATAGATAAGATAATCTTTCTGCTATATCAGTATTTCATTGTTCGACACATGTACGAAGTCAATGTATATATCTATCTTTAAAATCCACTATTAACCTCCTTAAGATTCACCGTGACTCTGTGCATGAGTTGGCGTTAGATAGGCGACGGCGAAAAATTTGTACTTTACATGCCTCCTCAATTCCGAGAGCAATATCATGAATCGGATTCCAAATATTGGGAACAATAGTTTCGGCATTTTTTCATCATGATTTGTTCCACTTCTCTTTTCTATCGGCTAGAACTAGATTCCATCTTCCATCGTCTCTTGAGGGTTTATCATATTCTCCCTTGAGTTCTCATACCTGTCTTACTACCTCGAATCGTGCAGATAGAAGTGAATGTATGCTCTCAAGCAGTTTGTTCATCTTGTCTCATTCGAGATTATTATGATGAAGAATCGATAATCCAACTGCTGGTATACTCTTGAGGGTTCTGAGAATAGTTGTCAGGATGGCACGATGCTCCTCAAAACCTTCATCTGACAATATAGTGTGAATTACTGCTTCTCACAGTGCATGATGATGAATAAACACTTGCAAAGTAACAAGAGTTGTTACAAGTAATCCATCAATGGCATTAATTTTACCCCGAAGGGGTAGTATGAGGGATTCATATGTTTCAGGAGCTTCAACAAGCGCGTTCATAATAGGAAAAATAAAAAAATCACAACCAATGGAAAGGCTATGATTATAGATAAAATATACAATATGTAAATACTATTTTTCAAAGAGGCGTCTTATGAGTCCGTGTTTCTCAGGTTCATTTTCTATTCGGAGAATCTCAAGTATCCCGAGGACGCATATCATGACAAAACCATACTTGTACCCATGATGAGAATTCATAAATTCGGTGATTTTCCCTCAGAAATTCGTCACGAGGATGAGAAGGAGGAAAATAACAACCATGAGTGACTTTCCATTTCTCTTCGCCCATTCAGCAAAGACAGAATAATCTGGCTTGAGATATTTGGTTTGGAGGAAAGCAAATCAGCCAACAATAAAGATAAGAAGGAAGGTAAAAATACTCGATTCAGGCATACCGAGAATAACTGGTTCTGCCACTTTGGTGAATCATTTTTCGAGCATCTCAAGTGCTGTGAAGAGGATTATAAAAAGTCAGAGCCACTGGATGGCAGGGTATTTCTCAAGCATCTTGGCAATCCATCCTGAGGCAACGACCATGAGAATAATGGAGATAACAAGTCCTATGCCGAGGTTCACCATATTTCCATGACTTGCTCCTGCGACCGCGAGGACATTATCGAGGGACATAGCAATATCAGCGATAACTATCGTCTTGATGGCTGCCGTGAGGGTATCAGCTTCTTTTCCTCATTCTTCATGGTGTTCGTGAGCACGGATTTCACGATAAAACTTCCATACGACATAGAGAAGGAGGATAGCACCGAGGAATTCGAGTCATGGAACCTGCATGAGCCATACCGCCCCAAGTGAGAAGATGATTCGGAGAATGGTTGCTCCTGCTACTCCCCAGAATATTGCTTTGGCTCGTTCAGCTCATTGGAGTTTTTTGGTTGCCATACCGATGAGGATAGCATTATCTCCACTCATCACGAGGTCTATGAGGATGATATTGAGGAGCGCGAAGAGTCCTGCGGAGGTGCCGAGATGTACTAGATCGGTTGATAGTGAAGCGAGAAAATCAGACATGTGATGCGTATTATGATGAATTGATTGTACTGAAAGGAAGGAAAAATCAATGATTTTTTTGACATTTATAAGAATAAATGATATAATAATAGTGTCAAATCAATAACCCTATACTATTATGAAACATTTTGAGATTACAGCATTTCCAAGGCCATTGTTCGACATAGAACGGCAGCACCCTGACCTTGTTTCTAATGAGCTCGATGAAGATCGTAAATATAGGACTCCAGAGAACTGAGAAGTAAATGATGGAACAAAAACTGGACCAAATGAGGGAATTAAAGGTCTGGCTGAGAAAAAAGATACGCCGAAATTTCAAGATAAACCTACAGCTGCAATAGATGATGCTACATTAGCCAAGATGACTCTTGGGACTCAAGAAGTACGTGATATGGCTCAACGAAGAATGGATATAGCAACAGCAGAAGATGCTGGTTGGCCACCAGTAGCAATAGAGTCCGATGTAGGAAATACTGAGTGATGAAGCGGTATTGAAGCTCCTACGAGAGTTGCGTAAATGTAATACCCCCCCCATCCGAAATGGATGGGGGGTATTATTATGGGATTTTTACAGTTTCGAGGATTTTTGATACGATGATGAATTGAGTGATTCATTCACTTATTGCCTCGTATGAGAGTCCGATACGATGATCGATAATGTCGTGAGCAAGTCATTTAATGTCTTCAGGCATAACATAGTCACGACCCTGCATCACGGCACGAACCTTGCTTGCTCGTATGAGAGAGAGCCCAGCACGAGTAGAAGCGCCATATGCAAGAGGTGCGCGAGAAAGAGCGTTGGTACTATCATGAGTGAGTCGGCGGGTTTCATGAAGAATATCACTGATATAGTCGTAGATGTTATCATCTACATGGGTATGGTCAGAGATATATTCCGTCATTTCGATGATGTCATTTCCTGTGATGGTTAGGACCTCATTTTTTGTATCATTTTGATGTGAAGAGGAGTCTGTTTCTTCAATATTTTCTCCGATGGTGTTCTTTGCGTCAGAAGACGGTATAGTATGCGAAGTCTCTTGTATGAATATTTGTTTCTCATCTTCTTTGAGAGGGTAGTCTATATGGATTCGCATGAGGAATCGGTCAAGTTGTGCCTCAGGGAGAGGATAGGTCCCTTCATGTTCGAGCGGATTCTGGGTGGCAAAGACAATAAATGGTTTGGATAGAGTAAAGGTCGTTTCGCTGATGGTAACTCTTTTTTCTTCCATGGCCTCGAGGAGTGCGGATTGAACCTTCGGTGGAGTGCGATTGATCTCATCTGCAAGGAGAATATTCGTAAAAATCGGTCCCTTTCGGATATGAAAATCTCCCTTCTGCGGACGGTAAATCTCATTTCCCGTGAGGTCACTCGGGAGGAGGTCAGGAGTGAAGGAGATACGCTTTGTATCGAGACCGAGGATATCCGAGATTGTTCGGATAGTTTTTGTTTTTCCGAGACCTGGAACTCATTCGAGAAGGGCATGTCCTCCAGCAAATATCGTGATAATAAGTTTTTCGAGGAGCGCATCTTGTCCGATGATTTCTTTTTTTGCCCCAGTCTGGATAGAGAGGAGGGTTTCTTGGATATGAGTAAGAGCAGGATTCATAGTCGAATGAAGCAAAAAAATAGAGCTGATTTGAATTATTGATAGTCATATATCAATTCCAAAAAAGCATACGAAAATCCTCAATTTTTGCAAAAAAGAAAAATACCTGATACAATCAGAGTATATGTTTTTCAAGCGTTTTTCCGAGAGAACATCCGTGCGAGTATTTTTCCAAGAATCCTCAGAAAGAACTGAGGGCATGAGAGCGACTCCTCCAAATATAGAGCATCTTCCATGAAGTCTCGAAAAGATGGAACAAGAACGTCACTCTACGGAAAAATGAGCAAAACTCTGAAAACGACTCGTGCAAGCAACCGAGAATGATGCTATTGCAAAAGAAGAAATAGATCCAAAGTTGCAATCAAATCTCGATCAGAATGCCGTAACAGCCTTTATGTATCTCTATCCAGAGGATACTATGACGAATCCAGTTGCGGTATCCAAGATTCGTGCATTTATTGCAAATCCAGATAATCTTGCCATATTGCAGGAATGTATCGAGAAAAATGGGGATATAGTGGCACTAAAAGAGAAAATCGGATTACAACCTAAAGGTCCACTTAATCAAGATGGTCAAGCCACTGAGATAACTGTGGATCCAGCACTCAAAAAAGATGAGCAAACACCGATGCCTGTTAGCGAAGCAGAAAAGAATGATTTTCTGCAATCCATTGAGGAAACAAGCCGACTCCAATCAACTCGTCAAGAGGTGAATGATGAGCTTGTGGTAGCAAAACAAGAATATGAAGACTGGATCAATGAGCACACAACCAGATATGTTCCTCAACAAGAAAGGTGACGACAATGAGAGAAGAATCAGGAACATGAGGAAATGCTACTACAAGACAAGAATACTACGTTATGATGATGAGAGGGTGACGACAATGTTCATTGGTACAGTTCCTGAGAGGATGCGTGAGAAAGTGGGGTTAATGTACGGGTTATGGGGGATACAACTACTTGATTCTATCTTGTGACAGAAGCAGATACACGTGTGGAAGAAACGGGATATAGTAGCAACTTCCCAACCAGAGCAAAGGCCCGTTGGGCAGAACGACGATATGAGCTCTACTCTGAACCACCACTCGATGAGATACGAGGTATGGGTCCAGACTATATCGATACTATCAAGCAGATGCCAGAGATTCAGAGTCTCTGGATAGAGCAAAATCCCAATGAACCATTTACAGCCAAGGGACTTCGCCGACTCTTGCTCGTTGGTCTCCTCAAAAGAATGAATCCAGAAAAATACCAAGATAAGTCATATAATGCTATCGTTCATGGTCAGATAGAGTCTCTCACGAAGCAGTTTGATTCAGTATGGCAAGCGAATCCTCTCCCTGGAATCCGAAATACTGGGGAAAAAGGGATTAAGGAGATTCTTGCTATTGTAAAAAATCCAGACTTATGGAAAAAAGACACATCCGTTCCTTGATGGCCACCAGGTGCACTCTAAAAACCCTCGCTTTTTTTAGGTTTTTCCCTATAATCCGTCAAACTTTTTAGCGGATTTTTTTATGATATCATTTTCTTTTTCCCTTTCAGCAACGGATGGACTCGCTCGCGCTGGTGAGATATCTACTCCTCATGGCAAGATTCAGACACCGATATTTATGCCTGTCGGAACACGTTCAGCCCTGAAGTGACTCACGACTGACCAGATTCGAGAGATTGGTGCGGAGATTATGCTCGTTAATAACTATCACTCCTATCTCAAACCAGGAACTGACGTGATAGATTCATTCGGTGGACTGCATGACTTTATGGATGTGGATTTTCCGATTTTGACCGATTCTGGAGGGTTCCAAGTATTCTCTCTTGGGCTCGGAACTCGAACGGAGGGTACCGATCGGCTCGCAAAAGTTACCGAAGAATGAGTTCATTTTCGCTCGTATCTCGATGGTTCGAAGCATTTTTTTGCTCCAGAAAATGTCATGGATATGCAGTCGGCATTTGGTGCGGATATTATCATGGCGTTTGATGAATGTGCTCCAGGTAATTCCACCCATGAATATGCAAAAAAAGCCATGGAACGCACCCATCGTTGGGCGGTACGCTCTCGCAATCAGTGGATAATAAATGAAGAAATCCGAGCAGAGAAGTGACTTGCTCCGCAGGCATTGTTTGGAATCATTCAGGGAGTGGTCTATGATGATCTCCGACGTGAATCGGCAGAGTTCATCAGGTCTTTGGATTTGCCAGGAATCGCTATCGGTGGACTCTCAGTGGGTGAGTCCAAAGAGGATATGTATCGGATTCTCGACGTGCTTGCACCCGTACTTCCAGAATCAAAGCCGCACTATCTCATGGGCGTCGGAACTCCTGAGGATATCGTCGAGGGGATCGCTCGTGGCATCGATATGTTTGACTGTGTACTCGCAACGCGTATTGGTCGTCATGGTGAGGCATTTTCGAGCTATGGTAATATCAAAATCGGAGGAGAGAAGTACAAGATGAGTCAAGAAAAAATCCCGATGCTCCCAGAACATGAGACAATAGTCTCGCGACGATACTCGCTCGGATATCTGCGTCATCTTGTGAATGTCTGAGAGGCGACCGGTGGAGTTCTCCTCTCGCTCCATAATATCGAATACCTCCTGAAGCTCACAAAAACCGCCCGTGAGGCGATACTCGCTGGGCGGTTTGAGGAATTCAGGGAGAGATTCTGGAGCGTGTATCCGAGAGGATAATTTGGTAGTATTCATACTAAACTATTTATATTTGACAAAAGGCTGATATTACTATAATAAATTGAATTATTCACTAATTAGTATGGTATGCAACCTAATAAACCAAAACTTTTAAATGAGTATGATCTAGACTCTCATGAGAGAGAGATGGAAAAAACAGATTGTATACATTCACTTCTAGAACATCTTGATTCTATGCAGTGAAATGGCATGGAATATGTACTCAGCAATCCACGTTTTCAGGTTATATGGAGAAAAGCATGTAGACTATTTTGATTCTATTCAAGCGAGATGACTCGATGCAGCGTATCAAATATTACAGCATTTCAGGAGATGGTACAAAAAGAATATCCACATATGATACAGGAGATGACGACTAACAATGGTGAACGAGCAGTCAATGATATTCTAGATGCAATAAGAGAAAGAAATCATAAAATCATTGAAGAAGAAGGTCAAGAAGATTGACTCAACAGACTCTATATTGGTCCTGTTGAACTCCTTGAGATGATATGAATAGATGGCATCAATGCATGTAATCAATCCACAACAACTCTTCTCTCACTTCTCAGATGAGATATGAATGCTTGAAAATATTTGCCACACTTTAATAGATATATTGCAGAGCATTTTACTCATGAAGTATCAATTAGGAAATTATTCTTACCAATATCACCATCTTCTAGTCAGAGTCTTTCGTGGTATATAGATGGATTAACTACTCTTCACTTAATCAGTCGATTAAAGAGTTGGGATGGTCTTTTTGATCGGGCGCTTGATTGGTCATGAGTTGATTGTAACAGATTGCATAATACGTTACCACAAGAGTTTCTTGAGCTTATTCATAAGCGAAATAACCGAATAGAGATTGAGAAATTATCTAGTTATATCATTGTTATGATGAATCATGATTGAACTATGGAAGATACGGTATTTCCGTTGGCTTTGACCCTTCTGGATATCGAAGAGAATAAAGAAGCTGAGAAAAGAAAAAGAAAATGAATCATTATTTTTGACTGAGAGAGCTCCCCGCCTGATAAGATACGTGCTATCCTTGCTAAACGTTTCCCAGAGAGGTACATCTCTACACTAGAAAAATTGGTTGATATAAAAAAAGAAGATTGAAATGAAAAAAATCCTGATATTACAGTATCTTCTCTATGAGATGATGCTACAAGATATAGTATTGCAACTTCTCATCCAGAGAGGTATCTTTCTATCGTGCCGAAGTTAAGTGATCGGAATATTTTCCTTGCCTTATCTACTTCCGGGAGGAATGATAGAGAAATTATAGATTCATTGACTCAAGCAGGATTCTGACCGAGAGTTGCAAATCTTGTCCTTGGTTTGAATATCGAGCAATGGCGAACAAAGCGTATTCTTATGGCGCTTGCGAAGTCCAATCCGCAAGAATTTGCCCAGAAAGTTCTGGATTTAGGAAACGCTGAAAAAAGAGCAGAATGAAATATCTTCGATAATCCTCTTGATTTTAGGGAAATTTTACAAACTCTCATTATCGGATGAGCAGGAGAAAAGGTTTTAGCCATACTTGACTCGCAAGGTTATAACGACATCAATATTCACACGCATGCACTTTTGTACAAACACGTTCAGGATGTTTACACGGAGATGGCAAAGGTGAAAAATTTTGATTTTGAAACAGTAGCTCGTGAGATGGTAAATGGAAGTAAATTGCCTCTAAATAAACTTGTGGATTACATCATCCAGTACGCCTTTTCTGAATCCGCATTTCACGCAAGGGAGAGCTATAGTGAGTTTCTCGCGAGTCGATGAGAATTAAAAGCAAGTCAGTAATATGAATGATATGGAACTCCAGACTCTCAAAAAAGTGAAAATCAAACTCAAAGATGAGCTCATTGCGATGTTGTAATTGGCGAGATTGGTTAAGTAAGCAAGATTGGCAAGATTTGATAGAAGCCAAGCATATAACAAAACCATACAAAAAACCTCAGGAATTCCTGAGGTTTTTGTTACATATTCATGTGATTCATCATTGGCATATTGTCTTCCTTATCCATCGGAGTCAAAGAGGAATCTTCTTGATACCCGAGCACGCTTGGTGAGAGCATCCCGAATATCATAGCAATATGCGCTACCACGAGAAATATTCCTACAAAAGTGGCATGGAGTTTCTCGGGTTGCTTCTTTCCGATGATTCCCAAATCAACGAGAGCAATACCAACGAGAGGAATGACGCAGAGAAGGTATGAGCTAACAGCAATGATATCTGCTAGTCCTCGCCATGTTCCAGTGGTAGTGAGGGGAATAAAGGCAGTAAAAAGAAGGTAGAAGAATACTCCTGTAAAGTAGAGTCATCAGATAATCCCAGCAATCTTGCTCATGAGAGCAATGTTCCCATCACGCTTCTTCGTGATGAGGAGGTAGAGTTCAGAGATGGCTACGGTTTCTGCGAGGATAACTGGGATAGCCATGAAGAGGATGAGGTTCCAAGGCTGATTGACAGCGAGGAGCTCCATATAGTGAGTCATTTGCATAATTGGAAAAAGTGAGAGAATAAAAAAGATACCACCATTTTTATCCTATGTTGTCAGTTTTATGATACCAACAAGATCTTTTCCTTCAAATGTGGGTGGATCGAGAACATGGAAGAGATGGATATTTTCTTGTGATATTTTTCCATCGTTCCATATTTCTTGTTTCCAGATGGGAATAAGAGTATATACTTCACCTCCGAGTTCTATAACTATATGTCCGATGGAAGTGTCGTGTATTGCTCGGATACAGAGAAGCATCGAGTGTTGTTCAGTACCTTTTCCAGCGTGCAACCCCGAACATCCTCTATGGGTTCAGCTCTCTACTGGATTCGCATGCACGATTGGCATATATGGGAAAAATATGGCACCAAAGAGAGTAATACAGAGAGTGATGTATTGATAAAAGGATTTCATGGATTATCTTGTAGTTCCTGTAATGGTTTCTCCGCTCTGAGGAAGGATTTGTTGTATGTGTTGTTGGCAGTCATAATGTGACATAGAGTATTCTCGGTAATGCTCCATGTTCTTATATCCCCATCTTTCAGAGTGGTGGTGGCCATCCATTCCTATACTTTCTGTGAATTCTCCGAATCCCATTCGTACTCCAAGGAAAAATGCCCCAACGATGAGAAGTACGACAATGAGTATGCGGATACTTGCCCAGATCCAGAATTTTTTATCCAGAGTAACGGTGGTGGTTTTCATAAGAGAAAAGTTAAGAAATTTTCCCAATAGCACAAGAAATGTAGCTTTTTACTTTTTTGGAGAGCTTCTTTGCTGCTGGGCTTCATATTTCTGGATAACCGAGCGTACCCAGAAGTTCTACAATTTCTATTCTCGGTTTGACTGATTCTAAAGAGATAACCCCTGTTGGAATATCGATGGTGATATCAGTAGCACCATTTTTCTCGAGTGATTTTACAATCGTTCGAGTACATCATTGGCATTTTATGTTGACGACGGTGATTCTCATGAGTTAGAGTATATGGGTTTTGAGTAAAAGCCAAAAATATTTTTGTGCTGGCTAAGTCCGCATGGCATGGCCAGTATTATATATTTCCAGCGAGTTCCTTAAAATAGTCTTCTGCTGTTTTTCATGCTTTCGCGAGTTCGAAGTGAAGGGCATATTTCTTGAGGACGAGGTCATGATTGATAAAGTTGGCTCCAAGCACCGTCCAAAGTCTATATTGTTTCTTCGGATCGAGTTTGTGCCAGAAGTTGGAATAGAGTTCTTGTTTTCAAGAGAGGAAGTCATCAATATCATTAGCATAGTAGTCCTCATCAATATTCATTCACTCCACATACTCTCTCTGTTCAAATTGTGTCTGAGAAAAGCAGTATGAGAAAACAATTTTTTCCACCTGCATTCCAGTAATGAGGATATTGTAGGTCTTGCTCGGATTCTTCAGGATGGCATCGCGAAAATTGGCCACTCATGTCCCAAACCAGTAGGGGAGAAATCGAGTATTGAGGATATAATGTATTTTCTGTGTTTGCTCGGTGAAGTTTCGCGAATCTTTTGAAAGTGATCCGTCAGAGTATTTGCGAATCAGGGCAGTATGATTTCCGTCATTCTGAGGAATGAAGGATTCATGGTTCTGTTTTTCATCTTCCTGGATTGCCACGTCGCTTCATTGCATTTCACTCTTCGCAATGACGAAAACAGATTTCTCAAGAGTTCCTATTGGACATTCTTTTCGGCCAGTCTCAATATTCCCATGCTCAATCCTATATTGTCGACCTGGGTGGAGCACTTTCTGAGCAAATTCATAGCCATGTTCCCGAGCAAAGTTCTGCTCTCTGTCTACCACCTCATCGAGTGTGAGACAGGCAAGTCAGGAGAGTGTTTCGCTCAGCATCCTCGGATAGCAGATACCCTGTCCGATAAATCCTCGGACGAATCCTGGGATGGTCATATAATTCTGGAAATCCTCGTAGTCTTCGTATTCCCACTTGGCATAGCCCCATTCAATTTCTTCTTTTCGATGGTGGAGGTATTCATTTCGGAACTTTTCCCGTTCTTTTGCTGTATTATAATCGAGGATTTTGAGATTGCCTTCGAGCTCATTGCGACTCGCGATATAACAAACCGTCTCATAGCCCCGCTTGGTAAAGAGACGATACAAGTACTTGTAGGTTTCGGGTGTTTCGGATGGGGCGATATCAATTTCGGCAAAAAGAATTTCTCGGTAATTGGCTACGGAGAGAGTAAATACATCATCTTCGTTGGTGACATAGTCCTGAGGAAAAGTAGCTCCAATGATTTCTATATCGTGAAGTCGGAATACTTCTTTGTTTCGGAGGAGTTGTATCTGAATGGTTGGAATATATCTCTGAATGAGAGGAACGAGATAAGCAAGGGTCTCAGGGAGGAGTAGGAGAGGATTGGCGTGCGTGTATATCTCCATGAGCATATAGGGATCAAAGTGGTCACAGTGTGCATGAGAGATATAGAGCGCATCGATGGTTCTCAGTTTCTCGTGGCCCAATCAAACCTTTACCGTGCGCTCCATAAGGTCTCCGATGGCATAGTCAGAGTACCAACTATCGACCATGATGCGAACATTTCGACCAGTTGGATTCTCGATATCGATGAGGAATTCGGTATGTCAGAGTGGGGTGATAATCATGGGTGAGATTGTATATGACCTATGAATAAAAGCAAGGGTCTAGTATAGTTTATTTCGTTTGAAATCAATTATTATACTATTCTCTCTGAAGAAAAAACTCCAACGTTAACCCGTAACCGATTTGACCCCTATAAAAACAACTTGGATGGTATCAGAGATTCAAAAGAGAAAAAGAGAAGCACCTCATTTTTTTTTTTTTGTGTTTTCTCGGTAACAGAGTATTATCCCTCCATACTTCCCCCTCTCTCCTCTCATCACATCTCCTACACCTCCTGCCCATGCAGATATTCTCTTTCTCTCGTACCAATAATTCCCTATGAGGCTTCACTCTCATTGAGCTCATGATTGTGATTGCAATTATTGGGATTCTTGGTACGGCTTTGTTTCCACGTGTTAGTCAGTATATTTCTCGCTCTCATGATGCTGCCCGATCAGTTGATCATGGCGTTATTGTTAATTGATTGACAACGTATTATGTAGATAATGAACAATATCCTCTCTCGGACAATGGATGTATGACCACCAATGTTCTTACAGGAACGTATCTCACTCGTCTTCCAAAAAGCCCATCAGGGAACTCTGTTGATGAAGGATGTGGTGCCAATGGGTGGTATGGATATGGGGCATACTTTCTCCATTTTCTTCTGATGGCTCGTATGGAGAATCAATTTACCGGTAATTATACAGGGAGTACGGAAGGTTTTACCGGCTTACTCTCAGATTATGCGATTCAACGAGTTTCAACAGGATTAACGCGATGAGCTGGAAATATTCTTGTGTCCTATTCTTCTGCCTGATCCAATGCTTCTTGAATCTTAATTCCACCAGCAGATGCAGGTTCTTATCCGATTAATGGAATGTGTAGTGTTTCTCCATGATCCTGTGTTCATGGTGATCCTTCTCTCGATAATAATCAGGTTGCTTGTGGTACGACCAGAACTTGGGATTGTGTGGGAAGATATGGTGGTAGTATCGCATCATGTACTTACAATAACCCTGTTTGCGGAACCTACTCAGTTTCATGATCTTTTGCAGCAAATGGCTCAGGCGCTACTGTGAGGGTCTGTGGAGTGGATGTCACCGCAAATGCGAGTGGGGACTTCTCACGTTCAGGAATATCTTCAGGAACAGCTTGTAACGATATTGC
>JAYRRZ010000069.1:0-16785 GCA_041909865.1 Candidatus Altimarinota bacterium | reverse complement strand
CTTGGTCTATTGTAGGCTTCGGTGAGTTTCCCAGCAACGAGTCCAATAAGTCCATGCTCGAGATTTTCTTCTACGAAGAAGAGGATTCCATCATCTGGATTGGCGTTTTCGAGGGCTTTTTTGGAAAAATCCTTTACGGTTTGTTGGCGAATTGTATTGAGTTCCTCGATTTCTGCGAGGAATTCATCACAGCGATCCTCACTCGCGAGGAGCCATCTGAGCGCGGTGAGTGGAGTATCTATGCGACCAGAGGCATTGATACGAGGACCAATTTGGAATCCGATGATATCCGCATTTCCTTCTACTTTCTTATTTCCTTCGAGGAATTTTCTGAGTCCAGCAGATTCTGACTTTCCCATCTGTTGGAGTCAGAGTGTGGTGATAACTCGATTTTCTCAAGTAAGAGGCATACAATCTGCGACCGTTCCGAGAGAGGCGAGGTCGATATATCTTGTGAGAATGTTTTCTTGGTGTCAGTTTTCTATCATTGCGAGGCACGAAGCCACCCAGCTACTAGGAGGAATATCTTTTTGTGTTTCTGGATCGCCACATTTTGAGTTACTATATTCGATCTGAAGGAAGCCAATATTTTTCATTTCTTCGGTAATTCCATGTACCAGTTTGAATGCTACTCATGCTCCCGCAAGATTCGGAAAAGGATATTGACTATCTTTCCGTTTTGGATTAACTACTGGGATATTTTCTGGGATAACTTCTGGAACGGCATGATGGTCTGTGATAATAGTATCAATTCCAAGTGATTGGGCGTATTCGATTGCTTCGATATCCCGTGTCCCACAATCAACGGTTATCACGAGAGTGACATTTTTTTCTCTCAGTTCATCAAAAAAATACTTCTTGAGCCCATAACCATCATGGACTCGATGAGGGAGTCTGTATGACGTCTGTATCCCGACTTCTGTCAGAAAACGAACCAAAATAGCCGTACCAGAAACTCCATCTACATCATAATCTCCAAATATGACTACTCGCTCATTGTTTTCTCGTGCCGTCAGTATCCTCTTGACTGCCTGTTCCATATCAGGGAGGAGGAATGGATTATGGAGGTGTTTCAAGTGAGGTGAGAAAAACGAATCGTCCTCTGGGAGAATACTTCGATTTTCTTGGAGTATTTTTGCTATATCATTGTTGGGTGCGTGTTTGATATGAATCTGCATATGGGAATTGACTTTATATTACATGAGAGTATACTCAGTGCGTTTTAAAAATAAACTTTTTCCATATGAAATCACTTTTTCTCCTCGGAGTAGTTACTATGATTATTCTTTCGTCTTGCGGAATGCCGTCAAAAAACAATACGGCTCCTACAGCGCCAGTCCCAACAATTCCTGAAGTAAAGTATCCAACCAGTCAGCAAGATACTCCAGCAACAAAATTCTGTATTGAGAATGGCGGATTAGTTTCAGTAGAAACTTGAACAGGAGATATGGAGATAGCATACTGTACTCTCACTACAGGAGAAAAAGTAGATGCCTGGAAGTACATGAGTGATAGATCGAGCCAATCATCTACCAAATCTATGGAAGGCATGGTGGAAGTAAACTCTGCTATTGACTATACAACTCATAATATTCAGACCGATTGCTATACTCAGATTAACGGAAAGATTTTTGATATTACTGGAATGTTTGGCAAACATAAAGGAGGTGATGAAGCACTACTTTCTCTTTGTGGAAAAGATGGAACGGATGGATTTAACAAAATGCACGGAGGTCAAGAAAAGCCAAATCAAGTACTCAAATCATTTGAAATAAAATAATGAATCTCCTGCAAGTATTCTTTATCATCTCGGGAATTATTATTTTTCTCGTTGCGTACGATATTGCAAAAAGAGAGCGATTTAATGCACTGCATTTTCTCGTGTTTCTCGGTGTAGGAAGTGGTCTCTTGGTGTTTACGTTTGTTCCGCAGGTTCTCGATTATATTGGGAAAATATTTGGCATTGCACGTGGTGCAGACGTTCTCGTGTATGCGAGTATCGTGTTTCTTTTTTATTTTGTTCTTCTTCTCCTTCGTAAGGTTGAATCCACTCGCGAAGAGGTGACTCGGTTGGTTCGAGAGATTGCCCTCCAGAATGCAAAAAAATAGCATCGTTTTTCTCATCCGTGCCTACAATGAAGCCACTCGTATTCTTGCAGTCATCGATGGGGTTTTTCAAGCAGGATATAATCAGATTCTCGTGATAAATGACGGATCATCTGATGCTACTGCAGAGTTATTGGAACCATATATTAAATCAGGAAAAATCCACTATCTCCGACATCCCATCAATCGTGGATGAGGAGCAGCCCTCGAGACGGGATTTGAATATATCAGGCGAAATGCTCTCGAAAATTCATGGGAATATGTCGTAACGTTCGATGCGGATGGACAGCACCGGATTGAAGATATGGGAGGATTTCTTGATGTATTTGAGAAACAACCAGAGCTTGACTTGGTTTTTGGATCACGATTTGTCACTAAGACGAATTCCAATGTTCCGCTCATTCGGCGAATCACTCTTTGGTGAGGGAGAATCTTTACGTCACTAATTTCTTGAGTGCATCTCACTGATGCACACAATGGGTATCGTATGATTCGTGTTGCTACTCTTCAGAAGGTAAATCTCACAATGGATGGAATGGAGTATGCAAGTGAATTTATCGATCAGATAGGCAAGTATCATCTTCGATTTACAGAGGTTCCCGTAAATATTCACTATGATGCATATACTCTCAGAAAATGACAACGATTTGGTTGACCAGTTCGTATCGTAGTTCGCATGATTTATAAGAAGTTTTTTTAATGAAATGCGTAAAAACTTCGAATTTTATCGTCATAAAAATTTGTTTCAAGAGCCACTTACACATTAGTAAGCTCTTTTCAAAAAAATTTTTCTTTCTCGAACTTCTCGTTTTTGCACATTTCCGGTATTTTTCCGTGTTTCCTTAATTTACCATATGTCTATCCTTATTTCAGGTTCAGTCGCTTTTGATACTATTATTCAGACAGTGGGAGATTTTCGTGCTCAGGATACAATCGAAAACCAACACCTGCATCTTTCGCTTTTTTCCCCGGTAATTCGGAAGGAGTATGGTGGAACTGCCGCAAATATTGCCTATTCACTGGCACTTCTTGGGAGAAATCCTCACATTATTGCCTCAGTCTGAGAAGATGCTGCGGATTATCTATTTCGTCTGAAAGAGCTTGGGATTGGTATTGAACTCATCAATATTGTTCCAGGGAGCTATTGCCCTCAGGCATATATCCTTCGTGATGAGGGAAGTGGTCAAATCAATACATTTCATCCTGGTGCCATGAGTGTCTCAGGGGAGATTTCTCATGGAAATATTCCATTCGAGTTTGCAATTGTATCACCAGATTCGAAGGAAGGTATGATTCGTCGTATTCATGAATGTAAACGAGCAGGAATCTTTACCATATTTGATCCCGGGCAGGCGATGGGAATATTTTCTGCACAAGAACTCAAAGAACAGGTTGTAAAAGCGGATATTACGATTATGAATGAACCAGAACGAGTACAGTTTCAGAAGATGGTAGGCGAAGATTTTGTTGATATTTGTAGATGATTCTGACATATTGCAATCGAGACTCTTGGTGAGAATGGAGTTCAGATATTTGATGGACAAATAAGAACGGAGATTCTTGCGATACATGTTGATACGATTCTGGATGCTACGGGTTGTGGTGATGTTTTCCGATCAGGGCTTCTCTATGGACTCTCAGAATGATGGACCCTACAAAAATCAGCAGAGCTCGGGAATATTCTTGGTGGAATCAAGATTGGATATATGGGAGGGCAGAATCATACGTTTACTCGTGAGCAGATTGATACAATCGGAGAAAAAGAATATGGAGTAAAATTTTTTGCGTAATCTCCTTTTTTTTATACAATCCCTGCGTCCGATTTTTAGGATTTATGAAAAATCCTAATCTTCTTTGATTTTATTTTCTATTATTATGGATTACAAGGTATTCGATATGGGGCTCTCAAGTTGGGGACGAAAAGAACTCAAAATTGCTGAAACAGAAATGCCAGGACTTATGGCACTTCGTGAAGAATATAGCACATCAAAGCCTCTTGCTGGTGCAAGAATCGCTGGATCACTTCATATGACCATTCAAACAGGAGTTCTCATCGAGACACTCGTAGCACTCGGTGCTGATGTTCGTTGGGCAAGTTGTAATATCTTCTCAACTCAAGACCATGCTGCCGCAGCTATCGTCGAAGGTGGTACTCCGGTATTTGCCTACAAGGGTGAATCTCTTGAGGAATATTGGGAATACACCCACAAGATTTTTGAGTGGGCTGATGGTGGTACTCCGAATATGATTCTCGATGATGGAGGAGACGCAACACTTCTTATTATTCTCGGAAGTGAAGCAGAAAAAGATATCTCCATTCTAGCAAATCCAACTTGTGAGGAGGAGCGTGTTCTTTTTGCAGCTATCCGAAAACGTCTCGAAACAGCCCCAAATTTCTACTCAACTATCAAAGCGAATATCAAGGGTGTATCCGAAGAAACAACCACCGGAGTTCATCGTCTTTATCAGATGATGGAAAACGGACGACTTCCATTTCCAGCCATCAATGTCAATGATTCTGTGACGAAATCAAAATTCGATAATCTCTATGGTTGTCGTGAATCTATCATTGATGGTATCAAGCGAGCGACTGATGTGATGATTGCGGGGAAAATCGCTGTTGTTTGTGGGTATGGTGACGTCGGAAAAGGGTGTGCTGATGCATTTCGTGGTATGGGAGCTACTGTATGGGTCACAGAGATTGATCCTATCTGTGCACTTCAGGCGGCTATGGAAGGATTCCGTGTTGTGACTATGGAGACAGCATGTGACAAGGCAGATATTTTCGTAACCGCAACAGGAAACAAGGATATTATCACTCATGATCATCTGGTCAAGATGCGTGATGAGGCTATTGTATGTAACATTGGACACTTTGACTCGGAGATTGATGTGGTAAGTATGCGAAAATATGAATGGGAAAATATCAAACCACAGGTTGATCACATCATTCTTCCAAATGGAAATAAGATTATCCTTCTTGCAGAAGGTCGTCTCGTGAATCTTGGATGTGCCACCGGACATCCATCCTTCGTGATGTCGAATAGTTTCACGAATCAGACACTTGCACAGATTGAGCTCTATCAAAATACCACAAACTATCCAGTTGGAGTCTATCGTCTTCCGAAGCATCTTGATGAGAAGGTGGCTCGTCTTCACTTGAAGCGTATCGGAGCAGAGCTTACCGTTCTCTCTTCTGAACAAGCGAGTTATATTGGTGTTGAGAAAAACGGTCCATATAAGCCGGAACACTACCGATACTAATCTTTCGTTTCCAGAAAAAATATTGAGAAAATCCCTTCCTGACCGAAGGGATTTTTTACTTGAGGATTTCTCCTATTTTTCTGGTTGTCCTATCATTACGGATGGTCATGGTTTTGTAGAGTGGATGTGTGAGAAGTTTCTTCACATATCTGTCGGCAGTGTGATATTCGATATCGCTCGACCAGAATATGATATTTTTGTACATGCTCACCTCAAGTCACGTATCTTTGCCAGCGAACTCATCCACAATAGAAGAAATATCAGTTCCCATTTCGACGAACATCACATTGTGCTTCCAGTCTTCGCGAACAAAAATGGCAGGGAAGTGTTCGATAACATCTTGATATTTTTCACTTTCGATAACTACCACACGTGTTGTTATGAAGAATCGTTCCTGAAGAATTTTCTCGAACTTTTCTTGGAGTTTTTTTGTATCAGATTCATGACTTTCGAAAATCACATTGCCACTCTGGAGAAAAGTCTGAACATTAGATAATCCTGCTTGAATACAAGCATCACGGAGCTCTGCCATAGGAACAATATTATTCCCACCGACGTTGATACCACGGATGAGGGAGATGAAGGTAGACATAAGTTATATATTTTGAATTTGATTATAATGGTTCTTTCCAGAAAGAAAACTGATATTTCCACAAAGATTTGATTTCCCTTATTTTTTCTATAGACTTTGTCTCACATCCAGAGTGGACGCGAGAGATTCGGCTCGTTTGTAGCGTCACGGCAACCAACTATAATTGGAGGAAGTATTTCTTCATTGGAAAATCGGTGCTCCTTCCGGCCCCATAAAGGGGAAAGATGTAGTTCAAGCTTTTTGGTATACAATTATTCCTTCTCCTCTATGGAGAGGGATTTTATTTTGTATAGTTCTTTTTATGTCTGAATATCTCTTCACTTCTGAATCCGTCTCAGAAGGTCATCCAGATAAGGTTGCTGACCAAATCTCTGATGCGATTCTCGATGCGATTCTCGAACAAGATCCGTATGCTCGTGTAGCAGCCGAAACTCTTGTAAATACTGGTCTCTGCGTGCTCGCGGGAGAAATCACTACCATAGCAAATATTGATTACATTGGTATTGCACGAAAAACAATTACTGATATCGGATATAATTCATCGGATCTGTGTTATGATGGTACTACGCTTGCAGTTATGGTGTGTTATGATAAGCAATCTCCTGATATTGCTCAAGGAGTTGATGAATGACGATGAATTGATCTCAACCAATGAGCGGGGGATCAAGGACTGATGTTTGGATATGCATGTAATGAGACAGAGACACTGATGCCAGCTCCAATTTATTATGCGCATCGCATCATGGAGCGTCAGGCAGAACTCCGAAAAAATGGGACACTCCCATGGCTCCGTCCAGATGCAAAATCTCAGGTGACGTTTCGATATGTTGATGGAAAACCAGTTGCAATTGATACGGTGGTAGTTTCCACACAACATCATCCTGATATCTCGCATGAGGAGCTGTCACAGGCTGTTATCGAGCATATTATCAAACCATCATTGCCAGAAAAATATCTCACTTCATCGACAAGATACCTCGTGAATCCAACAGGACGTTTTGTGATTGGTGGTCCTATGGGGGATTGTGGTCTCACTGGTCGAAAGATTATCGTTGATACGTACGGTGGGGCAGCACCTCATGGAGGTGGCGCATTTTCTGGGAAAGACCCATCCAAGGTAGATCGAAGTGCCGCGTATGCACTTCGTTATGTAGCGAAAAATATCGTGGCTGCAGGTCTTGCCGACAAGTGTCTTGTTCAGGTTGCATACGCCATCGGTGTAGCAGAACCAGTATCGCTTATGGTGGATACCTATGGAACTGGAAAGATTTCAGACGAACAAATCGTGGCACTTATTCGGAAACACTTTGACCTTCGTCCAAAGGGTATTGTTCAGATGCTCGACCTCTTGAGTCCTCGTTACAAAAAATCCGCTTCTTATGGGCATTTTGGTCGTGAGGATGCACTCTTTACCTGGGAGAGAACTGATAAGGTAGATTTGCTACGAATATAGATTCCTGCATTCAGGAACGTATTGGAAATAGATTTGGCAAAGACGAGTATTTCTATATACTTTTTGCCATTATGGCAGACAAAAAGACATTACTCATTACCTGATGAACCTGATACATTGGTTCTCATGCAGTGGTTGCTTTTGAGCAGGCTTGATACAAGACGGTAATTCTCGATAATTTCGTGAATAGCTCTCGGGATACGCTCATTGGTATCGAGAAGATTCTCGGATATTGTCCTGATTTTTATGAGTGTGATATACGTGATACATCATGACTTGAAAGAATTTTCCAGAAGTATGAGTTTAATGGGGTGATTCACTTTGCAGGACTCAAGGCCTTTGGTGAGAGTACGACCTATCCATATATGTATATTGACAATAATGTCACTGGTACGCTCGTCCTCCTTGATGTGATGGATCGTTTTGGGGTTCATAGGATAGTATTTTCGAGTTCAGCATCCGTGTATGATGGCGCAAATACTCCGCCATTTACCGAAGATATGAAGCTCGGTACCACCAATCCGTATGCCACAAGCAAGCTCATGATAGAATATCTCCTTCAAGATTATTCCAAGCAAAAAGGATTTCAGTCAGCAGTGCTCCGATACTTTAATCTTATCTGAGCTCATCCGTCGGGGTATCTTGGTGACTATCCACGATCTAATCACGGGAGTCTTTCCTCCAATATTTTTGATGTGATTTTTGGGAAAAAGGAGAAGCTCTATATCTATGGCGATACATTCCCAACTCCCGATGGGACAGCAATTCGTGATTATATTGATGTAAATGATCTCGTAGATGGGCATATTCGTGCTCTAGAATGGACATTTCTTCAACCTTGTGGAAAATGGGACGTTTGGAATCTCGGAACGGGAAAAGGATTTTCGGTAAAAGAGCTTGTCGATATCACAGAGAAGATTAGCCAGAAAAAAATCCCAACAGAAGTAATAGCTCGTCGAAGTATTGATCTTGCCACCCCGATTAGTAATCCGAGCAAAGCAGAGATGGAATTACACTGGAAAACAAAAAGAGACATCGAAGAAAGTATTGCCAACTCCTGGAAGTTTCTTTCTCGCATTCGCAAGCAAGAAACTGATGGGAAAAAGCCGAGAGTGATACATTTTCTCCCATATTTTCTCCCACATTCCTGATGAGTTGAGATGTATGCCAAGGAATGGGCAGAGAATTATGTTCTCCAAGGGGGAGAAGTGTGTATTGTGACATTTTCTGGCGAACAGAAGCAAAAATTCCGAAAAGAACATGGATATGAGGTGATTGTCTTACCAGCGTTCGATGTGGTGCATTCATTCCCTTTTCCGATGTTTTGGATGCCATCTTTTTGGTCTGGACTCTATCGAGCCAAGAGGTGGAAAGCAGCAATTATTCATACGCATACGCGATTTTTTCTCTCGAGTTTACTTGGCGGAATACTTGCAAAATTCTGGAAAGTTCCATGGATTCACATCGAACATGGAAGTGGTTATGTGGTTTCCTGAAGTAACCTGATATCTCGAGTGAGTCGATGGTATGATTTCTCGCTTGGAAAGTGGACACTTCGCCGTGCGGATGAGGTTGTAGCGGTGAGTGAGGCGTGTGAGCATTTTGTTCGTAATACCTTTGATGTAAAAAGTATTCGTACTATTTATCGTGGACTTACTCCAACCATTACGGATGTAGTTCCTTCGGAAAAAGAAATCACCATTGGATATATTGGTCGATTGGTTGATCTAAAGTGAGTCGACATTCTCCTCCAGTCCTTCTTCCAGTTTCTCGGGGAATATACGGGAGAAAAAAAGATACAACTCAAGATTATTGGTGATGGTCCTGAGCGCAAAAAACTTGAAAAACTTGTTGAAACCCTTACACTCTCGTCGTGTGTCGAGTTTCTTGGTTCTCAACCAATCGAGAAAATACGCAAAGAATACCTTCCTTCGTTCCATATTTTTGTGAATCCGAGCTTTCAGGAATGATTGCCAACAACGGTTATTGAAGCCCTCATTGCTGGATGTGAGGTGATTGCTACGGATGTTGGGGGGACACGGGAGATTCTCCGCCATGCTCCATTTACACTCATTGCTCCACGTAGTATCCGGGCCTTATCCGAAGCTATGAGCGAAAAGGTTTCTTCACTTGGATGAGGAACAATCACCAGACTTCCTGTTTCTCTTTTTTCTTGGAATCAGACGTTTCGAGAGTTTGGAGAGGTGTACAAAAGATTTTAATAAGATATTTATTATAGTATGAAAAAAGCGCTTATCACTGGTATTACGGGACAAGATTGAGCCTATCTTGCAGAGTTTCTTCTTGAGAAGGGATATGAGGTGCATGGAGTGAAACGACGATCATCCCTTCTTAATACGAATCGTGTCGATCATCTCTATCGGGAGATTCACTCTGAGGGGAATCGTTTTCATTTGCACTATGGTGATATGACTGACAGTGCAAATCTCATCAAACTCGTCGCAGATATTAAGCCTGATGAGATATATAATCTTGCCGCACAATCACATGTGAAGGTGAGTTTTGATATGCCAGAATATACTGCCAATACCGATGCAGTAGGAACACTTCGTCTTCTTGAAGCAATACGTGTGAATGGTCTCGACAAAAAAACCCGGTTTTATCAGGCTTCAACATCGGAAATGTTTGGGGGGGTTGGTTTTAATATGCCAGATACAGGATATACCGAGATATCGCCATTTTATCCGCGGAGCCCGTATGGTGTTGCAAAAATGTATGCTTACTGGATTACGATAAATTATCGTGAGAGTTATGGCATGTATACATGCAATGGGATACTATTTAATCATGAATCGCCGATTCGTGGCGAAACATTTGTCACTCGTAAGATTACTCGCGCGGTTGCTCAGATACATCTTGGACTCTCTGATAAGCTCTATATCGGGAATCTGGATGCAAAGCGAGATTGGTGACATGCAAAAGACTATGTTAGAGGAATGTGGCTCATGCTTCAACAGGAGGAGCCTGATGATTTTGTATTGGCAACTGGTGAGACACATACAGTCCGAGAATTTGTAGAGTGGGCATTCGCAGAAGTTGGTACTCAAGTCGAGTGGAAAGGAGCTTGAGTGGATGAGAAATGATATGATACAAAAACAGGAAAATGTATCCTTGAGGTCGATCCGAGATACTTCCGTCCAGCTGAAGTTGATCTCCTTCTCGGTGATGCCACAAAGGCAGAAGCTAAACTCGGCTGGGAACGTGAATATACCATCGCACAAATGGTATCAGAAATGGTAAAATCAGATATTGAACTCTACCGGAGAGAAGAAATCCTTAAGAAACATGGTTATGACATACTCGAAAAGTATGAATAAATAGTTGACAAATATGATAATTTTTTTATATATAAATCATATGAAAACTAAAATTATCATTATTCGACATCGTGAATCTGAGAAAAATATTCTTGAGATTCATCATTCTTGAGGGGGTTGATAAATATCCCCTTACGGCAGAAGGCCAAAAACAAGCTCAAGATTTAATTAGCTTTTTTTCCAGGAGAACTATAGATGTTGTGTATAGCTCTCCTTTTTTACGTTGCCGACAGACGATTGCTCCATTGTGTGAGGATCGTCATATAACTCCACATATAGATGAACGTATAAGTGAACTCGATGTAGGAAATCTGGATAGTACTCCATGGAGACTATCATGGACTCCTGATAGACGATTAACAGATACCCCTCTCTGAGAAGTAGGAGAGTCATTGGTTCATTGCAGGGATAGAGTATTTTGATTCTTAGAAGAGGTGCTCGAGAAATATCAGTGACAATCTATTGTAATATGTACTCATGGTGAGCCATAACTTTTTGCGAAACAATATTTCCTCACATTTGATTACGATGACCCAGGTCAACGAGATCCTCAATATCCAGCAAAAAATGGATACGATGCTATTGAATTTGACAATTCTTATAATAATATTACTATAAAATCATATTGATCTAATACTATTTAACTATTTCCTATGAAAAATGCATCGAATGGATTAGTGCCAGAGGGATGAGGTACTTGAGTATTATCTCAAGAACAAGTATTATCACTTGCAAGAGATCTGGAGCAAAGATTTCCTCAGGAATTTCAGATTCTTGAACTTGCTGGTGTATCTCCATTTGGCTCACGTCCAATGAATAATCCATATCTCAATACGATGGATACTGAGGATTTTTCCAATGTTGGACGACATTGTGTATCCGTTGCATATGTAGCCAACGCTATTGCCAGTGCATTATTGGCACAGTGATTTATCTCTGATAGTGATAGAAATGAAATAATAAAAGCTTCTCTTCTCCATGATGGTGATAAGAGACTTGAGGTTATGAGAAAAAAGGCAAAAAATGCATGAGTAGCAATTGATCCCTATGGTGAAGCATGATATAAAACTATTGAGACAATATTCTCAGATGTTGATCGATCTACACTAGGTTTTATCAAGAATATGTGAGGAATGACGGGGCATAATAGCCTAAAAAAATTCCTTGCCATTGATGAAGCGGGAAAGATTTTTCTCAATCTAGGGAGGACACTTGCTGAGATGATCGTACATATTGCAGATGATATGACTCACTCTTCTCTCTGAAAAGCGACTGAAACAACACAATTTGTTTCTATAGAAGACCGAGCTCGACTCGGAAGATTTTCTGCACGTTACCCTTTTCTTTGGAATGAAGGTTTTTCTTTGAGATCCGATGGTACTATAGTGGATATTAAACAGGACGATTACATTTACTCAAGTGACCACAAAAAATCTTTTTACGAGTGGCAGAAATATGTGTTTCATGCAATTTGTGATCATATTGCATGAATACTGTATCTTGAATGAGATAGGAATGGATGTGATAGCTTGCTTCGCGTAATTAAGAATCCTGTCCAATCTGTTGTGAAAATTAGTTCTCAAAAAATATCAAAAGGTATACAATAATAAATATTTATTTTTTTATTTTTCTCTATAAACATATGAGTCAATTTTCTCAATTTAGATCAGACATCATCGGATATGGAAATGAGCTGCTCAAGAAATATCCATGAATACCTGTTCTTGATCCAAAGTCAGATAATCTGGTAGCTCAGTATGATGGCGCCATAGCTGCCTTATTGGATGCTGTTCCTCTTGATTTAGGAACCGTGGAAAATAAAAGAAGTGATAATCGTAGACGTATAGATGAATACGATGATGGACAAGATATTTCTGCAAAGCAATTCACATTATTAAAATCAAGTTTTGAGACTAGGCAATGATTAGGACATCATTATCATCAAAATACTGGTTATCCAGAAGGAGATTCTCACTTTGTTGAGTGATTTCGTATGACCTCAACAAGTGGCGTTCTTTTCGTATCTCAGTATACTCGCGATGCAGTTGGAATTCTTGTTCCATGAGTTACCATACCACATGAGATTAAACTGGGGGATGTACTTGTTTTTACTCAAAATCAGGCACACACTTTCTATCTAAGCGAATGAAAATTCCAATGAGTATTACCGACGACATTTGATGTAAATGATTTACGCCCAGCAAAACTTCAATTTAGTGAATAGTCTATATTTCCCTGATATTATTACTCGTCTAACTCCCACGATAATTTGGGAGTTTTTTTATGTGACAAAAATCATTTTATCCATATACTTCCTGTATCTTTTCTTCGTATTATGTTTATCGAAACGGAACTTTATAAAAAAATATTGTGATGCATACCGATTCCAACGGTAGATATTATTTTTCTTAATTCTCAAAAACAAATCCTTCTCGGTAAAAGAAATAATGAGCCACTTATCGGAGTGTACTATATTCCAGGAGGACGTATCAATAAATGAGAAACTACTATCTATGCAGCTCGGAGGAAGGCAAAAGAAGAGATGGGGCTTGATATTGATACTTCACGACTCCAATTTATCGGAGCAGTATACGATGATATATTTGAAAATTCTGCCTTCGAATGAGTAACTACTCATTGTATTCCTATTACATACGTGTATACATTGGATAAAAAAGAAGAATCTCAGCTTTCTCTCTGAGATAATCAACACTCTGATTTCCGATTTTTCTCACTTGATGATAGTGTTCTTCATGAGCTTGTAAAACTTAGAATCAAAGATCTCAAAAAATATTATACATACTCACTATAATTTCAAAAATGGACAAAAATTCTAAAATTTATCTCGCATGACATAACGGGCTCTTAGGTTCGTTTATCTTAAAGAAGCTCCAATCTGATGGATATACAAACCTTGTACTCAGATCAAGGAGTGAGCTGGATCTTTTTGATCAGAAAGCTACCTATGATTTTCTCAGAGAGTGTAATCCTGAGTATATTATTGTCGCTGCAGCGAAGGTGCTGGGGATGCCAGGAAACATCAAATACCCAGCTGATATGCTCTATGAAAACCTCGTTATTCAGGATAATCTTATCTGATGAGCACATCTTCATACTAATGTAAAGAAACTGATATTTCTCGGAAGTAGTTGCATATACCCGAGGAGCTCTCCTCAGCCCATGAAGGAAGAGTATCTCATGGATGGAAAAGTAGAACCTACTAATGAGGGATATGCAATAGCGAAAATAGCTGGAATGAAACTTTGCGAGAAGATTTATGAGCAATATGGGAAGAAATTTATCTCCGTCATGCCAACGAATATATATGGTCCTGGTGATAACTTTGACCCGGTAACCTGTCATGTGATACCATGAATGATGAATCGTATGTATGAGGCAAAACTTCGTGGCGATACAGAATTCACTATTTGGTGAACAGGAAATACATGTCGTGAGTTTCTCTTCGTAACTGACTTAGCAGAAGCAATTGTTTGGATACTTGAGAATTATGAGGAGAAACAATTTCTTAATGTATGAACGGGTCAGGATATTTCTATAAACAATCTTGCAGAACTTCTGAAGGAGATTATATGATACGAGTGAACATTCATACATGATCTCTCAAAACCAGATGGTTTCCCAAAAAAACTTCTCGATGTAAGTAGGCTCACAAATCTTGGTTGGCAATCTCATACGACTATGAGAGAAGGATTAGAGAAAACATACGCATGGTTTCTTGAACAAAAGAAATTTAATAAATTCTAATATGCAAGTAGTACTTTTTGCAGGTGGACTCTGAACTCGTCTCTCTGAGGAGACATCACTTCGACCAAAACCAATGGTAGAAATCGGAGGGAAACCAATCCTGTGGCATATTATGAAAATATATGCTTCGCATGGATATACGGAGTTTATCGTCTGTCTTGGTTACAAGGGATATATGATCAAGGAGTGGTTTGCGAATTATTTCTTGCATAATAGTGATGTAACGATTGATATAGGAAAAAATGAGATAAGTGTACTCAGTAAAAATGGCGAAGATTGGAAAGTGACCCTGGTTGATACTGGGGCCGATACCATGACTGGAGGGCGTCTCAAGCGAGTTGCCCCATATATTGAGGGAGATACATTTATGCTTACGTATGGTGATGGCGTGAGTGATATGAATATTCATGAATTAGTCAAATTTCATCATGAGCACGAGAAACTTGCTACTCTTACCTCAGTTCAACCAGCAGGGAAATTTGGTAGACTTTCACTGGATGGAGATAAGGTAGTAGAATTCGCTGAGAAAAAAGACAACGAATCCTCATGGATTAATGCTGGTTTTATGGTGCTCGACAAAAAAGTTATTGAGTATATCTCCGGAGATGAGATGCCATTTGAGAAGGATCCTCTCGAGCATATTGCTCAGGATGGTGAACTCATGACCTACAAGCACCATGGTTTCTGGCATGCTATGGATACTCTTCAGAACAAAAATACCCTTGAATCTCTCTGGGCTAAGGGAGAAGCTCCATGGAAAATCTGGGACTAATATGATTGATATAACAAAAAGAATTTTTATTACGTGAGGTTCCTGATTTGTTGGGGCAAGTATCTTGCATCGACTTGTTTCACTGTGAGCAGAGGATATTCACGTACTCATAAGAGAGGATTCCAATACTTCTCGTATTGACTCGATTCGAGATAAGATCAATTTTCATACATTTGCACTTGAGGACAAGGAGCAGACTCAAAAGAAGATTGGAGAAATTCAGCCAAAAATTATTTTGCATCTTGCTGCCCTTGGTGCAGCAGTCGGTAGAGTTCCATTTACTCTTGATGAATATATTATATCCAATACTCTCGGTACGACTCATCTCATTGATGCTGCAGTAGTAGTATGATGTGAATGTTTTATAAACACGGGATCAAGTTCTGAATATGGACAAAAGGATACTCCTATGTCAGAAGATAATGTGCTTGAACCAAACAATTTCTATGCTCTCTCAAAAGCAACTGCAACGCAATATGCTTCTTATGTAGGAAAAACAAGAAATTTCCCCATCGTAACCTATCGTTTATTTTCTGTATATTGACCGCTTGAAGACCAAAAACGACTTATCCCAACGCTTGTAAAGAATTATCGAGAAGGCACACCTCCCATGCTATCTTCTCCACACTCAGTACGTGATTTTATTTACATTGATGATGTTACTCAGTGTTTTCTCGAGGCGAATAAAGCAATGAATACTCCAGGGGATATTATCAATATAGGGACCGGGATTCAATCATCCATTTCTGATGTGGTCCATATACTCCAACAGATCACCTGATCAACCATCGAACCCGAGTATGGACAACAAAAGATGAATCAACTCGAGCCAAAATCATGGCTTGCTGACAGTTCGAAAATGAGAAAGATTCTCGAGGTTATGCCGAAGAATCTCCATGAAGGACTGAGGCAGATGTTGGAGCGAACCACGTAATTTATTTCCTTACTTAATTTTTTCTATGACAGATTCTTTTGTGCCAAATGGGGCTAATGCAAATCGCCACTCACCCAAGGATAAACAATCTTACGTATTGGCAGAAGAAGCATTTGTACATTCTCCTCTCAGAACTTTTGATAAGCTCGAGGCGTTTCCTCGATTTGTTCCAAAGCGGAGCCTCGCTCGCTTTCTCGTGAAACATGAGCTTTTTCAGAAAATTCTTACGGTTAATGGATCGATTATAGAATGTGGTGTATTCAATGGTGCTGGACTTTTTTCGTGGGCTCAACTTAGTAGTATATATGAACCAACCAATCATTCTCGGAAAATTATTTGATTTGATACTTTTGAATGATTTCCAAGTGTTCATGAAGCGGATAGCAATTCAGACAAGAATCATACGAAGGGAGATCTTCTTGGGGATACCTATGAATCATTTTCTCAATCTATCGAGAAAGTGAATTCGGAACGATATCTTGGACATATTCCATCGATTCAATTGGTGAAGGGTGATTTTATCCAAACAAGCGAACAATATGTACAGGAAAATCCACACCT
>JAYRRZ010000068.1:0-31665 GCA_041909865.1 Candidatus Altimarinota bacterium | reverse complement strand
CAATCCAATATTCTGAGATGTCAATTGGGTACGATCGGGAGCAAATATATCCTATACACCAGGGAGAGTTGGAATCGGTACTGCATCTCCATCACAAGCACTTGATGTCGCGGGTAATGCTCGTGTATCAGGAAATGTCGGTATTGGTACTAGCTCTCCAGCAACTACACTCCAAGTCAATGGAAATATCCAAGCAGCAGGTTCTCCTGTTCCTTCGAATTGGTACAATCTTCAAGCAGGTTCTATTGGAGCTTCTACTGTCTATGGATACAACAGTATCTGTACAGGAAATAGTAGTGGTGTCTGTAATGGAGTATGATGAGTTGTCCTCTCCAATGCATGATCTATTGGTATAGGATGACCAACACAGTCTACTAATTGGTGAATCACTGTCCTAAAAGATAGTTGGGCAATGGTAGCACGTCCATCAAGTGGATGAGACAATTCCCAACCACAGAATCCAGTAGGATCTATCTATGCCAATGATGTCTATCTTCGATCTACGGGACAGTGGATGAGTCAAGCAGGTGCAATCCAAACAACGGTTGTAACTGCAGCTGCGTCAAGCTGTACCGCATATGGATGTTCATCATATGTCGCTTGTCCTGCAGGATATCGTGTGACGGGAGGAGGTCATTCATTCTATGCGAATCAAGGATGTAATGAAAAATTTCGGTTTGTCACAGCGAGTATACCTTCTGGCGAATGATGGTACATTTCAATGTCCTGTGCAGCAGCATATGTATATGCTGTATGTGCAAGATAGTATCCTTTGCAGGTGGAATTGCAGCATACGCAACAGCGTATATTGATGGTGCAGGAAATGTCTTACTCCAAACACCGTATGGAACAGTCTATGGAGAACATTATATAACTATGTTACAAGACTGCAATAATCAAAAAGGCACATATTCTGTAACGGTTTCAACGTATGGAATTTCTGTTTCTACTGCTGCATCAAGATATCCTGGTGCGAGTGTGAGCTGTTCCGCACGATGGTAAGTATATAGTATGGATAGGAGTTGAGTCTTTATTTAAATTTTGGTGCGTATTCTTTCTCATACCGTAGCTCACATTCCTTGATGATTTTTACTGCTTCTTCAGCATCAAAAAATCCATCTACTCTGCAAGTTCCTGGCTTCTTGAGATCTTTGTAGTGTTCCCAGTAGTAGGTAGTTTCTTTTTCCCAATGAGCTCCGAGTTGGCTGAAGTGAGTAATATAATCCATGCGCTTGTCATCAGCAAGCACCCCGATAACCTTGTCATCTACTTCACCACCATCATTAAACTTCATGATTCCGATGATGCGAATTTCAGCGATCGATCCAGGGACAAGCGGTTCAGTGACTCCAACAACCTCAACATCGAGAGGATCTCAATCCTCATCCCAGGTACAAGGGATAGCCCCATAGGCAAATGGATATGCCAGTGAAGAGAATCCAACACGATCGAGCTTGAGCTGACCAGATTCAGTGATAATCTCATACTTGTTAATAGTCATTGAGTTGAGCTCGATGATTGTATTGATGCGGAGCTTGCTCTCGTCTGCAAAAGCAGGGAGAACATGGAGGAGATTGAGCATGTATTTACTCGGTGCGTGGTCAATATTAGCCATAAAATAGTATTGAAAAAGATAATAAGTAGGTACTTTTCATAATTGAAAAGTGACATAAGCTTCTTCTTTTGATTGATTTATTTTGGATTCGTCGGATTCTCAAAATTCACCAAAATAAAGACACAAAAATCAAAAAGTATGTTTACTTTATCCAAAAAACAGAAAATGCAACCGTTTTTTCTTCAATAATTTGCGATTTTTTGCTTTCTGCCTACAATCCATGACGTATTCTATTATTTATTTTTATGCGAAAGATTCTTATTGTTTCATCATTGGCACTGATTCTCTCATCGTGCGGGTTCAAATCAGATACTGACTTTACTTCTCTCTACAAGAGTCATGTTCATTCTCAGATAGAATCAATTCGTGAAACAGCAAAATCCCTCTGAATATATCGACAAGAACAGAGTAGGGGGGCGATCTCTGCTCTCGTGAATGTTCCTATGATGATAAGCGGTTCTCTTGCGTTTGATCATGACGCCAAGGTAAATGGGCGTGATGCTGATATTTCTTTGAAGAATCTCCGTGCTTCCTATGAGAGTCTCATGGGATCAGGAAATCTCTCGCTTGAACAGTTTGGCATGATTTCAAAATCAAGTGATGCCTTTTTCTTTTTTCAAGGACTGAACGATACACTCCTTCCGGAAGATATACGCGCTGTGCTTGCAAAATATGAGAAAACCTGGCTTTCTTGGACAAAAGAAGACATGAGAAAAACTCTTTCTGGTGCATCAGAAGATGAGATTCTCGCGAACACTATCGTAGAAAATCTTTCTCAGATGACGCTTGATGATTTGGAGAAACATCTCACAAAGCATCCTATTTTTACTCATACCGCAGATCTCGGGATGGTGGAAAATCTTCATGTTTTTGCTATTGACCTTGATCGCAGTGCGGTTCTCAATCTTGCTACGAATCTTACTCAAGATCTCACTGGAAGTGGTATATCTGAATCACAGAAGCAGAATATTCAGAAGTGACTTGAGGGTCTCAGCTTCTCAGGAACCCTTGCTTTCGATCCAAAAGATGCTCAAGTGGCAGAAATGCATCTCACAGTATCTGAATCTGGAAGTGCCGAAGTTGGGACGATTGATGTCGTAACCAACAAAACACAGACCCAAATTCGTATGAGTTCTGCGGCAACTCGTTCGGGTATTTCTTTTACTATTGGGAAAGAGGGCAATAAGAATACACTTTCTCTGAGTATCTCTGAGAACGGTGCTGATATAGGAAAACTCACTGGATATATCCAAAAGGATGGTAAGAAGTTTCAAGAACTTGCCCTTGATGTTACGGCACAGGGCATGACAGTATCACTCAAGCATACACTGAAGCAAGATGGAAATTTTGAATGATCCATGAATCTACCGGTTATTGGGGCAATAACATGGAATGGGGCTCTTTCAGGAAAAAAGCTTACAGCTCTTTCTATGACGTGAAATACTCCAAGTGGATCCGTTTTGATGGAACTCAAGCCACAAGGGGATAGAGTTGTTGGACCACTTATATTAAAGCAGGGAAGTGATACACTTTTTTCAAGTATTATTTCGCTCCTTCTTGATGAAGGAAAGTTTGGTTTGGGGGTTGATATTCTTCCATCAGAAGCTACCGGGTCGACAGAACCGCAGGCACGTGTCTCTATTGATATGACCAATACAACCACTCCATTTTATGACAGTATTAGTGTTCCATCATGAGTAAAACCACTTCAATCTCTCTTGGATGAGTTGGATGCTCTTATGCCATCAGGTGATGCATTTGTTCCTGAGGCTGAAGTTACTACTGAGACTGTGACTGATCCTGAGACCAGTATACAATAATATTATTATTCTCTTTCTATGCGAAAAACCCTTATTACCATTACTATACTTGCTCTTGTGGTTTCTATTGTTGGAACTGGTATTATTGTCTTTATCGAGACAAGTCATGCTCCTGAGTCTGTACCTACGATTTCTGCAGAATAATTTCTTCTATGAACAATACTACTCTTACCAATGAACAGAAACTTGATGAAATCTATACTATCATCAGGGCAAATGAGCGTCGTCGTATGCAGGCATCAATTGGCCGTATAGTGAAGTGGGTTATGATTATTGGATTTGTGAGTTTTGTGGCATCAAATCCAGAAATTTTTGTAAAAAAACTTACTGAAATAATTCAGCCTATTGTTATGAGCCAGGTTGAAGATATGATGACCACAAACAAAGATGCTCTTATGGAAAGTATGAAAGATATGCTCCCGAAAGAATAATAAAAATCCCTCTGCAATACGAGGGATTTTTTTAAAAAAATGATGCCTTATCTTTTGATGCGTCTTTTCTTACAAGATCAGTATGAGTATTTTGTTTTGAGTTATACCGGAGGATATCATTGGTATCACTGGTATTATTTGCTATCTTCTCAAGTAGTAAGATGATTTTGTTCACCTTCCAATACCAGGCAACAATTTCTCGGATGAGAAAGACAAATGCCGTACTGATTCCAAGGGCACTGAGATAGAGCAATACGGAATTTCCACTTACAGATGGAATCAGGAGATCAAGAATATGAAGCAGTGAGTCGAAGAGATTTTGAATCATATAAATAACTTATAATGTAATAATTTTAGCAGATTGGCGAAAAGTTTGCAAATTTTTGAGGATAAAAATGTTCATTTTGAGAATAATCATTTTCTTATATAGTGTAGAGGTTCACCTATTCTTTTCTTATGCCTCATCACTTACGCGCTTTTACTATTTTTTGTCTTTTTTGAGGAGTCCTCTCTGTTGTACGGATTTTCCTAACATGAACGCTTGATTATGTGGGATTTGTGTGGAATCTTATTCTCGCATTATTGCCGTATTTTTTTGCTGGACTCGCTGTAGAGAGAGTATGAGTCCTGCGATGGGTATTTTTTATACTCTGGTTTGTCTTTTTCCCGAATAGTCTCTATATTTTCACCGACTATATTCACCTCCCTGAGCATCCAGAGATGCTCCATTTTGATATTGTCTACATCAGTGTGATGGCGATTGCTGGATTGTTTTCTGGTTTTGCTTCCCTTGAGATTGTTCATACTTTCTTGAACAAACATTTTCACAAAAAAATCGCGTGGCTACTCGTTGGGACTACCTTTGTCATTGCGATATTTGGCGTCTATATTGGACGATTTCTCCGATTCAATTCATGGGATATTATCAGTCATCCACTCACTATTACTCGAGAAATTCTTGTTATGATTGCGAGTGATGGACGTTCTCTTATGATTTCGGACTCACTCCGCTCGTTTGAGTCGATCAAGTATAGTGGGGGGAGTATCAGTCTCTCGATGTTCATACTCCTTTATTTCGGTCTATTCATGCTTCTCTATGTGTTTATTTATCACACGAGAATAATCCAAAAGTAAACCTTCTACCACATAATACCGCAAAGCAAGTAGATCAAAACTAATAGTTAGCAATTTCTCTATGAGCAGATATATTTATTAGTCAATATCAGAGTGCTTCAAGATGCACTAACGGTCGTGCAAGGTGCTCTACCCATAGTCTATATCAGGCAACAACTTGTCCAGTTCTTACTGCTCACTTCAAACAATGTACAAGAGTTGGACCCTCCAAACTTTGGATTTTATCAACAATCTCTCCGACTATCTCTTTTGTTAGGGCCCTTCTTTGAAGTACATTGTATTGAAAATGCTGTATTCAATATCTATCTAACTCATCTTCATCGAGCCAGCTTCAACCAATAAGGGAAACAATATTTCTAATATCATATGCAGTTCGTAATTCTCAAAGCTGATGTGTCCAAGGAATAGCACTTCTATAAAGCTTCCCAGGTGTAACCACTCAGAGATTACGTGGAAAATATTCTTTTGATCGCATAATTCCCCAATCCAATGAGTCTGCTTCGATATAGTCCCAATTTTTAGGTAATGCATGTTGAGTGGCTTTGAGTGGATCTCCGATAGTGTTAATGAGCATGTGCCTAATAGGTATGGTTAATAATTAACTAATATAAACATAAAAATTATTTGTCAAATAATTTTATATCGCAATTTTTGATATTTTTCCTATAATTTCGTCCATGCAAAAAAAACCAAAACACCTCCACATTATCGGTATCTGAGGTATCGGGGTTTCAGCCCTTGCTCGATATTATAAGCATCTTGGTTATAGCGTCTCTGGTTCTGATGGTGTAGATTCCCCATTCCTTGAAACACTCAGAAACGAGGGGTTTGATATCCATATTGGTCATATCAGTGAGAATCTTCCAGATAATACCGACCTGGTGATTTACTCTGAGGCAATTATTACCAAACCAGATCTCACACCAGAAGAACAGATTTACTCCAATCCTGAGCTCGCGAAGGCTCGGAATCTGAATATCCGACACTTGTCCTATCCAGTCGCACTCGGTGAGGTCTTCAACGCAAAACAGGGTATTGCCATCACTGGTTCTCATGGAAAATCCACCACTACTGCCATGACGACCATCATGCTCGCCAATGAGTACAGTGATAACCCGACAATCGAGATTCCTGCAGACGGGAGCTTTGCTTATATGCCGACCGCACCAGGTTGCTCTGCTATAATCGGAACACAAGTTCCTCAGCTCGGGAATACCAATTTTTATTCTGAGATTGATACAGAGAATTTTGTCATCGAGGCCTGTGAATACAAGCGTTCTTTTCTCCAGTATCGTCCGTATATCACGGTGATTACGAATATTGATCTTGATCATCTCGACTACTACAAGAGTCTTGAGGATTATATTTCTGCTTTTCAGTCGATGGTTGACCAAACTCATGGCTTCGTGATTATCTCTGCGAATGACGAGAATTCAGCAAAACTCAATATCCCACTCGAGAAGAAGATACTTGTTGGGAATGGAAGAGTTACCTATTTCCCTCGAGTACAGGAGAACAAGGATGGAGAAATCCTCTCCTATACCACGGAACTCTTTCTTGAGATTCCTGAGATGTGTCTCCAAGTTCCATGAAGTCATCTTCTTCATGATGCTCATCTTGCCTATACCGTTGGGAGGCTCCTCGGGATGCAAGATAATATCATCGTGCCAAAACTCGAATCGTACAAGGGTTCTTGGCGACGGTCCGAAATTATCGGAATTACAAAAAATGGCAATATCCTCATGTCTGATTATGGACATCATCCGAATGAAATCCAACCAACGCTTCGGGCTATTCGCGAAAAATATCATGACAAGGAACTATTTGTCGTCTTTCAGCCACACCAATATTCGCGTACTCGAGAGTTATTGCAAGAATTCGCAACAAGCTTTTCTGACGCTTCTAGGCTCGTAATTCCGGATATTTATTTTTCTCGAGATAAAAAAGAAGATGTCGAATATATGACCGTCGAGAAGCTTATTGAGACCATACAGCAACACCAGCCGAATATTGAGAATGGAAAAGGACTCGAAAATACTGCAAAACTCATTCGAGAATATGATGAACAAAATCAGTATTCTTCCGTTATTTTGCTACTCGGGGCAGGGGATATTGACTCGCTTCGCTACGAACTAAAATAAAGACTATAATCTTCATGCCTCTCAATACAACCAGCATCGATACATCAAGTCCTGATTTCACCATCATGGGTATTAATATGAATCCGACGCACCTTCTCTGGACAACGGTACTTGCTTTGGCACTTTCACATCTTGGAGCCAAGTACCTCGCAGAAAATACTCCGCGAGGATATTGGTTCTGGTTCACTATCTTGAATGTAATTTTAGGATTTTTGTTTATGTAATTCCTCGGGTTGCTTTTTTCTCATTTTTTCCTATACTCCCGCCATAAAATCAACTTTTCCCCTTATGCTCAATCGTTATGGAATCCGCATTGCTGGGCCAGCTGGTCTCGGGATGCACTCAGTGATGGATATTATTGCCAATACCTTTGCTAGTCTCGGATACAATGTTATCACTGATAGTGAATACCAGTCTATCATCAAGGGCGGACTCAATTTCTATGATGTGAATATCTGTTCTACATCGCCGTATATCGCTCGTGAAGTGGATGCCCTGATTTCCCTCAATGAAAAAAATATCACTCCGAATCTTCAGGATCTCAGAAAAGGTGGACTTCTCATCGCAAATAAGAAATGGATTGAGAAGATTGAAACTCAATATCCGACACTTCGTACGGATTTTGTTGTGATGGACCCACTCATCGAGGACAAATATGAGAACACCTATCTGGTGGGGATGCTTGCTTGATACCTCGGATTTGGAGCACATGTTTTTGAGTCGGGGATTACTAAGTCATTCCAGAAGAAAGGTGAAGTAACCGTTCAGAAGAATCTCGATATCCTCCGTGAATACGCAACACTCGGAGAAGCACAGAAAAAGGATGGTTCAGTATTTTTTGCACCACCAACTCCTCTTAGCAAAACGCTTACCTATGGAAACAAGGCGATCGCCTATGGTGCGATGGACTCGGAACTCGAGTTCTACTCTGCTTATCCGATGACTCCTGCCTCGACGATTCTCTCAGAGATTGTGAACGCAAAACGTATCCCATACCTCCAGGCGGAGGATGAGGTGGCTGTCATGAATGCAGCGCTCGGAGCCTCATTTACGGGAGCCCGTGCAATGGTAGGAACGAGTGGTGGAGGGTTTGCTCTCATGACTGAGGCACTTTCATTCGCGGCTGAGGCGGAGTTCCCGATTGTAGCAGTGCTTTCACAGCGTGCTGGCCCAAGTACTGGGACACCAACCTATCACGAACAAGGAGATATGCTCTATGCTGTACGTCCGACCTTCGGTGATATCGAGAATGTTGTGATGATACCATCCTCGATGGAAGAGTGATATTATATGGGTGGACAATCTTTGAACATTGCACAGAAATATCAGACAACCGTGATTCTTCTCACCGACAAACAATTCTCAGAAGGAAAAGTAACCATAAACACTCTTACTCCAGCACCAGTACAGAGAGGGAAGCTCCTGACCAATCCAGGTGCCGATTACAAACGCTACGAGCTCACGAGTGATGGGATTTCTCCCTATGTTCGTGTTGGTACAGAGCAAGGAGACTTTATCGCGACGAGTTATGAACATGACGAATATGGCGCAACAACAGAGGATATGCAGATGAAAGTTCAGATGACCGAGAAGCGTGCGAAGAAACTCCAGAACTTCTTCGAGCGAGAAGGAATCCATGGATACGAAGTAGTAAATCCATCCGCGAAGAAGAAACTCGTCACTACCAGCTTCAATGCCTATACAGCACGAGCCTTCATCGAGCAGAATCCAGAGTGGGGACTCGTCATCATCAAGTTCCTCGCTCCAGTTGATATCCGTCTCCGTGATGAGTTTGCTCGATGTGATGAGATTGTTTTTGTCGAGAATAACTACTCTGGTCAACTTGAGGGATACCTCACGAAGGAGCTCGGACTCAAGTATGTGGATTGACTCGAAATCAAGAATCTCAGAAAATATGACCTTTTGCCATTTTATATGGAAGACCTCCTAACTCTCAAGTAAAATATTATGCGCTCTTGACTCACAAACATCCAATGGTGTCCTGGTTGCGGAGACTTCCTCATCATCATGGCCATCAAAAACGCCTTCAAGGAACTCGGAATCCCCTCACACAAGCGTGTGGTAGTTTCTGGAGTAGGCTGTTCAGGCAAGGCTTCTCAGTATATCGATGGATATGCCGCTGAGACCCTTCATGGTCGAACGCTCCCATTTGCCACGGGTGTGAAGATGGTAGACCCATCCCTCACGGTGATTGCTGTTGGTGGTGATGGTGATGGCTATGGTATCGGTATGGGGCACTTTATTCATGCGTGTCGCCGCGATCTCGATATCACCTATATTGTCTTCAACAACGAGAACTATGCTCTCACGACAGGACAATCATCTCCAACGACTCCGATTGGTGCAGTAACCAAGACGGCTCCAGAAGGGAATATCATCCCTCCACTGAATCCAGTAGCACTCGCAGAACACGCAGGATGCAAGTTTACCAAGAACGCACACTCAAAAAATTTTCAAGAACTCAAGGAAATTATTAAACAAGCGATAGAGCACAAAGGATTTGCTTATATTGATGTGGAGCAGGATTGTCCGAGTTTCCGAAGATGGGCAATTAAGGAGAGTTAGTTTCTTTTCCATTATCTGACGATAGTTAACCTACTCCGTCATTACGAAGAATGAAACAATCCAGGTACTAAAAAGTCTTTTTGAATCCCTTTAGGGTAAGAAATCTTCAGCTTTATTTCATTTGTATGGAATCACAAGAACGCATTCACATAAATAACGATTGGATATGAACCATTCTTTGAAGTTTGTATCATTCTGATTATATCTTGGCAAGGCAAGTGCATATCAAGGAAGGGGAAATTATTATTTCGTTTCAGTTTCCTGTATACAAGAAGGTAATTAACTGCCTGAGTCATGTTTCAGCCAATCAGATACATGAAGCAGTTATGGAGTGAACGTATATTGCTATTGGTATTGCGCTATCCCAGTGAAGATTTTGAGAATTGCTGAGTTTTGAAGATTTTCTATCTTCTCAGTCTATTGCTCTCTATCGAGAAGTTTCTATGAAGTTTAAGAGACAGATTCATCAATGAGAAGAAGTAAAACTTTCATTCTGGATTGGAGAAGATGACATCAAGGATGCAAAGTGAAAATTCTCGACGGCAACAGTACATTTCTCTGGCTTTGTAGAGTGACAATCAAAATCTTGTTTACAGGCAAATGATTTTGTACGGGAAGTGATTCTTCAGAAATCATAGAAGGAAGATTTCTCGTCAGTTTTTGTACCTCAAACTTCACTCGAAATGACAAAAATTTTATGCTAACTCTTCTTCCAACTGACACATGTTACTGACTTGCCTGAGAATTCAATGAGCAGGATTATCAGGAAATATACCGTCTCAAATGACGGGATTTCATGAAGCCACTGGCATGGCTGGTGGAGGATTATGAAGATCTGAAGATATATATCGAGATTACGGATGAGCAGATAGATTTCCTGAAAAAGTATCATCGTCCGTGGAGTATACTTGGGAAGAGACGAGCTGATTATGTCTTGCCAGATTTTCTCGATGAGAAACAGTATGAGAAAATATCTTTCCGGGTAGCGAGTGAATGTCTCTGTAATAACGAGGAATGGAGCGATCCAGCATTCCAGAAACCTGAATTGCCGCGTCATCTTCCACAGAAACGGGAAGATTCCTCACAATGACAGGTACAGGATTTCTCATTCCCACTCTTCCTCACATCCGCCAATCTCTCAGGAATGCCAGAATCAAAAACTCTCGCCGAGGCGAGAGAACTGTTTCCGTGAGTAGAGGGAATTAATGGAGGAGTATGTGATATTCCACCATCGGATATATTTGAGTTTCAGGAAAATGGAGAAATAGTCTATCTGAGAAGGAGCTAGGGAGGGTAGGACTTGAATTAATCCATTCCTAATATATTCTGAACGGCCTGTTTGGTACTGGCTTGAGCAATGAAATAATCATACATATCAATAATCCTAAATCGAACATTACTATTGATTTCGTCGTGTTCTTCCAGAGTTTGCACCAATATTTCCCGATTCATACCCGTATTCTTCATCAGGATGGATACCCTCTCATAGAGTTCTTGTTCTCAAAAGGTTTTTATTTTTTGAACTTCTTGCGCGAGTCAGTATATTTTATTTCTTAAGAGTTTTTTTTGTCAGTCTTTATATAAAATTAGTGCATTAGGAGTGCTCATATCGTTTATTCCAGGTTATCTGTCGTTTGGCATAGTTTCGAGAGTGTTGTTGGATGAGGGAAATGGCAGTTTCGAGAGTGGTTCGTCACTCGAGATGGTCTACCACTTCCTTGTATCCAATAGTTTCGAGACCAGGACAGTGAGAAGTAAATATATCTATATTATATCATACTTCTCTAATGAGTCAAGCATTGAACATGGATTCTACGCGATGATTGATTCGTTCATAGAGTATTGGCCTGTCAACATCATCGTATGGAGTGATAAAAAATGGAGAAAATCTCGGAATCTTTTTCCCTTTTGATTCACTCTTGGATTTTCCAGTGGCTCGCCATACTTCAAGTGCTCGCATAATATAACGGAAGTTGTTCACTCCGAGTTCATGAGCATATGCTGGTTCGATGTCAGCGAGCATCTTCCAGAGAGTCTCATTTCCTTGTTCGAGTCGTATTCTCTCGAGCTCGGATCGATATTCCCAGTCAGGTTTTGTCTCGGGATAACTCATCTCATAGAGGAGTCCATCGATATAGAGACCGGTTCCACCGCAAATGATGGGGATTTTTCCTTGTGTCTGAATCTTCTCAATAATAGGGAGACTCATATTCACAAAGTCTACTACAGAGAACTTCTCAGTTGGATCAATTACATCAAGCATATGATGTGGAACTCCTTGCTTCTCTTCTTCGGTTACCTTTCCTGTTCCGATATTCATGTATCGGTAGATTTGTCGAGAGTCAGCCGAGATAATCTCGGTTCCGAGCTTTTTGGCAAGTTCGACAGAAAGAGCTGTCTTTCCTGAGGCAGTTGGTCCATATATGACAATAATCTTTGGAAGAGTTGACCTAGTTGCAAGGAACTCTTGGGTTTTATGGTACAATATCTGATTCTGCATGTTGAATATGAGGGCGATGTTTCATCTTTGTAATATATTGATTGAAATCTTCGAAGAAGCTCAAAAATATAGAAAATAGAGGAACTCAGATAAGGAGTCAGATAAGTCCAAGAAAATGCTCGGAAACTATCAAAATTATAAACGTAATAAATACCGGGAAATGGACATAAGAAGAAACAATCTTGGGATTGAGTATATATGCCTCGATAGCATGAATGATGAGTATCATCATGAGAATAGCAAAAACGACCAGAAGTCCTATATCTTCTCAGAATCCATATCCGATAATGATAATGGGAATTCCAGAAAGTATCGTTCCAAATACAGGAATAAATCCAAAGATAAATACTATAAGAGAAAGCGTAAAGATAAAGGGAAACGTTTCTCCAACAAATAACCAGCCAATTATCAGGAGACCAATTATCGTAAAAATGGAATTCACGAGAGCAATGATAGATTGGGCCTTGAAGATTGCGCCGAAACCTTGACTAATTTTCCCAGCAATGATAGCATATTCTTTGTACAGGAAATTGAAGCTTCCATCCTTCATGAGCTGAAAAAAGGCCTGAATTTTTTTTCGTTCTATAATGAAAATGTAGGAAAGTATAAGCCCAATGAAAAACTTCATAAGAATGGCACCGGCATCTTTTATGTATCCAAGGGCATTCTGAAGGATGTCTTTGATATTCTGTTCATTCAGGATATTACTCACCATTGTTTGTATACCGAGATTAATCCCGATGGTGCTCTCTATTTTTACAATCAACTCTTGTCATTTATTCGCGAGATCTGGAGCATTGGTGGCGAGATGATTGATTTCATCTCCAATTCTTGGAAGAATATTGATAAATATGAAAGTGATAATAGTGATAAATAGGATGTATAAGAGTGATACCACAATATTTGTGGTTGCATACTTTGCGGCAATTCTTTTTGCTCGGCTCTTGCTACCATGGAGTCCCCATTCGTGCATTTTCTTGGTAATACTATTTCCTACCGCGAGAAAAAGATATCCAAAGATAAATGTTATAAAGAAGAGTGCAAGAAAATCTCGAAGCAAGTAGCCGGTGATGAGGAGAATAAGAAAAGCAGAGAGTTTCTCGAAGAATTTTTGTGAGAAAATGAGGGGGAGGATATCTTTTATCATAGAGAGGAAGAAAATTTCTCTGGTATTGTACGGAAAATGAGGAAAATACAAGGAAACAAAAAACACCCTCATTTCGAGAGTATTTTTTATAGAATACTTATGATCATTTCTTTCCGAATCCAAGCTTGATAATCACCTGCTTGAAGAGATGCTCAGCCCAGCGAGGAGGAATCCGTCCTTTTCCTTTGAGCATGTAGGCGTCAAGGAACTTTTTCCAATAGGCATTGTATCCAGAGTGCCATACAACATCTTTCCCAGTTTCTGGTTTGAAATAGATGTTGGAGTAGATACATCCAGCCTCTCCACCACCCATGTTCATGATACAGAATATTTCAGGGTTGTATGGCAGAATTTCACCCTTTCCAGTAAGTTCCTTCATGAGAGCAGAGCAGGCAATATCTGCTTGCATCATTGCAAGGTGACCGAGTTTTGGTTGAGTCATTGCATTGATATCTCCTGCAGAGAAGATGTTGCGATAGTCGAGATGACGCATATCTTCTCCCGTTGGAACAAATCCCATCTCATCGCCAATACCAGAGTCAGTGAGCATAGTGTGTCCCTTGTATACTGGGAGCATGATGACCATATCGGCTGGGAGCTCAGTTCCATCTTGGAACTTGATAGCATCCTGTGTAATCTCTTTTGCTACTTTTGAGAGATGGAGATCAATTTTTGTCATTCCCATGAGACCACCTATTGCTCCACGTACATCATTTCCAATGCCTCCGAAGAATATCTCTCCAGGAGTGAATATATCAATAGTGGTTTGTTCGCGGAGTCACTTTTCCTTGAGCAGATAATCGAGCATGAACATAGATTCCCCAATTATCCCTTCGCATGGAGCCTGGAATGGAGGGCATTTTACGCGCGTTCCCCATTTTGACTGAGCAGAACCGATAACAATTTTTCCACCATGGAACTTGGCAACGGCTCTTGCTAGTTTTTCAACATGAATATCATCACAGACAGAATAACCGAATTCTTCATGACCAGGAATAGCAGCAAAATCTTTATGCGCCCCCATCGTGATGAAGAGATAATCATAATCAAGGGTTACTCCATTTTCGAGCGTGATAGTATTTGTCCTTGGATTAATAGATGCGGCTCCAGAGTTTACAAATGAATGTCCTCTTCCACGAACAATGGGAGCCAGCCGAAAACTTGCCGCAGCAAAATCTTTTCCTGCATATGCAATCTCTGGGAGAACAGGTTTGAGAAGCATCGTATCACGTTTATCCGCTACCGTAATCTCAAAATCTTTGTGACAAGAGAGATTGTAGAATGTGCGGATTCCAGCAAATCCTGAACCAAGAATTACCAATTTCTTCTTTTGCATATAGAAAAAATTAATACTAAAGTACTAGTACTATGATTCATTTTTCTCAAAAAAGCAATTATTCATCTCAAAAAAGCAAGATTTCCCCTTGAAAAGCAGAAAAATGCTATGTAATATAAAAACTCATTTATCTCCTCAGATATACTGAAAGAAGGCTTCCCGCTATCATGTGTGCTCACATCTTGGACTTTTGGCATTTCTAGAAGACTCCATCCGAAACATCTCCTCAGCTTCCTGGTTCTAATCGGCATTCTACATTCCAATCTCCAGAGAAGTTTGATTGTAGAGAGGTTACAATGATAGTTCTCACAGTATCATCCTGGACTCTTTTATAATTCCATTCTTTTGTGAAAATCAGGAGGAGAGTATGGCCATGAACCTCAAAACGAGCCATCTTGAGGTCAGTGACAATGGCTGGTCGGATTTCCTTGAGATGACGAAGGAGGGTAGGGTAGGCAAAAGGTGGATGAGCGTCTATTATTTCGACCTTCGTGGAGACATCTTGCCCTGGCTTCTTCGTTTCGGTTTTCTTTATCTCTGGTTTTTTTTGTCATTTTGAGGAGTGAAGAATCTGCTTTTCTGTATCATTTTTCAAAAACGTATCATTTTTTTCTGTACTTTTGGTGTCAAAAGTACCAAAACCATCGGGTGAAAGTCAAACTCACTCCATACTCGCTGCGCTCTTTGGATTCTCTGTTTTCATCACCGTTCAGGCAGTGCCTTCCCCCCGAACCCCCATTTTACCGTTTTTCGTCAAGGCCGAGTCTAACTTTATTGAATCATATTCTCTTCTCTTCACGGCACGGAGAAGAGTTATCTCGATGAGGAGTATGCCATCAGGAATACTCTTTATCTTTGTATAGGCATTCTCAAATACTCGGAAAATCGATTCATACGCGAAAAAATCCGCACTAGTAATATTCGCAAACATCCTATCCCTGAGGGCATAGAGAATCTGGTCAAAAAGACCACGAACCTGTACGTGTCGCTCTCTGAGAATCTGGAGGATTTCCTGAGTTCCATGAATATCCTGCTGATGAATGGTATCAATAATCTCTTTGATAAGTGAGTCTTCGAGGAGAGCAAGCGTTGAGCGGACGTATTCGGTTGAAACTTCGCCATTGATAGTATTTTGCTCGAGGAGGGTGAGTGCGTCTCGGAGTCATCCTCGTGCCGCCTTCGCAATGATAGTAAGCGCCTCATCTTCAATCTTGATTCACTCTTCTTGTGCTACGAACTGGAGTCGCTTCACGATATCGGCTTCGGTGATTTTCCGAAAATCGAATCGGAGTGAACGGGAACGAATCGTCTCGGGAACTTTTTCTATCTCGGTGGTCGCAAGGATGAACTTCACATGGGGAGGCGGTTCTTCGAGTGTCTTCAAGAGTGCATTAAACGACTCTCCCGTGAGCATATGGACTTCATCGATAATATAGATCTTCCATTTTCCCATACTTGGCTCATAGCGTGACTTGTCGATGAGCTCGCGGACATTGTCGATTCCTCGATTGCTCGCCGCATCTATCTCGATGATATCGAGCATACTTCCAGCATCGAACGCCTGACAATTGGCACATGTATGGCAAGGGTTTCCATCTTGTAAATTTTCGCAATTAACTCACTTGGCCAATATACGAGCACTCGTTGTCTTCCCAGTTCCACGACTTCCCGTAAAAATATAGGCATGTCCGACACGACCTTGTCTCAGACTATTTCGGAGAATCGTCGAAATCATATCCTGTCCAATAACAGAATCCCAATCTCGAGGTCGATATTTTGTGTAGAGAGACATTTTTCTAGAGAGTTTTTATATGACAACACTATATGAAAAAACTCTTGAAAAACAAAAAATTCCCATACTTGGGAATCTCAAAATAAATTTATTCGTACTCATCCGCTTCTTCGACAGCATCATCGATAAATTCATTGACGAATCGTCGTGTGAGTATGAGGATACCTATTCCGAGAAAGAGAGACGTAAATGCAGAAATCACTGGGAAATCGGGGAAGAGGAAATTATCTGCGAGTGCCCAGATACCACGCCAGAAGAGGATGATAGCAGCACCAACGAAAAATGCTTCAATACGACTTTTCCAGAGGTCCTTGAGGGTGGGTTTATGTTTGAAGAGTTTATGGAGAATCATGGAGAAATTCTATCACATTCTCCAAAGTAAGGCAAATAATTAGGATAAATTCTATTCCTCTATTTACAACCTATTAACATATGTTTCTCTAAATCTTTTGGACTGATTGTAAGCATATTTATTTGTTCCTCATTTTCAGGAATTGGATGTTTTTCCATAAACATTTTTTATTCAAATATATACTACAGTAATTATACCAATGGTATTTCAAAATTGCATAAAAGAGGTTTTTATTTATACTTCTTCTATATTTCCTAATCCATACCAATATGATCGATATAAAAATCCTTCGCCAAAATCCAGAATCTATCCGTGACAGCATCGCAAAACGCAATCTCAAGTTTGACCTTGATCGTCTCATCTTCCTCGATGAGGAGCGACTTGCGAAGCAGCAAGAACTCGAGACGCTTCAAGCGGTTCGTAACAAAACAAGTAAAGAAATCCCAACCATCCAAGATGCCACAGAAAAGCAGACAAAAATCGCTGAGATGAAAGAAGTCGGGGACAAAATCAAAGACCTCGAAGCAAATCTCACCGAGACAGAAGAGGAGTACAAGCTTATGCTCGCCTCGCTCCCGAACTTCCTCGACCCAACGACCGCTATTGGTCCAGATGACTCTGGCAATGTAGTTGAGTCAACTTCTGGTACTCCACGCAAGTTCGACTTTCCTGTGAAGCCACACTATGAGATCGGTGAAGCGCGCGGATGGATTGACATCGAAAAAGGTGCCGAAGTCTCTGGTGCCCGTTTCTGGTACCTCAAGGGTGACCTTGTCCTCCTCCAGTTCGCTATCATGCAGTATGTCATGAATCAGATGGTGGCAAAAGGATTCATGCCGGTGATTCCTCCATATCTCGTGCGTGAGCCTGCGATGTATGGAACGGGATTCTTCCCAGCGGATCGCTCACAGATCTACCATGTGAACCCAGAAGATGATGATCTCTATCTCATCGGTACGAGTGAAGTTCCTCTCACGAGCTATCATGGAAACGAGATTATCGATGTAGAAAACACCATCAAATACGTCGGATACTCTGCGTGTTTCCGTCGCGAGGCAGGGACGTATGGTAAGGATATGAAATGAATCCTCCGTGGGCACCAGTTCGACAAGATCGAGATGGTCTGTTTCGCAAAACCTGAGGATTCACAGAGAGTGCACAATGAGATGGTTGCCCTCGAAGAGTCTATCTGGCAATCTCTCGGTATCCCATATCAGAAGCTCAATGTCTGCTCCGGAGATCTCGGGAATCCAGCGATGAAGAAGTACGACCTCGAGGCATGGATGCCTGGTCAGGACAAGTTCCGCGAGGTGACGAGCTGTTCCAATGTTGGATCATTCCAATCTCGCCGTCTCGGTATCCGCTACCGCCGTGAGGACGGAACTCTCGACTACGTGCACACCCTCAATGGTACCGTGATCGCATTCTCTCGCTGTCTCATCGCCATCATCGAGAACTATCAGAACGAGGATATGACCGTGACTATCCCAGAAGTGCTGAGACCGTATATGGGAGGGAAGGAGGTTATCTAAGTATTAACTTTACTGTATGCTTCAATATTTTAAAAAATTACCTACTTGAATAAAAAGGCTTTGTATTGTAGGTACGCTTTTTGTACCACCATTATTATGAGTTGTATTTTGAATTGGTTATAGTGTAATGGAAAGCATAGTGATTTCATATATCTACCTTGCTCCTATTTATTGGGTTTTTATCTTGTTATGAAGTTGGGTTTATGATGGATTTAATAAAAAGTAAAAGTTTTCATGGAAAATAAATTATTTAGAAAATTTTGACTTCTTTGGGAAGTTCGCCTAAATTCTTCATATGACCCTTATGCGGATAGATATTTAGCTAAACCTTTGTGTCCAAAAAATGGTTGTCGTTGCGAAATTATTTCCAATAATGACTACTGGGCTCGTGAAGTAAGAAAATATAAATGCAAGTGTATTAACACTGAATGTGGTTTTGAACTAGAGATAGATGATGATTTGAAGGAAAAATGAAACCAACTTATTACTATTTTACAGTGAAAAGACTATGGTGATTTTGAAGTTATAGATTTAGATGGAGAGCTAATCCCAATTAATGAAAGAATGAAAATTATTGATGGAGATTATTGGGTTGATGCACGTATATCTGAAAATAAAAAATGACAAAAACAATTAATGGTTCTTGCCTGAAGTAAAAAGAATAAGGATAAAACACAATTGTTTCTTGATTCATCAAATGAAAGGCTTTGATTCGATCAAAACGATACTCACCCAAGAGAAGTTTTTGCTGAAGTTCACGCGATATTTAAGAGCTCACAGAGTAAACTTTCTGGCAAAGGTAAATAACTCAAAATAGTATTCTTCCTCCTTAATCCCCATCTTGACCTCACTACGGGTACATAGTGGACCCAATAGTGGACCAATTAATTTGCAATGATATCAAAATGATATATAATCTTCGTATATATCTTTTTTGTTTTCTTATGACTTCACAACTCCTCATTCGTACGGATAGTCAGATCAAGGAAGCCTTCAAATCAAAGGCAAAGGCACAATGAGTCTCTATGGATTATATTCTCAATATATTTATAAAAAGCTATATCGAGAAGCCAGATATTATCCAGACATATGTCGATGATGATGCTTTTGATGAGATGCTCACGAAGGCATGGAGTGATCCTGGACTTGCTCCAGCGTTTGACTCCCTTCATAAAACTCTGAAAGCAAAATGATTCTAATCACTCGAGTATTTCGTAAGGAGATGAGAGGTTTCTCATCTCGTATTTTGGACGACATACTTGTACTACTTCGCAGACATTCGCGATGACTGGACACCAACATTTTTCGTATCCAGGATTTCTGATACTATTATGTTCTGAAGTGATATCTAGAATGAAAATCAGTGAGGATTATCGTGGCAAAATGAGTAGAGAAAAATGTATATATACCACTAGCTCTCTACAAAAAGGAATCAAAATTTGGATACAATATTCGTGAAGATTTCGATACTCGTGGACATATGTCTCGGATGGAAAAATGCCTTCAGAATAATGAGTTTGAAACTTTTGAAATATAAATCTCCATGTCCTTCCTCCACAATCCTCATCTCGACCTCACACTACAAACCATCGAAACACCTCGATGCATTCTTGTTCCGTTTTCGACAGATGGTCAAGTGGATATCAATGAGCTTAATGATGAATTTTGCAAGGCAAATAAGGATTTTTTTGTGAGCCCGTTTCTTCCGAATCATGCACAGGAAGTAGAGTTTCTTCAGAAAGTTATGCAAGATATTGAAAATAGGAATGTTTTGGAATTATTTGTTCTCGAAAAAGATGCCAAACGATTTATCGGATGTGTTGGACTCAATCGTAAGGAGGAATATCAGATGAATATTGGGTTCTGGATACGAGTTGATGAGTATGGAAAGGGATTTGCGACGGAGGCATATCGAGCATTATTGGATTGGGCACGAGAAAATACCATCTACTCATATCTCAGGCATTCGCTCATACCAACAAATATTGCTTCCAGGAAACTAGCCCTCAAATTTGGCGGAGTGTTACAAAATGAGACCAATGAAAAAGGAGACGAGATATATCATATTTCCCTCTCATAGCAGAAAAAATCCTCTCATCTTGAGAGGATTTTTTAGTTTCCGAGAAGTTGCATGAGGCTCCGGAGGTTATCAGATTTTCATGCGATCATCAGCGAACCGGAAGATTCTATCACATTGTATCCAAGTGTTTCTATGGACTTCTTGAGCTCTCTGAGTCACCCAGTACCAGATAGAGTGATGGCACCATTTACATTCCCATCAATAGAATGCAGAGAATAACTCGAGGAGGATGCAGTATTCATGTTACGAAAACCGATATATTGTCCAACTGGTTTGGTGGATATTTCTTGCATCATTGCGTTCATCTGTCGCATTTTTCGATCATGTCGGTCTTCTATGTACTCTATCTGTCGATCGAACATGTTCCAAGGGCCTGTAGCTCGATGAAAGTGCCATGATTCATAGGGTTCATACCATTCTTGCACGGAAAACCGGTTTTGCCTTTCGATTCTATATTCTCGGTATTCGTAATGGAGAATAATCATGGTGACCAAGAACGTGAGTCCAATCGAGACATACCATGCTGGGTGGAGGGAAGAAAGGACCCCCCATACCTTATGATACCATTTACTTGTTGAGTTTCGATTATGAGAGTTTGACTCTTTGATTGGTTCTTGTTGATTTTCTGATTCATGATTCATACTGAGAAAGTGATGAAATAGATTTATATTGGAAAGAAGCTTGAAAAACTCCCACTAAAGTGATGCGAGTTCTTTCTCAATCTTGTCAAGATCGTCTTTTGCTTCAGAATCATCTGGACTCTCTTCAAGGTAGTTCTTCAGATAAGATTGGGTTTGTTCGAGAGAATGACGTTTTTCGGACTTTTCGGCTTCCGATTGCCGTCTTTCTAGACGACGCTTCTCATATTTCTCGAGGTTCATTCCTTCGGGAAGATGTTTGATATTTGTTGATAAGAGAATATTTGACTGAGTATGGACAGGAAAAAGTGATTCCCATGTACTCCATGGATTCCAAAAACCTCGGAAGTGAGAAGTGGTATCATATTCAGGATTTTTGGTGATGAATTCTTGATAAGTATCATAGTCATCAAAATCCTTCTGGAATGTATGGACCTTCCCGTTTTCATTCGAACGGGAAATAATTCTTCATTTGAACATAGTTAGGAAAGTTAGGAGATAAAGCGCTCATTTATGGAAGAAGTTCTTGAGACCTATCTGCGGAACATATTGTTCCATTTGGCAAGCGTATTTCTTCTAGAATTAGCACTCACATTATATATGTGCTAGTTTTAAAATCAAGAAAAAAATAATGACAAAGAATAGGGATGTGTTCTTCTTGCAAAAAATAAAAAGACATTACAATATTCTACCATGAAACGTACTCTTTTTGTCGGTGATGTTCATGGATGCTTCGATGAACTCATTCTCCTCATGGAAAAAGTAAAACTCACTCCAGAAGACTATCTCTACTTCTGTGGTGACCTGATAAACAAGTGACCAAAGTCACGAGAAGTGATCGAGTGGATTCGAGCGCGACCCAATACCTGGAGTGTGGCAGGGAATCATGAATATTTCACCATGATTTCTCAGGAACAATGGGGAAAAGAAGTCATGACCCAGGAGCTCTCTCGTTGGCTCTCTTGTTCCTGAGTTCCTGAGCGCCTCGCAGAAATCCGAGATACCCTACTTGATCATCGGAATTGGCTTCTTTCACTCCCGTTTTTTATAGAGACAGATGAATTCTTGCTTATCCACTGAGGATTGCATCCCGAAATGGGAAAAGATGCTCCTCCAGGAATCGCTACGATGATTCGTATGTATGAAGGTCGTCCATGGTATGAGTACTATGAAGGAAGTAAAAAAGTCATCTACGGACACTGGGCTATGGATGGAGTCAGGATTCGTCCAAATACTATCGGACTTGACTCAGGATGTTGTTTCGGGTGACATCTCTCTGTTTATTGCCTTGAGACAGGGGAAATGTGGCAGCAGCGAGCAAATCAGGTTTACAAAACTCCACGACACTGGAAAAAGCTCGAATGACCAGAGGAAGTATAGATTTTTGTTCGAAAAAAATAGATTGTTCTATACAATAGGAGCGGATTATTTTTTAAGGTATTTTTATATGAAATATTTTCTTTCTCTTTTTTCAATTGCTCTCATTGGGGTATTAGGATTTCACCTTTCCACGGTTTCTGCTGTAGCTTCTAACAAGGTAGCTTCTGGTGAAAAGAGGATTGTTGTTTCCAAGAAAGTACAGATTCTAAAATTAAAAAGGGCTCTGATTGATGAGCAAAAGAAAATGGCAGTACTAAAGACGCAGATTGCTGGCCTCGAGAAACAAATTGAAACAAAAGAAAAAGCAGGATTAACTACCAAGAGACTACACGCTCGTCTCCTTATTCTCACTCGTGATCTTGCCAAGATTGAGAAGAAGATTCAGGAAATCAAGTCACAGATAGATGGACTTACCGTAGGTACAGGTTCAGTTATGTAGCAAAAGAGTGAATCACTCATAATAAAACCCCAGTACGAGGATTTTATTATGGGAGGAGAGATTTCCAATCAGCTCTCCATATTTTTCCATCTTTCTCATACAGAGCAGTAGTAGTTCCTGCTGTGAGGATTTTCCCATCAATAATCCAATGAGTTTCCTTGCTTCCATGGTAGATACAGAGCAAGGTATTATTGGTTTTAATAAAAGTATTTCTCTTATCCTTCCATATTCGCATCGAATCCAGTTCGATATCTGGAAAAGGAATGATTCGTATTTTCTCAGGAAAATTTATGTCATACAGTGCGAGGTAAGTATCCTTTCACTTTCTTCAGAAGATAAGAAGTTCTCCTTCACTCCACTCGGCATGATTGATAACAGAGAGTGTGCTCACAATTTTCTTCCCGTCCCCAGCAATAGGAACAAGACTTCCACTCTGAGAATAATACCAGCTATTATTGATGGAGATAATTTTTGATCCAGTAACCGGAAGAGATTTGCCGCTCCCTGAAGTGATCTTTCTTACGCGTGATTCTTCTAGTGAAAAGAGGGATTCTTGGGTTCTGAAGTATCATTTTCCAATTTCAGTAATTCCAGAATAGGTTTTCCCATTCTGAAGTATCATTTCTCGTTTCTCCTTGCACGACATGATATTCTCGGTAACGACAGGATTTTTGCAGTCTTCTGCAAATCATTCCCATCATTCATTGTTGAGAGTATCCCATGATTTTTCTTCTATATTATACGAAACTATTTTTCCTCCAGATAGGAAGTATCATTCCCCAATGTGAGAGAATTGTTTTTTTGATATCACGGTTCCAGTGAGAAAACCTCATTCATACAGAGTCATCCCACTGTTATTACCGATAATCCAGACATCCTCAGAGATTCTCGCTACTTGATCGACTGGGGTAGCAAAGCGAGAATATCGAGGTTTTTCTATAATGGTAAGGAGATCGATATAGTATGGCTTTTCATTGTCGATAGAAAAGGTAAAATTTCATGGAAGGTATCCTTCACCACTGACAGTAAAGGCATAATCACCATAATCAACGATTTTCTTCTCATTATTCCCGTATGGGAGTGTATTGAGTCTGAGGTCAAGATTCTCCGGACTTACTTTGATATTGATAATTCAAAATGATCGGATACTTACGCGCTGATTCTCCCCACTTATCGTACCACTTCCAATACTTGTGAGTCAGAGTCGTATATCTGGGTAATATCCCTGAAAGAAGAAAAAAAGAAATCCAGCAAAAATAAAAACGATGAGCCAAAATATTCTGGCGGCTCTTTTTTTTCTCGCGATTTCTTCGTAGTAAGATTCTAACATGATTGGTTAATTAGCGGACGTGAAAGATGAGAAGATTGATTTATTGCTGGTTTCGTGTCATCTTCTGAGTGGTATCGAAGTCATCGATTCGTTTTCCGAAAAAGAGGCGAATCTGGCTCTCAATGGCAGGAATCGAAAAAAGCGTGAGAGTAAGGATTGGTACAGCAATCCACTGAACAATATTATATAAGTAGTCCCTTATTCGGAATTTGCTATATTTTCCCATGATGTGGAGCGAGAGGATACTTGGGAATATTACGGTAGCAAACAGTATGGTGAATATGAGAGAGGTAGCAATTGGAACGGTAAATACGGCAAGTGAGTGGTCAACGGAATAAAATACTCAGGGAACGTATCCTATAAAGAAGAGCATAAACGGTCCTCCAGCCCAGAAAAGATGATTATAGATAAGGTAGATGGTTTTGCGTACTTTCTCGATTTTTTGGATTTTTTTATCTGCGATAAAAGCAGGAATAACATACTCAATATCGCTACATCCCCACGACCATCTGCGGAGTTGTTTATACTGGGAACGAACGGTTCGATAGAGATTCTTCTCATCTACGAGGTCCATCTCGCAGATAGCTGGAGTATTCACAATACGGAATTCCCCATGCCAACCGAAATAGCTTTTCCAGTATTGGAGACCATCTTCTACAATAGATGTCTTCGACCAGTAGTCGGCTTTGTGGAGACATCGGAGAGATTGTCCGTACACGGCAAAATTACGATAGAACTCTGGATTCTGTGACTCGAAGAGTTGCCACATGGTAGTACCAATTCCAATAATGCGAGAAAAGAATCGCCCCTCTCTCCAGTTGTTGGAGTATACAGGCATGAACTGATAGATGGCCTGATCTCGATAGTCTGTCTCGAGGAAGGTCTGCGTGATAATCGAGAAGAAGCGTTTCTCAACTTTGGTATCAGTATCAATCGTTGAAACAAAAGTATGAGCAGGATCAAGCTTCACCATTTTCTCATATTGTTGTATCGCATAGGTAATATTGGCTCATTTTACCTTTCATTCGCCAGGAAGATTTTCTGGGTGGACTATATTCACTATTTGCATCCCTTTGTTTCCATACACGGCAATGATTTTTTCTGCATTTTCTATGGCATCAGGTACACGAGCCTCTGTTGCGAGGAGGATAGTGATATTTTCACGGAAGGTATAGTCATTGGCTAGGAGCGCAACAACATTTTCCTCGATGACATCATAGGGTTCGGTATAGATAGGAATGATGACAACATGTTTTAGATGTTTTGCACTTTGGCGGATTAACGGAGAGTTGGTATAGTCTTTTTTCTCGATTTTTAGGAGCTTGCTATATGACTTCAAGACATAAAAGTATGATTCAAATACCTTCACCGTCCAGTAGGAGATATAGAGCGCAATAAAAAAAAGTCCTGTCTCGTAGTGAATCTCTATGAGAAGGAGTGGGAGCAAAAATATCCCAATGAGTGATAGGAGTGGAATCTTGGGAATCCAATATGAGAGGGTTCGATATTTCTGCATTGGAGAACATTATAGACTTTTCTTGCCTTTTGCAAGAGAAAATGTTGCTATAAAGATATATTGTACGATATAAAATATGAAAGTCTTATGGTATTTTTTCTTTGATTTCTGTTCCTTTTTCATACACTTCGCCCTATGACACAAGAGCAAATCTTTGACATCCTTGCGATGGGGCACAATGTATTCCTCACGGGAGCGGCAGGAAGCGGGAAAACCTATCTTATCAATCAGTTTATTACTCACTGCCATGAACATGGGATTACAATAGCAATCACGGCATCAACAGGAATTGCGGCAACACATATCGGAGGAGTGACCATACATTCCTGGAGTGGTATGGGGATCAAGGAAACGCTCACTGATGATGATATTGATACCATCATTTCTCGTGAGTATCTCGCGAAGCGCTTTGCGAAAACCTCAGTTCTCATCATTGATGAGATTTCGATGCTTTCGGGAGGATTTCTCGCAAATCTCGATAGACTCCTCCAGTCTACTCTGGTTTCGATACTTCCCTTTGGTGGGATTCAGGTGGTGCTCGTTGGAGATTTTTTCCAACTTCCTCCCGTTTCGAGGGATACTTTTGTTGAATTTGCCTTCGAACATCCATCATGGAAAAACTGGAATCTCGCGATATGCTCTCTCACGACACAGTATCGGCAGGCAAATACAGCGAACCAGATCCCGTCTCAATGAGTCCCACCCGACCATCTCCTCACAATTCTCAATGAGATTCGTTCTGGACATGTTTCGGCGCATTCTCTACAACTCCTCAGGAGTCGGAATATTCCCGTAGTGACCGAGGATCATACGGAGCTTTTTACCCGAAATGTATCGGTTGATGCCTACAATACTGACCGTCTTGGTGCCATCGCCTGAGATATATTTATCTATGAGATGACGGGAAAAGGAGGAGAGAATCTCATAGAGTCTCTCAAGAAAGGATGTCTCGCTCCAGAGACTCTCGTTCTCAAGAAGTGAGCCCGGGTAATGTTCGTAAAAAATAATTTCGAAGCTGGATACGTCAATGGCTCAATCGGGCATGTGACGGGGCAATTTGAGTGACTCCCGATTGTTGAACTCCTGGATGGAACACAGATTATCGTGGATCGCACCGAGTGGGCTATCGAGGAAAATGGCAAGATAAAAGCCGCTATTTCTCAGGTTCCACTCCGTCTTGCCTGGGCTATCACAGTGCACAAATCTCAATGAATGACTCTCGATACTGCGGTTATGGATCTCTCTGATGCCTTCGTTGCTGGGCAGGGATATGTGGCTCTTTCGCGAGTACGTTCACTCTCTGGACTTATTCTCCGAGGATTTAATACTCGTGCGCTCCAGATAGACCCTCGGGTAATCGAGTATGATGCCGTAATCTCACTCACATCAGAGAAGGTTGAGGAACGACTTGGGACGATTCCTCCTGAAGAGAAGAAAAAACGAATCGAGAATACTATCGTACGACTGGGTGGTACGGTCGAAAAAATCATCCTAGAAGAGAAGAAAAAACGATGACCAAAATGAGCGACACATGAAGATACCTTCGTGCTCCTAGTACAGAAATACTCCCTCGACGAGATCGCGACTATCCGTGGACTCAAGGAATCCACTATCGTGTCCCATGTAGAGAAGCTCCTCAAAGAAGGGAGAGATATAGATATCTCCTATCTCCGTCCTGATGACGAGGAACGACTTGCTCAGATTCTCGATGCCTTTGATGTACTCCAGACAGAGAGCCTCTCTCCAGTTCGTGAATACCTCACTGAGCAATACGATGAGGAGTTCGGATATGATGAAGTGCGACTCGCGAGACTATTTCTCGACAAGTAGAATATAGTATACAGTAATATAGAAAAAATCTATTGACTATTTACAATATAAGATATAATAAATCAGTTACATACTAATCTTACTATATATTATGACTTCAATATTAGCACCTTCTAATATTAGTGAAGTATTACCCACATGATGAGATACTAGATGAGATTCTAACCGAATAATTCAAAGAACTACAGGGCAAATGGAACTCAACCTCTCTTTTCCTTGTATCGATGGACTTGGTCTCCCATTCAGAGTAAGTCATCATCCACTCTGACCGACAGAAGCACAAATCCGAGGAATGGTGGCAACTGGTTCACTCACTGAAGAGAATATCTTCGTCTGACCAGATCGGTGGAAAGAGTTTAAAAGAGGCTATTCTGCTGCACAAGCAATGGGATACACTATTGCTGAAAGAGCAAAATATTTCGGTCATACGCCTATAGAACTAGCTAAATCCATCATTACTGACCCAGAAGCCCTCAAACAAGTTCTTGCTATCATCGAAGCTTGAGATGACGTCACCATGTATGTCGGAAACCAAAAATTCCATGAGGCATGGCTTAAGCATCTTGGAAAACGAGGACCAACACCCGCAGAACAACTTACTATATGAGACCAGCTCAACACGACGCTCAGTTGAAGTGGCATTGTAACTACACAAACTGTGGCAGGAATTCCACTGATAGGCTATTTTGATATGGAATCAGGTCGCTTCGTTCAAGTTGGCGTTCGTGCAATTCTTCGTTCATCTAATCCAAATGAACGTAGAGTCTTGAATCTTCGACTCGGTGAACCGGTCAAGAATATTGGTTACGAAGGTTTGAATGTTGCATGTTCCACTCTTGTTATTGAGGATAACCCTGGAAACAACAAAAAATAAAACCTGTATTCTCTTTTCTTCTTCCGTTTTTACTCGGACGGATTTGTTTGTTGCATTTCTCTCATTTTCGGTTACATTTTCTCCATGCAGAATACTTTTTCCACTCATGGATTCGAGCTTTCAGAGAGGGAGCTCCAGCAATTCCAACTATTTCTTACACTTTTTGTAGCATACAATGCTCATATCAATCTCTCCGCCATTCGTGATGAAGCGGGGATTATTGAGAAGCATTTTATAGATTCACTGTACGGGGTACAAGCGATAGCGATAGAAGATAGCGATAGAAATGATTATAGATTATTGGATATATGATCTGGATGAGGTTTCCCGGGCATTCCTCTCAAGATTGTTTTGCCAGAACTCCGAGTGACACTCCTTGATAGTGTTGGGAAAAAAGTAAAGGCTATGAATCATTTTATCGAGCATCTTGGACTCGAGTGAATCAATGCTATCCAAGAACGAGCCGAAGTGCTGGCTCGCAATCCTGAATACGCAGGACACTATGATTTTGTTGTTTCACGTGCGACCGCGTATATGACAGATATCCTCACGTGGGCCACCCCATTTCTTGCTCCAGAAGGGAAGATAATTCTCTACAAGATGCCGTCAGAAGATGAGAAAAAGGATATTACCAAGATCACCAAGAAACTTGGACTCATTCTCGAAGGTGAACTCGAATATGAGCTTGGAGGGAAGGAGAGAATCCTCTATGTATTGAGGAGAAAGTAGTTCCTGTTATCACGACATGGCGACCCAGGAAAGCAAGAGGAATACCTTAGTGACTGGATTGCTTCATTCTTCGCGAGTGACAGAGTATTGAAACATTATATGGAAGATTTCTTCTATCGTCGAAATGACATTGTATCCTATGCAACGTAGTGAACTCTATACATTCTTGCAAACAATCCCAAAAGGAAAGGTGACCACTTATGGAGCACTGGCGAAACGATTCGGGACTTCTCCTCGTGCTATTGCATCGATGCTGCATGCCAATAGAGAGCTTGACAAGTATCCATGCTACAAAGTAATACATACGGATGGTCGAATCGGTTGATATCGATGATGCGTTGATAACAAAATAAAAAAACTCAACAATGATGGTATTGACGTTTTAGATTGAATAGTTAAAAAAGATTACATATTTCACTATACAATAAAATAAATACTGTCAAATGATTTATTCTATGAAGTTAGGCACGAGAGTTGCTTGACTTATTTTTTTGTGATATCGTGATATGGAATTCATATTTTTATCGTATGCAAAAACACATACTTATACAAAAAATTTCTCGTATTGGAGCAAAGAATCTTGCTTTGCTCAGTATATTTCTCACACAGTGATTACTCGTGAGTTATGTTACTGCATCTGGCCTTGCGAATACTATTTCTGGACTTTCACAACCAGTGGATGTTCTTCAGAGACCAACAGACTTTAACTGGGCAATACCAAAACAAACTTCCTGAAACAAGAAGCCAACACAAACTTCCAACAAGAAAATACCATATTCTGGTCCTATTTCTACCCCAAAAAAGGTATCTACTCCTACCTCAGTGGTAACGAAACCAACAAATGTGGTCGTACAGCAAGTGACACTTCCATCGAGTTTTGATGCCAATGGAGTACTCAGGATTCGTACCGTTGGTGGGTCCGAGATTGTCGAGATGCTGGTAAAAACAAAAACCTGAGGATATATCGGGATTCCGTACTACGGACTCGGGAATTTTATTACTTTTAGCTCTGCTCCGTCAACTCCAAAAAAACCAACGGCAAGCACTGGTACAACGAGTTTGGCACCTTCTCCAGTATATGTTCCTATTGGCGGGGGAGGAAGTAGTACTACTATTATTCAACAAGGCGCAACCAATACTGATCAGATGACAGAAGGAACAGGGAACCTCTTCTTTACGACTTCTCGTGGTCGTGTATCCCTCTCAGGTACTGGTCCGATTGATTATGATTCAGGAAGTGGAGTTATCGGATTTATTACTGGCAATGATGGACAGATTCTTTCTATGTCTGGTTGACAGATAGTATGGAAAAATCCAGATATGGCAGCAAATCTCGTGACTTCTGTCTTTGGTCGTACTGGTTCAGTGATTGCACAGGTGGGAGACTATACAACTTCAGAGGTAACAGAAGGTACTAACCTCTATTTTACGGATGTTCGTGCTCAGAATGCTCTCTCTGGGACACTCCTTGTATTTTCTTCGGATATTGCTTCACTCTCTGGAACCATACATGCTATTAATACCAACCTCACGAACCTGTCAGGAAATTTTGCTACGCTCTCTGGGATTGTATCAATCCTTGGAGGCGATTTGATGAGTCTCTCAGGAAACCTCTCCTCTCTTTCTGGAACGGTCAATACCATCAATACCAACCTCTCGAATCTCACCACCGAAGTGAATACTCTCTCAGGTCAAGTTTCTACAAATATAACAAACATTGGTTCACTCTCATGAAATCTCGCAACTACCAATTCCAATCTTGCAGCTCTCACAGCACAAGTTGCTTCACTTTCTGGTCAGGTTGCATCTATGAGTGGAGGAATGAATCTCACAGCCCTCTCAGCGAGTGGACCAATTCTCTATAATAATACTACAGGTCACTTTAGTATAACAACTGGTGCCGATGGACAGATTCTTGCTATGTCTGGTTGACAGATAGTATGGAAAAATCCAGATATGGCAGCAAATCTCGTGACTTCTGTCTTTGGTCGTATTGGAGCTGTCAGCGCTCAAACAGGTGATTACAATTCCGATCAGGTTACTGAGGGATCAACGAATCTCTATTTTACCAATGCGCGTGCTCAGAATGCTCTCTCAGGAGTAGTAACTACGGTAAATACTCTTTCTGGCAATTTTACTACTCTTCAGGCAAACTTTACGACTATTTCTTGGGCTTTTGTAGGGATTTCCACTGGATTTGATTCACTCTCTGGAACTGTTCATGCAGTAGCAAGTGAGTGGGGGTCACTTTCTGGTTCTATCTATACTCTTTCTGGTCGTATCTTTGCTGCAGAAAATGCTCTCGGAACTCTTTCGGGAAATCTCCTTACTACCAACTCCAATCTCACATCCCTCTCTGGAACCGTAGCTGGACTTACCACTAACCTCAGTAATCTCACAACCACCGTCAATACTCTCTCTGGTCGTGTCACTACCACAGAAGGGGATATCTCCACACTCTCT
>JAYRRZ010000067.1:0-7671 GCA_041909865.1 Candidatus Altimarinota bacterium | reverse complement strand
CCAATAACATCATTTTTGTAATTCCCTACTCAGAAACCATTCTTGAACTTGTACTTCATGATGGCGAAGTTGGCAATCTCGGGTTCCGTTGCCTGACGGAATTTCATTCGTTTCCCTTCGATATTGGAAAGGAGCGTTCCACTCAGAGTATCAACGACAAATAAAGGAAATCCAAAAAGATCAAAGGACGGATTCGGATACTGAGAATACATCACTGGCTCCATATCATACACATCAGTAAAGGAGTTTGGATCAAAGTCAGGATAATTTACCATAGCGATAATTGCTCCCGTTTTCGGATTCATCACAACAACACTGGCACTATTTGCGCGAAGTTTCGCAACAGATTCTTTGAGTCGTTTGGATATTTCTTTCTGAATATTTCGATCAATCGTCAGAGTAATATCTACCCCGCTCTTGAGAGTGAGAGGTGTATCGGAAATATAGTCCCGAATAGGTCGTCCAGCAATATCCGTCACCACCGTCTGAGTAGGGTTCTCTGTTTGAAGATTACCATCAAAGTAGCCTTCTATTCAGTATTTTCCCTTCCCCTCACCATCAACAAAACCAGTAATCTGACCAATAGTATGTCACTCAGGATAGTATCGAATCAAGTTATCTTCGATTTTGAGGAATGGCGATACCATGTCTGTTGAATTGATTTGCTTATTCTTGAATGCAAGAAGCTCTGTCTCCATTCGCTTGTTAACCATATCCCGAACAGAAATGCTCATCTTTCGGATAATCTCAAGATGCTTTCTTTTTTTGATGGCAAATTTCTGATTGATAATTTCAACGGGCACGGAGAGAAGTGTCGAAAGTTGTGCCGCCAGAATGGAAGCATTTTGGACTTTGGTCGGATTTACATAGAGATTGTTGACTACAAAAAAGAGAGCTGGATCTTGCCAAGACTCTATAATAGCAATGGTTTCTTCTGAAAGATTACTCGCTATGTCAACACTTTCAATCGGAGAATCCATTTTGAGAGAAAGATAATTACGGATTTTTTCTTTCATAATAGACTCCGTAAGATCCTTTTGATCCTGCAGATTCTCTCTCAGATATGAAGAAATATCTTCGATACATTCACTCTTTGTATGGCTACAAAATTCTTCAAAAACGAGATCCGAGAGAAAACGGAGCAATTTGTCTCGAGATCCTGATTGGGTTGGATCAATTGCAAGTGTACCAAGATTGGTAGAAACCGCAAGAACTCCTCCAAGCGATTCGCTGGATGAAAGGATATTTCCACGAGAAGTCGGATTCTGCATGATTCGCTTCTGTTGAGAATCAGCAACTTTTTTATAGTATTCATGCTGGATAACGGTATAAGAAAAAATCGTTATCACCAAAAATAGGGTATATCCGAGGAATATATACCATGCTCTCCCGATACGATCAAGACGAGAGAAATACCGAATAATTCGAGTAAGTAATAATTCAAAAGTCTGTTTCACGCGGCAGAGTATAGCGAGAAAGAAGGGAAAGGCAAGGAGGAAAATACGCACAAAAATCCCCGCTCACAAGAAAAAGGTAAGGAGGTATGTATATGGGCTTCTCTTTATTTCCTCTCATCTTCGATATGGATGTTCCTAGCCATCATATAAAATTTGATTCTCCATACCAACTATGGTATAATACTAGTGTAGTATATAACCTCCCAATTTATGGCTGAAACTCTTGTCTCTATCCCATCAGAAAAACGATATACCTGACCAAAAATCAATCTCCCAAAAGAAGCACTAGAAAAAGATACTGCAGAAATATGAAAACTTGGAGGAGGAGAAGTTATAGAAAAACTCAAAGATTATATCAATCATCAACCAGGAAAAGACCCATGAGAAAATACCTTTGAGCTTATGGCGCTCTATCAAAGAGCCTTGCAATTATTGTGATATGATAGTACGGTCGATGCCCTCTTCTCACGAAATATGTATACAGCACTCAAAAAAGCTCAAGGGGAAAAACTTGAACTTACATGAAATGATATCGATGGTCTTCCTGGTCCAAAAACAACCATAAAACTCATCAATGCTCTTCAAAAAACGACACAAAGAAGCAACCAAAATTAAAAACTACTCTTGATGGTGAAGCTCTTACAATAGCTAATACATTTCTAAAGGGGAGATGATTTACAATAGTGGATAATCCAAAGACCAATAATCCTAAAAAAATCTATCATAATCCCAATATGAACATGATGATACAAATAGACGGTGATAGAGTAGACTATCTGCATGACTTGTGAAGCAATTTTGGACAAAGAAAAGAATTAACTACAGAAGAAAGAGAGATTATTGGTAGACTGTCGAAAATACTCAAAGGATAATTATCAAAGTCCCTCCCTTCCAATCCATAAAAAACCCCTACTTCGTATGTAGGGGTTTTTCTGAATATACTATTCCTCATCGTCTTCTTCAAATTTGACTCCGCGTTCTGCACGAATCTTTTCAGTAATATTGGTTGGAACCTGTGCATAGTGAGAGAACTCCATAGTGTAGGTTGCACGACCCTGACTCATAGAGCGAAGATCCGTAGCATACCCAAACATTTCAGAGAGAGGAACGTGAGCTCGAAGAATCTTTGCCATACCACGCTCAGTCATCTCAGTAATCTGACCACGCTTTGAGTTAAGATTCCCGAGAACATCACCCATATACTCTTCTGGAGTATTAACTTCTACGAGCATGATTGGCTCGAGGAGAACTGGACGAGCCTTTTTAGCAGCCTGACGGAATGCCTTGATGGCCGCCATACGGAATGATAGCTCATTGGAGTCAACATCATGGTAAGAACCAAAGGTAAGTGTTGCCTTCACATCAACGATAGGATATCCAGCAATGATACCACGAGCATAGGCAATATTGAGACCCTTTTCGATACCAGGGATGAATTCACGAGGAACCACACCTCCAACAATCTTGTTCACGAAAACATTCTCATCCTTGAATCCTTCTGGATCTGCCGCGCGCATCTCAGGAGAAATCGGCTCAAAAGTGATAACCACGTCACCGAACTGTCCACGACCTCCTGATTGCTTTTTATGAACTCCACGCTCATCAGCAACAGCCGCAGTGATAGACTCACGGTACGCAACCTGTGGAGCACCAACATTTGCCTCTACCTTGAACTCACGCTTCATACGATCTACGAGGATTTCGAGGTGAAGCTCACCCATACCTGCCATGATAGTCTGTCATGTTTCAGTATTGGTAGTTACGCGGAATGAAGGATCTTCTTCAGCGAGCTTATTGAGGGCCATACCCATCTTTTCCTGATCAGCCTTTGTTTTTGGTTCAACAGAAATAGAGATAACTGGCTCCGGGAATTCCATACGCTCGAGAACCACTGGTTTATTCTCATCACAGAGAGTATCACCAGTCCGAGTATCCTTGAGACCGATAACGGCACCAATATTCCCTGCTGGGATTTCATCGATTTCTGTACGATTATTCGCATGCATCTGAAGGAGACGACCAATTCGTTCTTTTTCTCCACTTACAGAATTCAGTACGTATGATCCTGATTTGAGTGTACCTGAGTACACACGAACGAAGGTGATACGTCCTACAAATGGATCTGTCATGATCTTGAATGCAATAGCACCGAGTGCTTCATTTGGATCTTGTTTGAGAGTAATCTCCTTGGTATGATCATCAACGTCAGTACCAGTGATAGTTCCATCCTTTACATCGAGAGGAGAAGGGAGAAAATCCACCACCGCATCGAGAACGAGTTGAACTCCCTTGTTCATGAGAGCTGAGCCACAGAGAAGTGGATATACAGTATCAGTAATAACTCCCTTGCGGATTCCTTGCTTGATTTCTGCCTCTGTGAGAGTACCAGCATCAAAATATGTATTCATGAGATCTTCATCTTGTTCTGCTGCCTTCTCAACGAGCTTGTTATGCCATTCTTCTGCCTGTGCCTTGTGAGACTCAGGAATCTCCATCTCTACTACCTTCTCACCCATAGCACCCTCAAATCGGTATGCCTTCATGTTGATGAGATTGATGATTCCAGCAAAATCTGCCTCCTCACCAATAGGGAGCTGAACTGGGATTACTTTGTTTCCAGCGAGACGCTTAACGATAGACTCATAGGTCATCATAAATGATGCTCCTGTCTTGTCCATCTTATTCGCGAAGGCGATACGAGGAACTCCGTACTTATCTGCTTGCTTCCAAACCGTCTCAGATTGTGGTTCCACACCCTGTGAAGAGTCGAACACCGCAACTGCACCGTCGAGAACACGCATAGAACGCTCTACTTCAATCGTAAAGTCAACGTGCCCCGGGGTATCGATCAGGTTGAGATCGATTCCCTTCCATGAAGTGGTAGTCGCTGCGGAAGTGATGGTAATACCACGCTCCTTCTCCTGCTCCATCCAGTCCATAGTTGCCCCCCCATCGTGTACTTCACCGATTTTGTGGTTGATTCCAGTGTAGAAAAGGATACGTTCAGAAGTAGTAGTCTTACCCGCATCAATATGCGCTGCAATACCAAAGTTTCTGAGATTTTTCAGATCTTTTGAGATAGCCATAGATAATAATTAACAATTAAAAATGAAAAATGAACAATTACGGAACCACATTGCAATACCGTTTCCGTCATTGCGAGGCACGAAGCAATCCAGGTTTCTGAAAAGTTTCGATAGTATTCCAAATTTCGCGGGCATAATATAGAAAAAAGTATGAATGTCAAAAGGAGTTATGGGAGAGTGGATAATAAGAATTCTGAAGGAGAAAGAGGAGGTGACATGCCCCAGAAATGAGAGGATTTTTCGTAATATCTATATGGGATAACCAAAAATATAAGCCAACGAATTAAGAGAAGAAATTTTTCTTGTTAATCATCGTACTCTTCTTCTATAGTTGATCATCAAACTTTAAATTCTTTCTTGCTTGTGTGAAAATGAATGGTCCATCCTTGAATCTGTAATTGAATTATCGGCTTTTCTCATTTATCTACAAATATCACTGTCTTACCACTTGTATGGTTCCATCAGGTATCATCCAGTATATATCATGATGACTTCAAATATTCTTCAAGTGCTCCTTTCTTCTTAAATTCCGTAATAATCTGAGCAAGTTCATTCATCTCACTATCTCTTCTCGATGGCAGATAGATATCAATTCTTTTGTCTTTAGGTTTTCGATCGATCGTATATTCATGACTATCTGTTATATTGACACGGAATTTATCCTTCTTCATAAAGAAGTGCCATCATGAGGATGATATCCCTGCTGCACGTTCTTGTTGAAATTTTTCAAGTCTTGTGAAGTAAACTGACTGTAAATATTGATTAAGTACCTCCTCTGCTGCCATCATGGCAGGAGTTCCTATCTGTTCATCGATGCTTAGGGTTCATAATTGCTTACCAGCTCCCTCTCAAACCGGAGGAGTTACCGACCTCCCTGATTCATTGAGTCGTTCAGCTAAAAACGGGAGAAAAAACTGTATTTTGTAGTCACCATGGTTGAACCGATAATAGTGTCCTCATTTTTCGACAAATACCCATCCTTTTTTCTTGAGTGCTTCTTTGAATTGTTTCGTATTCAGTCGTGCCCATACCCTTGCATAATCTTCCCGTAATTTCGTTTGTCATTCATCGAATTGTATTTTGATATCTGATCCTGATTGATGCCACCCAAAACTTCTCACATCTCCTACTCCACACCATGTATCTTGGATATTTGATTTTTTTCTTCAAATCTCAACATAGATTCACGTAAGAATTCAATTCATCTCTGCGATGAGTTGAGTCAAATTGGACGGCCCGAATTTTGGTGCCTGGATTCATATTGTAGGTTTATGGGCTGCTGGTCTTCTTCTGACCATTCTGGAAGGTGTGGAGGAAGATGCAGGTGTGTGGACTGCTGAAGCTCTTCTGGCAGGTGTGGAGGAAGATGCAGGTTTTGTATTTGCGAGAGTTTCTCTGGCAGATGAGGTATTTCAACCCCCTGAACCTGTTGATCATCAACCAAATCAATAACGAGCCAAAAATCCTTCATTGTCGCTTCTACCCTTATTTGACGATGTTTTACCTCAAATTCTTGTTGGGTAGTATTTTTCGGGAAGTGTTATACTGAAAAACTCGCAAACATCATGTATTGTTGTGATACCATACTCTGAAATCCATTTAGCTCATGAACGTAGCTTATTTCAATACTCATCAGTAGTTCATCTTTTATAATTATACGTACAGAGGAGTTCAGCTCGGTGGTTGATATTCCATAGGGTAATAGCCCTGGAAATCAGATGTTGCCACGGTATATCTACTTGTTGAGCTATAAGTGCATTTATCTTTTCTTGGAGAAATAGTGCTATTTCTTCTTTTTGTTCAATGATTTGTTCTTTCGTGAGGTAAATGGGACTCTCTCGGGCAGGTCTTCTACGGACTGCTCAGGCAGATCTTCTACGGACTGCTCAGGCAGAATCACTTATCCTAACTTTTGGGGAGAATCTACTGGGAAGTTTTATGCCGAAAAACTCGCAAACATCATGTATTGTTGTGATGCCATACTCTGAATTCCATTTATCTCATGTACGTAGCTTATTTCAATTCTCATCAGTAGTTCATTTTTTATAATCATACGTACAGAGGAGTTCAGCTCGGTGGTTGATATTCCATCAGGCGATAGCCCTGGAAATCAGATGTTGCCACGGTAAATCTGCTTGTTGAGCATCTATAAGTGCATTTATCTTTTCTTGGAGAAATGCTGTTATTTTTTCTTTTTGTTCTTTTGTATTGATTTGTTCTTTCGTGAGGTAAATGGGACTCTCTCGGGCAGGTCTACTACGGACTGCTCAGGCAGGTCTACTACGGACTGCTCAGGCAGAATCACTTTTCCTAACTTTTGGGGAGAATCTATTGGGAAGTTTTATGCCGAAAAACTCGCAAACATCATGTATTGTTGTGATGCCATACTCTGAATTCCATTTAGCTCATGTACTAATGCCTGCTCATTTGATGGCATCATATTTATAGAGGCATTCTTTCGGATGTGTCTGATTCCATAGGGTAATAGCCTGGGAAATAAGTTGTTGCCATGGTCGAGATGGATTCCATGTATTTAAGAGAACATCTATCTGGGTTTGGAGAAATAGTGCTATTTCTTCTTTTTGTTCTTTTGTATTGATTTGTTCTTTCGTGAGGTAGATGCGAGCAGAACTCGTTAGTATTCTTGTTGATGTCTTTTTCGGGTTCAGGAGCCATAGTACAAGAAGCTTGATATATGGTTCTGTATCAGTCTGAAATATCTGGGTAATTCTCTGGATAACATTTTGAATACATTCCCTCAATAATTTTGGATACTCTGATTCGGCAATAATTAGCTTTACATCCTCTAATGTATCGACTGATAAGGATTCTCAAGAAAGCATCCTCTGGACAACATTTTGCATACATTTCCTCAATAATTCCAGATGTTCTGATTTGGAAACAATTTCGTGAAATTCAGGTAATTGGATAACGTAGGATGGTAGTGTGTCTTGTGGGGTTTTTCAAGTCACAGATACTGTAGATGGCATAAACAAGGAATTCATAATAAACTCAATATTTTATATACATAAATATAAAATAATCAACTGATTATTTGATTAGATATTTTAAAGTATAAAAAATACTCCAGGATTCCCGAGTCTTAGATATCAGATATTCTATACTTT
>JAYRRZ010000066.1:0-31538 GCA_041909865.1 Candidatus Altimarinota bacterium | reverse complement strand
GATAAATATGGTATCATACTTGTCAAGTATCGATTCAAGAAAGTATGCAAAATTATGGATTCTCCTCATAGATAAGAGATTTTACACTTCTGAGGATGATATATTCAATGGAGATAATCCCTTTGTAAAGGGATTATCGGAGGGTGAAATCAGTAGATACAATGATAATCGAATTCTTTCCAATAATATCAATCAGAGATTGTATTACGATTCTTCTTGTCGTGTAGCCCAGAAACTCCGTAATAAAAACCAGGAGTTCCTGGTATTATATTTGCAGATAGTTTCTAATAATGGATTAGAACAGTTTTCTAATACGATTATCAATAGTTTATGCTGTTCAACCTGTACTCCAGTTACAAATACTTGTAAGAGTCATATTTGGTCCAGTATTACCCCTGTCATTAACTATGTTAATTTCAGCTACTCGAGTGAACAATTCTTCGGTATCAAACGGAGACTGTTGTCTGATGATGACTGATTTGCCATCGAGTCCATAGAATCCATAGCTCTCATAACTCTCCTGTTCTAGTATCAGGAATATCGGTTTCTTATCGATAAAGATAATTCATCAGCTGTGTATCCAGAATTTCCTTGAACCATCCGGTGATACAAATTGAATCTCGCTTGTATCGAGGAAAAAGGCCACTTTTTGAGTAGTATTGGATTGAATTTGTACTAATGTCGCCTTACAAATCCCTGAATTAGGGCTTAATAGTGGAAGCGTTTTTGTGATAGTGGCATCATATTTTGCTTCTATGGTTTTGGGTCAACTATGTAATGAGTTAGCATTATTCATTGTGCACTAGATTATTGTATACAGGTAAGTATATATATTTTAATTAATTATTCAATATAATTTATAGATTTCAATTAGTCACTATTGATAGAGTTATGTGATACAAAATAGGAGGGATTATAGATATTGCCTCCTATTACAAAATACGAATTCACAAGGACATATTTCAGCTTCCAATCATACGGCACTCATACGAAACATTGATTAACTGAGTGGTGGAATGTTTTTCGGCAATATATCATACAATTATCTTGCAACCTATTCTTGATTGTGATATACTATCTCAGTATTGTAACGATTTTTCCATATGTCCACATGATGTGATGATGCACATTTCACAAATCCAGAAACTCATGAATCCCTCCGATGCACAGAAATGATGCCTAATGGGGAAACTCATGAATTACTTGAAGCACTCAAAACAGCGATGAGGGAGGACCCTATTCGGCGTGTTCTGAACACATTTGATCCTACTAAGCCAATAAACAAGATGAAATATCTTGTAGACCTCTACGAGCATCCTAACAAACCAGAAGACCGAGAAACAGCCCTTTCTTTTTTACAGTCGATGATAGAGGATAATTCCAAAAATCCAGAAGTAATGGAACTTGCGTGATATCTTGCCTTGACGCGATATCGAGTGGAAAGTAATCCATTATTTCTCATGAGTGCAGCTCATCAAGTGCGAGCACTTCAGGGGGTAAAAATAAATAAAAAGTCAGATGAGGTTGGATTGATTGAAGACTTTTATGGGGGAATCTTTCGTGAACTTAATAGTGAGAATTCTGCAATCAGTGAGATACTTCCAAGAATCATCCAAATACTCGGTAAACATTTTTTATCATGGCTCTCTCGTGAAGTTCAAACACGAAACGATATGAAATGAGATCGATGAAAGAATCTCTTGAGAAGGCTTAAATACTACTCTTCGAGAACCTCCAATTGGTTATAGAGCACTTTTGATCCGATTTGAATATTTCCGTCAAGGATGGATGATAGGTTGATTTCATCGTACTCATCCACCTCTGGTGCATGGAGTTCTGGTCGGATAGTACACGTCTTCTTTCCGATACGCATAATGAAACCAGTCTGATTTTTGTTTGTACGACTGTTTCGTTTTTTTGTATAGATTTTCTCTAGGATAGCTCAGAGTATATGAACGCGATTTTTCGCAATTTCATCAGCAACCTTTTCTGGTAGACTGCTACTTGCCGCAAGTGGTTCATCATGGTACTGGAATACTCCTACGGATTCAAACTCGTACTTAATGACAAAATCACAGAGCTCCTGGAAGTCAGTATCAGTTTCTCCAGGGAATCCAATGATACATGCGGTTCGAATAAAGGATTCAGGAAACGATGAACGAATAGTATCAAGGAATGAAAAGATATGCTTCTGATTGTAGTGGCGTCCCATTTTTTTCAGGATATGTTCACTAATATGCTGAAATGGAATATCAAAATATGGGAGGAAATGTTTGAGCTGCGTGAGTTTCTCCAGGTGCTCTAGTGTCATGATATCTGGGTAGAGGTAGTAGACCCGATATTTCGGATGTTGGCTTGTTGGTATATTGGCTTGTTGGATAAAAACAGAAATCGTCTCATCAATCTTCTCGAGGAGTTCTATGAGTTGTGGCTTGCCAGAGAGATCAGTCCCATATCGAGTCGTATCTTGTGAGATGATTTGGATCTCTTGGATACCTTGTCCGAGCATGACCTTTACTTCCTTGATGATATCTTCTATAGGTCGAGATTGTTGACGTCCACGGATAGTCGGGATGATACAAAAAGTACAATTATTGTCACAGCCTTCGGCAATCTTCAGATATTCATATCCAAATGGTGCGTGAATATAGGCACGCACTTCATCACCCTTCCAGACAAAGGCTTTTTCATTTTTTCCAGGTGCCGCAATCGACTCAAGGTAGCGAGTGAGTGTTTTTTCTTTTGATTCCTTGTGTGCTTGCTTGGCTCTGACAATAGCGGAGAGATTGAGTTTGGATTTCTTCCCGAAGAGGAGCTCCTCAATGACAGAATAGCTCATAAACGGAACTATCGAAGAGAGATTCTTGAGGTTCGAGAGAAAAGCATCATCTTTTACACTTACATAACATCCCATGAGGATGAGTTTTTTCCCGAGAGAGTCATAGTAGGTAAGAGTTTCTTCGCTTTCCTGGCGTGCCGAAGAGAGGAATCAGCAGGTATTCACTATGACATATTCAACTTCAGGATCTTCGGGATTATCATAGTACTCGATGTGAGTTTGGTTCGAGAATTTGAGAATCTCCCCGATGGCATATTCGAGGTCAACGAGATTCTTGGAACAACCGAGATTGATAGCAGAAAAACGAAACATAGGTAGTAGCGATAGGTAGTAGCGATAGAAAGGAATGTGATAGTGATAAAACAATAAAAAAGAAACCATTCTATTGCTATCACTAAGTTCTATTGCGTGGATTTGGGCGAGTATAGAAAAAAACTTGCAAAAAGCAAGAAGTTGACTATATATATTATATTTATAACTTTGTTACAATGGTAAAGGTAGATAGTGTCGGTTGAACATTAGAGCGAAATAGTGTCGGTTGAACATCGGTGGTAAGAGCAAAAAATTTGGCAATGTTCCTTCTTCCACTACAAAAAAAAGAGCTTCTGGGTATTATTGCTGGCATAACATGACCAGTGGCAGATTCTGTTCGTAGGATTCTTACAACACAAGATTGGCAGGTAGCAATAGATCCAGAAAGTGCAATCATTCCTGAGACAATAATGAGCGAATCTAAATGAAGTTTGGAAGTATTAGTGAAAGCACGTCTGCAAAATATCTTTAACGCTATTTATGTAGCCAAAGAAATGCGCTTTATGTCAGGAGAAGACGCTCTAAAATTCGCAAAAAACCACTGGGGTTCACTAACACCGATTTCGTGTAGTACACTGATGAGGCAAGTCAAGGAATCAGACAATGTGGAACTTCTTAAGGACGTCATAGAATTTGTGGAGCGATTCTATGCGGTAACTAAGTGTCGTAAGGTTACGATTGGGTCAAAGATACAACTAAACAATCTTCAGAGAAGGGTTCGTGATTTGGAGAATCAGAGTAGTATTCAAGATGAGACTAGTACGGCAGGCATATAACCAAAGCTTCTTGTGGCAGTTTGTGTATCTCGTTCAGATAGTGTGTTAGGGAAACGCGGAAAAACTTCGAGCTTTGCATGCGATATTATCAGCATCTGCTTTGCATCTTGCAGATAGTATCGGAATTTCAACGTCATAAAAATTTATTTCAAGAGTCACTTACGCATCAGTAAGCTCTTTTCGAAAAAATTTTTCTTCATCGAACTTCTCGTTTTTGCACATTTCTGGCATTTTTCGGTGTTTCCTTAGATTTTTTCAACCTTGCAAATACTCGTGCTCGTGTAGTATTACTCACGAGTCAGTGACAGCATGATGGTTTTTCTCTCTCGTTCGAACCAACTTTTCCTGTTAGAAGTAATGGGAGGGCTTAATAGGAAAGCATCTCTATAAACTCCTCCTCACTTTTTCCTGCCTTTTTCCACATCTTCGGTACAAGAGAAGCACCAGTAAAGCCAGGAATTGTATTCACTTCGAGAAAATATAATTCTTTCCCATCATAGCGCCAATCGATGCGGACAACTCATCACGTTCAGAGAAATTCACATATTCTGAGACTCTCGGATGAAAGTCTATCTTGAAGATCTTGTTCGTTTGTCATGAATATTTCATTTGAACCGTCAGTTTCGTATTTTTCATTGTAGTCAAAAAAATCATGAGAGAGGGTGGATATCTCAATAATCGGAAGCGCATGATATCCGCTCTCATCAAGATAGACGCCAATAGTAAATTCGCGTCATTCTATACATTCTTGTACAATCGGGACATCAGTGAGTGGTGGAAATTGTCTCGCAAAATCCGAAGATTTTTTTCAGGATAAGGTAGTTATTCTATTAAGTGTCATTGACTGGATAACTACATTGATATTTTCTATCGCTTCTTTGAGCTCTTGAGGCGTTTCTACCTTTGCGGTTGCAAGGGAACTTCATCATTGATTCGGTTTGACTATGAGATTTGTTTCGAGTTTGGTGATATCTTCAGCAGGAAGGAAATTTGGCGGCATAGGGAATCCTGGTATCCAACTTTTCGGAATCAGAATTCATATTTTCTCCAGCACGCAGTTGGTATGGAACTTGTTCATACAGAGCGCATGGACTGATGATTTGCATCATGCAATACGTATTCAGAGTGATTCACACATTCCCGTGATAATACCATCTTCTCCATACCTCCCATGAAGCACAGGAATAACAAAATCGTATTCCTTATACTTTTCTAGAAATATATCGATTGATTCGGGAATATCGTAGAGATCAACACTATTTCCAGCGATTTCACACCAATTTCGCATGTTTTGTCCGCTCTGGAGTGCCACATTGCGTTCAGTAGAGATTCCACCTGTGAGGATTGCTATAAGCATAGATTGTGGAGTAAAAACACAAAGATGTTATAAATTAATTTGTAAAAATCAAGTAGTTGACTACTATCAGAAAATAGTAACTATAGAATCCAATTTATAAGTATGAGGACAAGTAAACAAACAACAAAAGATAAGATAGAAGCTGCTTCTGCTAAACTTTTAGTGGCGTGATTTCTTTGATTGGTTGGAACGGGAGCCTATAATGTTCTTGATACATCATGGAATAGGGTAGAACAATCTCTTGATGGCTCTATACAGAGCCTAAGGGTGCATGATGGATTGCCTTATTTTTCTGATGAAAGAACGAGGATTGAGTGTGTTAATAATGTTTTGAAAGTAAAAGAGCAAACAGCATTGCTTATTCCTATTTATTGGAATGGAGGAGCTGGTGACTTTGTTGTCAGAATTCAAGACTGTACGTTAGACTCTATCAGGAAATCAATTGATGCTCAAGAGTGATTTGTTTTTACCCAGCATGTGCTTGCTCATATGTGAGCATATATAAATATATATTATAATAATAAAATGTAGATTGTCAGTACTTTCTTCACACAAATACCAGAGAGAAATTCTTCTGTAATGTGTAAGATAATCGTGCCATATAAATGAAAACTGTATGCAAAAGATTCTTGTGGCTTTGTTAGTTCTTCTTTTTCCTGTGAATGCTATGGCTTCAGTGGAGATTGTTTCGCTCCTCCCGAATCCAGCAGGGAAGGATGAAGACGGAGAATATATAGAAATCCAAAATATCGGATGTAATGATGTAGATATTTCTGGATACACCCTCGCAGATGCAAATGGGAAACCATATTCTATTCCTCAGGGAAGTATCTTGTCTCATGGGCAAAGTAGGAAATTCCCACATTCGGAGACAAAGATTATGCTCAATAACTCAGGGGTCGAGGCAGTATATCTGCGGGATTCGTTTGGGAATCTCATTGATGAAGTGCAGTATACGGGCACACAAAAAGATGATATTCCTATTATTCTTTCGGTGACGCTCGAGCATTGTGAGGTACCATCTACCAATTCTTGAACTACATCCTCAGGTTTGCAGATTCCTGATGGTGATACTTGAACGGGAAGTATTCCTCCGATAATCACTGAATCATGATGAGTTCTCGATGATTCTGATAGGAGTTTATTGTGAAAAGGTCAAGTCATATCCGATTCATGAGTCACCTCTTCTGGGACTATTGATCCGAGTATCACGAGCTCTTCTGGGAATACTCATTCTGGAACGTCGAGTGATTCTGGAAGTATATATACCGAAACCTGACTTCTGAGTCCTCTATTCATGTACTATGCTGATACGAATAACAATAATCATATTGATACTCTTGAGATAGTGTATCCATATATACTCATGGGCAGTGTGAATACGGGTGCTATTTTTCTCTATTCAAATACATGAGGAATCTATTCTCATAGGATAAACACGGAAACAGGATATATTATTTGAGCGAGCCTCTCAGGAAATATACTCATCCTCCATCTTCTGGAAGGAGATATTGATTCGATGTTACTCAAGATAAACAATACCACCACGAGTGCCATTCGGCTCAAGTCTTCATCTGATCTCTGATTTCGCTCTATTGGCGGACAGGTTCCAGAAGATTTTTTCCTGACAAAATCATTTGACGAATATAGGAGTGTGAGTCCAAAGATTGAGGTTTGAGTAGGGAATCCAGAAACACAATGAAATGGAATGACAGATACTCCTCTTTCCCGCGATGGAAGTGGAACGACCTTATTTCCTGAGATTTTTCTCACCTACCAGAACTACACTAATACGAGCAATTCGGGTGAGGTGATTACCTGTACAACCATGCCATGTCGAGTGAATGGCACATTTGAGCCAATATTTACTGGATGATTCCTCCAGAAAGAGTATCTATGTAAGATTACTTTTGCTTCATGAGTTTATGACTCGTGTAATCCACCTCAGTTCTATCCAACTTCGTCTTGAGCTATATATTTCCAGCTTATTCACAAGGCAACGGGAAACAGTATTCTGAAAGTGTTCCCAGTTGAATTCAATATATTGCCAACAAATTCTCGATGAACCCCGGGAATATTGCCGCCAGCGAACAATCGTGCTCCTATTGCCAGTATTGATATGGATGGGAAGTGGAAGAAATATTTTAGTTCACCAGAGGTGAACGTGATTCGTTGTTATGCGTTCAGTTGTTCGGTGAATTTTACGGGAGAGAATTCTTATGATCCAGATGGTGATGTAATCCGATTTCTCTGGATATATGATTATAGTGAAACATCAACCAAGAAAGATCCATGAACTCGTACTTTTTCTATTGGGAATCACATGATAATCCTGCGAGTGATAGATCCGTATGATGCCTATGGAGAGACAAAATATACGATTGAAGTGATGCATCCAGACTTGATGCCAAAGGAGATAGAGAGGGAAGAAAAGAAAGGGAAAGTAGCAAGCAAAAAAACTTCCAAGAAAACAGCAAAGAAGAAAAAGTTGAAACCAATCATATTCTTTGATCCACCAGAAATCATCCTCCAGAATAAGCATCCAGAGAAGATAAAAATTATAGACAATACGTACCTATGCTACTCGAAAACAAAAAAGTGTAGCATCAATTTCGCCCTCACTGGAGTACAGAAATGATATACGTATGAATGGATATTCCCGAATCAGTCAGGGAGCTATATCTCCAAAAATCCAAAATCTTTCTCCTTCTCCATCGGCTCATCAACCGTGCGTATGGTAGTAAGGGATTTGGCTGGCAATACTCTTTCGAGTCAAGATATGACGGTTCGGGTAATCAAAACAACAAAAACTCGTATAAAGAAACAACCTATCAAAAAGCAGAAGAAGACAACGGAGAGAATATCGAGAGAAGAGAATCAGAAGATAGAAAACTCTCTTCCATCAACAAAAGAGACTGATTCAAGAAACCATCAAACTCAGACTCCTCTCGCTTTGCTTGGTTTTCTCTCTGTTGCTGGTGTATTCTGATTCATTCGAACCAGAAGAATACGACGATAATGAGCACATTCTGTGCACAATAATTGGAAACTGAGTATGCCACAGGATGAATTCATTTCTTAATCTCTAGATTCATAGTTCCTTTATTTAAGAGAAAATATAGGATATGGATGTTCCAAGAATCAATACGTCAAGAGGAATCATTTTGCATTTCTTTTGGCACGTCTATAATAGCAATATCTTCTCTCTTCTCACGTGCATCTGGTCAGTATTTTTCTCTACAAATTATACTGCTTCCCAGCACGGGTGCCATAGTCTCCTATGGAGTTCGATCCGTCGGTAGATATCAGGGCAGTACCCAGATATCTCTCATTGCAACCAGGGATAAAATAAGATTTCACAACGGAAAAGAGGGACGAAGTAAGAACTCATTCAGTAATGAATGAGTTTTTATATTAGATAAATAGAATTGATAAAATGAACAAAAGAGCCTGCTAGTTTTAGATTCTTGTGGTTAATCCCCGAGGTAAGCATCTAAAAGACGCTTTACTCTCTCAGGAGTGCTTTTTGATGTTGCAGTCATCATGTAAATACTATCGAGGTTGAATCCTTGATCCGAAATCATCTTTGCAAGAAGAGGTCAGATCATTCTCCAAAGATAAGCAGTTGCTGAAATTCTTCACTCTGAGTTTGGGTCTTCAAGTATTTCTCTTTCAGTTGCTCCGTTTTGAAATAATAAAGCATGTTCCAATCAAGCACGAAGAATCCCATTTCAACTTAACTGCATTTCAAGAGCTGGGAGTAAATAAGCAATCCACTTCAATTCACGCACATTCTGGAGAGCAACTACCAGCTCTTCTTGCTTTTCGGGAGATAGATCACTAAAATCATTTAATGCATAGTTTCTACGAAAAAGATCGTGCAATGTAGACATTCTTTCATTGAGCAATCCTATATTTTCAAGGAGTACGTTTCTCAATTCTGATAGAGGTTCTTGTGTTTCCATAGGGTTATAGATTTCAAATTTTCTCTTCTGCCTTTTTTGGCGTGGACCCATATGAAAAGTGTATCTTTTCCTCTTTACTTTCGACCGTATCTTGAATCTTGGAACGTCATTGTTTGATAAAATGAACAAAAGAGGTAATTAGACTAATGATAGGAGCAAGAGTATTATTGTCCTTGTTTGCAAAGGAGATAAGATGGACGATAGGAAAGAGAAGGAGAGTATGGATATTGGAGTTCCATCCATACATATACCATACGATGACCACAAGGAGAGTGAGGATAAGTCCCTGAGAAATCAATGATCGGTATTTTGCGTATACTGGATTCCAGTATGACGGGAGTGTTATGAGATTGAGAAATGGAACTCCAGTCACCCAGAGTGGCATAAAGTATGGTTCAGTTTCTTGAGAAGAACTCCTAGTATCTTCCAGAATAGAAGAGAAGATTTCTTGGTAAGAAAAGTCTTTATTTTTTCAGAAAATCACTCAGATAAAACGGCATGAAAAAATAATTGCAGAGAAAATATGTGCTTCGGATTCTCTGTATGATGGAATGTAGCGGTAAAAACCAATTTGAAGGAATTGTTTCTGAACAAAAAGTCCAACGAGCGTAGTGACAATAATACCTATGTACAGGAGTGAGAGAATCACAGAGAGTCAAATACTGGTCGTAAAGATGCTTACAAGAATAATACTCCCAGTAAGAAATGATCAGATTTTTCTTCCGAGAAGTATCTCTGCTTTATCGTATCGGCTTGATAGGTATATGCCAAGAAATGGGAGAAATGATGCAACAATTCTGATTTTTTCCTCATCCGTGTATCCAGAGACATCTATAGCAGCTTGGGTCTCTCATGAAGATGATTGCTGGAAGATATTCTGTAATGAAACTCACGCTGCCTCTTTTCCAGTGAATGCGTAATACGCTCCATGGAGGAGTACACCGAGGATGGCAGTAATGATAATCCCAGCAACAAAAGATGCTAGAGAGATACCAAAAAATGAGACATAGAGAATATCACTTATAGCAAAAAATATGCCATACAATACAATGCTTGCAAGAATCAGGAGACTTGCTCTTTTTGCGTGATCTTGAACATATTTTTCCGCTAGGGGAGTATCTTTCTTGGCGAGCAGAAATAGTGGTCCGAGAAACAAGTAACTAATACTGGCATTGATGCGGGTTTGTTCATCGTACATAAGGAGAGTTGCTAAGGACTAAATATAAGAAAATCATACTCCAAATGAGAAAAAAAAGCAAAATTATACTCATTTTCTTTTGTTCACCCATCTCCAAGTGAGCATGAGGAGAAGTACTTGAGTGAACAGTGTGACCCAAGCAGAACCAACGAAGGAATAGAGCGGAATGAAGATGATATTCCCGATGATATTGAGGAGAGCTATAGTGGCATTGATATACATCATCTGTTTCTGTTCACCTCGAGCGATAAGTGCATAGGTATAGAGTGATGATATGAAGTAAACAAGAAAAATCCAAACTACAATCCGCATTGCATCAACCGCCGTGTATCCCATAACTTCCGTATGGACATAAGCATTGGTAGAGATGATTTGTATTACCCAAGGTGCAAGACTAAAGAGGGTGAGACTGATTATTGCCCCAGCCCCTCCAAGGAGCAGAAGGGCATGCTTCATGAGTTTTTTTTCTTTTTCTTTGTCCCCTTTTTCTATCGCTGTGGTGAGTACTGGGAGGAGGGAATTCAAGAATACCGTCCCATACATCATGCCGACTTCTACGATTTTCATCGGGAGAGAGTAGAGTGCAACCGCGGTGTCCGCAATCTCTGGACTTTCCATGACCGAGAGGAGAATAGTATCCGCCTTAAAAAAGATGACATTGAGAAAAAGCGCCACTCAGAAAGGAAGTGATATTGTGAGAATATACTTGATATATTCAGTATCCCAGCCAAATCGTATAGGGTGCCATCTATTCGCATACCACCAAGTGAGTCAGGTCATGAGCATATTTCCTACGAGTCCAGCGAGCATGATGAGGAGGTATTTGTTCATCTCCGATATTCCAGAGCTATTCGGGAAAAATACTCACACAAACATGAGAATCATCCCGAAAGTGAGGAGTTTGCCACCCGTATTGGCAATAAAGCTAAACTCCGTTCGGAGAGTTGCCTGGAGATAGCTCATGAGAGAGCTATTCACGAGCCCAAGGAGAGTAAAAAGACCAGCAATAAAAATCCCGAGTAGCGCCATCAATGAATTATATCACTGAAGAATTGGAGCAATAGCAAGGGAGAAAAATATGATAAGAACTCATGAAGTAGTTCTCAGTGTGAGAACATTGGAACTAATTTTTGCTACCATCTTTTCATCATCAGCATGCTTGGTGAGTTCTCGAACGGTGATGGTATAGAGTCCGAGATCAGCAATCACAGCAAAAATCGAGAGGTAGTTGTATATCTTTGAGTAGAGACCATATCCGGCAATATCAAGATATCCCGTGATAATCTTAATCATCCCGATAGAGATAATAGCCGTAGCAACTTTTCCAGCTATTTGTGCGAGGGTATTGGTGTATATTTTCTTCGTGGGCATAGTATGCGAGAGTATAATGAGTTTCTCGAGAATGACAAAAACTTTTCTTTTCCCTGATTTTTTCCTATACTTCCTCATATGAAACTCCACGACCTCGCCATTATTCATGCCTTCTCTCCTCTTCGAGGGAAACGAGATTTCTCATCATTTATTGCTGCTGAACTCGATGAGACCATTCAAGATACTCCAGAGAATAGGGTATATTGGATTTCACAATACCTCAAAAAAGAAGCATCAAGAGAAACTATTGGAGCATCTATCCTCCAAATCGAATCAGACCTCCTTCCAATATTGGCAAAAATGGAAGAAACGGGAGTTCTCCTCGATGAAAAAAGGTTACACATTATCGGCGAAAGAATCCGTGCTGATATCCTCGTTCTTGAGGCGGAGATTTATGAGCTCGTGGGTGAGCACTTTAATATCAATTCTCCGAAACAGATACAGGGGATACTGTTTGATAAACTGAAGATTGTTCCAAAGAAAAAAAACAAAACGGGATACTCAGTGGATAATGAAGTTCTCGAAGAAATCGCCGAGGAATATGCTATCGCTCGACTCATCCTTGAGTACCGTACTCTCTCGAAACTTGATTCGACCTATATCGTCTGACTCCTCAAATCCATCAATCCCATCACAAAAAGAATCCATACAACCTATGATTCACTTGGTGCTGCAACGGGTCGCATGAGTTCCAATGATCCCAATCTTCAGAATATCCCAGCAGGAGATGGGTATGCTAGGGAAATAAAAGAGTGTTTTATCCCTTCGACGGGAAATATATTCCTTGTGGCGGATTATTCTCAGGTGGAGCTCCGCGTACTCGCATTTCTCTCACAAGACGAGCATCTCCTTGACGCTTTCGAGAACTGAGAAGATATCCATACGAGGACAGCGAGGTTTCTTTTTGGGAATACTTCCCTTTGAAGGGAGGTGCTGACGAAGGAGGCAGAGGGTGCTGTTTTGAGGAAAAACCCTCTTGTCACTGTGAGGAACGAAGCAGTCCAGGTTTCAGAAAAACAGAGCACTGGATTGCCGCGTTCCGCTACCGCTTCACTCGCAATGACGGACACTTGGAAACCAACTCCAGAGCAACGACGTATCGCAAAAACAGTAAACTTCGGGGTTATCTATGGGATTACTGGATTCGGACTCTCGAAGACACTTGATTGTAGTCCGTACGAAGCAAATAGATATATCGAAGCATTCTATGCAAAGTATCCGAAAGTTCGGGAATATTATGATGGAGTTCTCGCTGAGGCACGAGAAAAAGGCTATGTTGAGACGTATTTTGGTCGGAGGCGATATATTCACTCCATCAATGATGCCAACAAGACAATTCGCTCGATTGCTGAACGAGAGGCGATGAATATGCCGATTCAGGGAACCGCAGCAGATATGATAAAACTCGCGATGATTGATATAAGTGCAAATATTCGCGATAGCTGACTCCATGGTTCTATGATACTCCAAGTCCACGATGAACTTGTGTTTGATATCCCAGAATCTGAAGGGGAAATATTTGAAAACATTGTGCGAGCATCGATGGAGTGAGTCCTCACAAAGCATCTCCACGAGACAAGTCTGCGTATCCCGCCGATTCTTGTGGATATATCTACGGGGAGGAATTGGGCGGAGACAAAGTAGACATGAAAAAGGCTAGTAATACATCCTGGCCATGTTCCTGCAAATGTATCTTGAAACTGAATTTTAGCCCTGAATCAGAGCAAGCACTTGCTGGCTTTGTTGGCAGCCCTTGCTTGCATGACCTTCCAGCCATTCGCGGACACGAGCACATACGCGCTTGCCACCCTTGATGGCTTGTTCAATCGCCGGCAATGCCGACTCTTTATTGAAGCTATGTCCAGTAAGATTTGCCCAAGAGAACGAACGGTCTTCTTTGTGATGTTGACGATGAGCCAAGGTGTTTCTCCTTCTTTCTGATTTTCAGACTTTCCCCGATTATCAGGGATAACGAGGACTCTCAAGATTGAACTCCAGAAGTTTCCCTCGGAGGACTCGCTCTTGCAGACACAAAATTAGTAATGTTATAGTACATTTACATAGTATTATCACACTATTCTTCCTACTTTTTATTACGTATTGTATAATAACAATTTTCATCCATATTATTCTTTTCTAGAAGAGGAATCAGCAAGAATCTGTCTTGCGAAAAAATGAGTTATTGATATAGTAAACAAAATTAGTTGTATTATCCATCGGAGTTATCCCCATTATCATGGAATCTGAAGTCTCTAGTATTGTCTATTCTAACAACCAGTAACCAAAACCCATGTTCTTCTTTCCTCTCATAAATTTCCTGTTTCTCATCATTTTGTATTATATTCACAAGAAGATATTCTTCGTGACGACTCTCATCGAGATAGTTCTCTATGGGGTTGGAATATATTTTATTTATGATACGTTCTCCACTCAGAGTAATCATTTTCTTTATATGCTATTTCTGACTGGTATTGGATTTGTTGTAGTATTGGTGGCATTTTTTGTTGCGATACTCTCGAATCAGAGTACACTCTACAACCAAGAAAATAGAACAAAACAAAATTAAGGAAATTCGGAAAAACTTCGAATTTTATCGTCATAAAAATTTGTTTCTCAGTCACTTAGATATTAGTAAGCTCCTTTCGAAAAAATTTTTTTTCTCGAACTTCTCGTTTCTGTACATTTCCGGAATTTTTCCGTGTTTCCTTAATCGATAGAATCCATTCTTTTTATTTCAGCTTCACTCTCGACTTCGTTCGAGGACAAGCTCCACGAGGCGCGAGTGAAATAGATGTGTGAGCCCTCTCTCATTCAGGACGAACCATAACCACTTCCTCTTCACTTTTGATCATGAATAAATTCGACTCCCTCTTCTTCGCACAATATATCTCAACAGAAGAAACTATCGAACAAGTATTCCATAGGCATTTTTTTGTGATTATTGAGGATATATTACTCTGGGTATTTTTTGGAGTTATTATTCCGTCGTTCCTCTTTTACTACAATGTATTCTCTGTACGAGAGTTGCTCCCTGGAATCTCTGTTGGGATATATCTCCTGATTCTCTATGCAATACTTATCTACAAGATTTTTGATTGGTATGCGGATGTCTGGGTAGCAACCGATGCAACATTGATTGATGTGAAATGGCGTTGGTTTACTTCCCATCTCCTCTATATCCCCTATGAAAAAATCGAGTGAATAGAAGTGCGAACTCACTCATGGGTGGCTGCCATGTTTCGTATGTCTGACGTGGTAATCAAGCTGACTGGACAAGAGGAGTTCGTGCTCATGAGTGCTCGAGATGCAGGGAAAATTATTGAATATCTCCAAGAGGCCACCAAACACAAGAAAAAACATGAAGAAAAAGAAAAAGAACCATTTAATATTCTTGTTGATGCTCTTTCTGATATCGTAAAATGACACCTTGTCACCAAGGGGAAGAATTATATTACCAAAGATTATATAGAGAAACTCGATGAAACGCTGACGCATGGTGTACCGATTGATCTCCGCACTGAGGATGAGAAAACGGTTATAAAACATTGGAAAGATGAATATAAGACTCCAGATGAATCCCATGATACTCACACAGAGAAATAGTAACATCATCACGAGAAATACAAAAGAAACTTGTATTCTTGGCATCATTTTATAGAATAGCATCAGGATATATCTAGAAATTCTCAAATTGCTTTCGAAATAACAAAAAAGTAAAATCTCAAAGAATCTCTAGAATCCTGGGAATTTTTATTATGTAACGTTTTTTCCTATGACTGAAATCGAAATCATCCTCCATGCAGAAGAGTATAAAAATGAAACGGAATATCTCCGTCATGAAATTGAGAAGAATTTAACAGGAAAACTTGATACCTATCTCAAGAAACACGTCAAAGAAGGTGACAAAATACGAGTAGAAGTGACCATTGAACCAGATAAAAAATGAAAAAGCGGGAAAGTAGAGATATCATTTCCTGGAGGATCGTTTCGTTCTTCTCGTGAAAACTTTGAAAAGATGGATGATCTTATCCATCATCTTTTTACTCACCTCAAAGAACAATTCGCAAAATAGTTTCAATCATGGTACGTTCACGCAACATCCAGACTCGATATAACAGTCTGATTTGTCTTCATTCTTGCAAGTCGGAGAAGTGACACTCTCTCTACGGAAATGCGGAAAAATTTCGAGCTTTGCATGCGATATTATCAGCATCTGCTTTGCATCTTGCAGATAGTATCGGAATTTCATCGTCATAAAAATTTGTTTCAAGAGTCACTTACGCATCAGTAAGCTCCTTTCGAAAATATTTTTCTTTCTCGAACTTCTCGTTTTTGCGCATTTCCGGCATTTTTACGTGTTTCCCTACGATATCTAGATTCTTCCTTCGTCAGAATGACGGAAACCATATAACTCATTCATATAAACTAGAATAAATGCAAATCTTCCTCTGAATTCTCCTTACCTTTATCGTATTTCTCATTGTCGTTCTCATTCATGAGCTTGGTCATTTTATGACCGCAAGATGGACGGGTATGAAAGTGGAAGAATTTGGTTTTGGTATACCCCCGAGAGTTGCCCGTATTTTCCATGATAAACAAGGAACCGAGTATACATATAACTTGCTACCTATAGGAGGTTTTGTGCGGATATTCGGAGAAGACCCGACATGAATGGATGCCAAGAAGGCGGGAGCATTTATGACAAAAAGCCTCCCAGCAAGATTCCTGGTACTTGTTGCTGGAGTAACCATGAATTTTGTTCTTGCATGGATACTCTTTACAGGATTATTCTGGTATGGAATTGCTCCAGTGAGTGTGATGCCATTTTCAGACAAGACGACGAATTCATTGATTCTTCCATCATTCTCTGAGGCTCAGTCTATGGGATATATTTCTTATAGTGGTATTGTGATTTCTCCACTTACTGGGAGTCTCGCAGAAAAAGCCTGAATCCAGGCTGGCGATTTGGTAGTATCTGTTAATGGGATCACTCCACAGACCACGGAAGATATTATCAAGCAAATAAAAACCTCATCTTCTGTTCAGCTTGAGCTCAATAGGAGTGGTTCTATTCAACAGGTAACCATGGCACCAAAAGATGGGAAAGTTGGTATGTATATTGGGTACAATGAGTTCCATCTCAATGAGAATTTTCTTATCAAGAAAGGATGAATGGAAGCAATAATCCTTGGTGCACGTGAGACCTACTATTCCAGTGTCTTTACACTTGATTTTCTCTGGCAAACAGTCAAAAATCTCGTGGCACCAGCCGTTCCCGAAGAACGAGAACAAGCAAAAGAGATGCTCTCTTGACCTATTGGGGCAGGGAAGCTCTTTGTCTGACTCGTTGAAGTAAATGCGCCCATAACGATAATCCTAATTGTTATTGCTCTTCTCTCCATCAATCTCTGAGTACTCAATCTTCTTCCTTTCCCGGCACTTGATGGAGGGAGAATCGTTACCACGACGCTCTACTCGGTCTTCTCGTTTTTTCCTCGTTCACAAGCACGATTCCTCCAGTTCGAAAAATTGCTCCATGCCGCTTGATTTATACTCTTGCTTATCCTTATGATCTACGTGGCATGACTTGATATTGGGAGATTTTTTTAGAAAAATGCAGAAAATCTTCGAATTATATTGATAGAAAAATTTGTTTCCCTGTCACTTACAATTAGTAAGCTCCTTTCGAAAAGTTTTCTCTCATCCCAAGGACACTTCCAAACTTCATTTCATGAAGTAATGGGCGTCCTCGAACTTCTCTTTTTGGTACATTTCCCGCATTTTTTTGTGTTTCCTGAGAGAAAAGTGTACGTCTCAAAAAAGTCTCAGCAAGGTTTCTGTAATCTGTCATGCCGAACGTGTTTCGGCATCTTCATTATCTCCGAGAAGATTCTTGTATAAATTCAAAATGACAAAATGGAGAAATTTTATATAATTCTCCTATCCAATTATCCTACACCCCAAAATTCTAACCTTCTATTTATGCAATTCTTCTGAATATTTTCTATTCTTTTTGGAATTCTTATCATTGCCTATCCTGAATTCCTCGCGTATCTTATTGGTTTTTTCTTTCTCTTTCTTGGGATAAATATTTTCCTGGTGACATTTGCCTTTAGGAACAAGTCTCAGGGAGATACATGGAAGTTCTGAGGGTATGAGATAACTCGACGGAAATAGCTATGATGCAACTTGTGATACTTTCATTTTTTGCCTTTTGGATTGCACTTCTTCCGATATATCTCTGGGGGTATGGAGTGACGATGCTCTCTTGAGATACTTGGAATCGAAGACGTTTTTGGCTTGGTGCAATTTCTTGAGTAGTTTCTGTATGACTAGTGTATCTCATTGGTATGTTTCATATCGAATCATGGATGCTTCTACTCGGGATTGCTGGAGTAATCGGGATTCTTTATAGTTGAGTAGTGATTCTGACCCACTTTTGATCGTCATTTTCTCGAGTTTTTTTACGAAAAATCACGGTTATTCATGGTATACTTTTGTTCATCCTTGCTGGACTTGCAATCCTCATTTCTCATAGTCTGGGAACATCATACGTTGTGCCGATACTCTTTACGAGTATTCTTATTTCTGCATATTTTGAGGAGGTAGTAAAACATTTTTCGAGCCTTGCCCTTATGGGGAAAGACTTTCGTTTCTCCAAAAGGGATGTGGTATTATTTACCTTTTTTGTTGCTATTGGATTTGTTTTTGTTGAGAATATTCTGTATTTTATTCGATGAGATTTGAGTATTTCGCAGTGGATATTTCGATCGTTCTTTACTCTTGTCTTGCATGTTTTTTCTGCGGTTTTTTGTTCCTATTACTGGTGGAAAGCGTTGTCATACTCTTTTTTCTCGTGGAAATATATGATAACGTTTGTGGTTTGATTCCTGGGGGCCAATGCTATCCATGTTCTCTATAATTACTCCTTAGAGAATAGTAATATCATCGTTGTTCTCATTATCACAACAATTGGATACTTGTTTCTTTCTCGAATGCTCATCGAGGAGAAAAACTAGGGAAATACGGAAAAACTTCGAGCTTTGCATGCGATATTATCAGCATCTGCTTTGCATCTTGCAGATAGTATCGGAATTTCATCGTCATAAAAATTTGTTTCAAGAGTCACTTACGAATGAGTAAGCTCGTTCTTTCACCTCTTCACTCAGAATACTTAAGGCAAAAGACGAATTTTGCTCGGGTCCCTAAAGGATATCTTCAATACAGAGCTCTCTATTTCCATCTTCTAGAATCTGGATGGAGACCTTTTTGGTTGGTTGTACAAAATCCTCGATGAGTTCAGGCCATTCAATCAAGGCAATACTGTTTGGATTTTCGAAGATTTCCATTGCTCCAATAGAATGAAGCGTCGAGATATCCTCGATGCGGTACAAGTCAAAGTGGTACACTAATGGGAGCTTTTCGGAATCCTCCCCTCATAGTTCATATTTTTGATAATATGTATAGGTTGGGCTCCGAACAACGAGCTCAGGATTCTTGAAATACTTCCTGAGAATATATCGGATAAAAGTACTTTTTCCAGAACCAAGATCACCATAAAAGAACACTTTCTCTCATGGTGAAAGGGAAAATACATACTCTCCGAGTGACTCTTCGGAATGAATAACTCCTTTCTGTAAGATTTTTTGCTTTTTTTCGAAACTCATAGTATACTCTATCTATCGTATTTATAATTTTTTCTTATGCAAGAGAATAGTAATCAGGATTCACTCATCAAGACGAATCAATTTGCCTGGTATACCAGTATCATATTTTTTCTCGTTGTTGTTACAGGAATTGTCGGAATGTATCTCTATGGTACATATATTGACGGAAAGATCTCTTCAACCAAAGAGAACATTGCCTCTATTGAGAAGCAAATTACAGAAATGGGACAGGATAGAAAAATGCTTATCACTCAGATTGTAACGAGTGGCACTATCAGGCCATCGCTCGATCTCAAGAATATTGTCACACAATTCCGTATTGCGGCAGCCAAGGCTGATGTTGGATTTCAATGATTCAGCATACAAGATGACACTATATCAACATCGCTTATTGCCACTGCCTGACTGAATCAGATTCATCCAGATCCAGCTGCAACGATTATTGCGATGATGAGAACCTATGCGAGTCAGAGTAATCTTTATTTCCGACTTGATCCAATCACTACTGTTTCTTGAGATCTCTCGAAGAGAACCACAGGAATTACCCTTCATGTGACGCAGGCTCCTATCCAGAATTAGTATTTAATCAATTATTCTATGGACAACACTATCGTTCAAAGGCAATATCATAATCGTGTCTATGCTCCAATTCTTCTCGGAGTATCCCTTATTCTTTTTATGTTTGTTCTCAAGCCGCTCTATACCAATTATCTTTCCAAAAAAACAGCGCTTGCTATTGTTGAAAAATCAGAAACAGAGAAACAGGCATCGCTAGATAAGCTTGTTGCTCTCCAAAAGGCTTTTGCCACAGGGAGTGGTTCTACTGAGATTGTAGAAAAAGTTAAAAAGATCGATCAGAAGTTCGATACGAGTAATATTATGTCTACAGTAATGCTCAATGATTATACTCGAGCATGAGAATGAGGGCGACCTCGTGTTGCTATTTCGAGTGTATCCGTAGATAAGTGAGCAAAACTTCCAAATGGACTTTCGCTTGGTACGGTGTCTGTCTCCCTTTCCACATCTTCCGTTGAAGAAATGATAGATTTTATTACCTATCTTACTCAGTTGTCGAACTTTGTTTTTACCATCAATAGTATTACTCTCCCAATAGATACAACCAATACTACTGGTAATGCAACCTGAGTTTCTCTCAATCTCGCTCTTGGAGTTTATTATTACGAATAATACTGTATGTTTTCTCTTTCAAAAAATATTTCACTGAAAGACAAGGTTCTTTTCTATGAATCAATAGCAAACCTGATTGATGGGTGAGTATCCCTCCTTGCTGCCCTAAAATGATTCCTTGATAGGCTTCCAGAAGGGAATTTTCGAGAAGCTGTTGAAAATACTATATTCTTTGTTGAATGAGGCGATGCCATGAATGTGGCTATGCGCAAGATCCCAAATTTTTATTCTGCAAAAGAAATTGCCATTGTTGAAGCAGGAGAGCAGACAGGTATGATGCGAGTAACATTCAACGCTATTGCCAATGAGCTCCGTATGGAAGAGGATCTCAGAAGAAAGGTTACAAGCGCGATGATATATCCAGTAATTATTATTTTCTTCTTGGTGCTTGCTCTCATTGTGGTAATGATATATGTTATACCACAGATTATCCCAGTCATTACTGAAACAGGAACAACCATTCCTTTATCAACAAAGTCCCTCGTTGTGGTGAGTGATTTTTTCCGTGAGAATATTTTTATTCTTATTGGGTTATTTGCGGCCATTGGACTTGCTTTTCAGGGATATGTGAGCAGTCCATCTGGACGAAAGTGGCTTGATAAAGAAAAATTACTATTTCCCCTGGTTGGAAAGGTGTATAGAAATTATATGGTGGTTCAAGTTATGGCAACGTTCCATCTCCTTATGAGTTCGTGAGTAAGTATCGTAAAAAGTCTTCATCTTACCGGATCCAGTTCGGGAAATAAGATTGTTGAGGAAATGTATGTTTGTATAGCTGATGATATTACTCATGGAAACAAAGTTCATACTTCGATGTGAAGATTTGATCCAGAGAAATTTATTTTTTCTCAAGATATTATTCAGATGATTGAGAGTGCTGAGAAGACCTCAACCCTTGATACCGTTTCTCTGAAAATAAGCGATCAGTATAGGCGGGAAGTGGATGCATCCCTTTCAAATATGGTCAAGTTTATTGAGCCAGTGGCACTTCTTCTTGCGGGAATATTTGTTCTCTGGTTTGCGATTGCTATATTCTCTGCTATTATGCAAGTAGTCTCTGTTTCTGGGACATAAATCGTACGTATGAATACAATTCCAGATAACATCTTCTATAGTAGGAAAGCCTTGAGCAGTTCTGGATTTACTATGATCGAGATAATGATAGTGATTGCTATTATTCTTGTGCTTTTTTCGATTGCACTTTTTCCTTATGGATACTATATGCAGCGTTCATATGTTGAGAACACTATTGACACGGTTGGACAGGAGTGGATTCTTGCTCAGAAAGAGATTCGTAACGGTAAAATGTTCGATGCTACGAAGCATGCAAATGCGGTAATAATTTTCCGAAAAGGTTCAGAAGAAATAGAACAATATATGCTTTCATGAACGGTACTTCCTCCTTTGAGCGAATTTTCGCAAAATACGAGCAATCCTAATATTAAGACCAGTAAAATTATACAATTTGAGAATAACATAGAAGTACTTGATTTTACAGGTGGTAGTATCAACGCTACTGATAGCGTACTTGGCTATTATATCGAAGCACCATTTGCGAGTGGAGCATTTTTTACCGACAGCAATAAGGGTTTTTATTCTTCTTGAATATACCTCATTGTCTGATATACTGGATCTAACCTTGATGAGGGACTAGCGAGAAAAATCCTCTTAAAACCCTATCTGCAGTAATCATGCAATCCTTTTCCATGCACATACGAATTCCTTCAAATAATTCAGGTTTTACCTTGGTAGAGCTCCTTATTGGCATGACTATTTTTGCAATTGGTATGACGGGAATCTACGCCCTTCTTACGAATACGATGAGTCATGCATCACATTCGCGTCATGAAGTAGTGGTAGCCAATCTTCTCAGAGAAGAGCTTGAACTTATGAAAAACACGAGAGATACGAATATTCGCAATTTCCTTCCGTGGGATCGTGTCAGAGATACCAATACAACTACTACCTTCTCGTCAGGGATTTTCCTTATTGAGAACGATTTTTCTTTTTCATCAATTTGAATAGATAAAACCACCTGAGATATCCAGAAATCACCAGTTTTATATCGAGATGTTACCGCAGAGTTTTCTGGAAAAAATACGCTTGCAGAAAAATTTGATATCGCGCGTCTTGTTCTCGATACATCAGGAAAATACGTTCATACAAGGGCAGGCATAAATGGAACAGTGACGCCCTATGCTACCTATCTTATTGTGAGCCCTATGGAGTTTCGCGATGAGAATGGCACTCTTATCAAGATTCAAGATAACGGGAAACCCCAGGGTTATATCCTCGATGCTCGGGTTATTGTACACTCCTATGGAGTGTATCGTGAATATGATGCCAAAGATGCGATAACTGATTGGATACGATAATACTATAATTGTAAAAAATGATCCTACCTTCTTCTTCAAAATCTTGATTTACTCTCATTGAACTCATGATTGCAATGACCATTATGGGTGTTATGAGCGTGATGGTTTTGAGTGTTTATTTTAGCGTTACAAACACCTCCAGGAAACTCAGTGCTACCAGACACCTCTCTGAGACAGCAAGAGAAATCACAGAACGTATTGCTCAGGATATCCGAGAGAATGGAATCAGCTTGAGTGGATCAGCATATGATGATTACACTGTTGGGAATGAACTCTGGAAGAATCCAGATTATACTGGAAGTGGTGGAGAGATTCTTGGTATTGGTACGGAATCAAGTTCTACAAAGATGTATATCTATGGCAAAAAAGTTCCATTGGGTGCAGATTTTACCATAGATCACTGCAGGTCTGCTGATAAACAGAATCCAAAAACACTCTGCGGGCTCTATCTCGTAGAGAATAAGGTATGGAAAGATGCCTATAATCTTGCAGATAGCTTTATTCCTGAAGAAGAGAAAAAGCGGGTAAAAGTGGAGGATCTACGATTCTATATATCGGGTGATGACTATACGAGCAAAAAAGTGATGATACATTTTACGCTTTCACTCATGCCTCGTATTGGAGTCCCGAGTTCTCTCGTCAATTCCACCAAGCTCCGCATCCAGACTACTCTCTCTGAACGTATTTTCAAAACCTACTAGAATATGTGAATTGTACACACTCATTCCCAAAAAGGATTTTCTATACTCATGGCTCTTGGTTCAATAGCGGTGCTCCTTATTATCGTGGTTGGACTCGCAAGTACCTATATCCGTGAATTCAAGATTTCGAGAGCGACCTACAATGATATTGTTGCTGCTGCTGGAGCAGAAGGAGTTTTTGAATACGGGATGCTCAAGATACGGAATCATCGTGATGGATTTGCTGATACTCTCTCAAAGATTGAACCTGATAGCAGTATGTTTGCTCTCTCCACGGAGCGCTCTAAGGGAATAAATACATCGTATATCATACAGGCAAATAGTCAGGATGAAACCTTTTCTCTTCCGCAAGATAATCACCTCATTGTTCCGCTATTTGTAGCAGATGAGAGTCTCATCCCAGGAGCGATAGATTCGAGGCTGCCAGGAAAAAATTCAGCCATAAAGAAGTCACAAAATATCACGATACAATGACTCAATGGAGCAAATCCACTTGCTTGGGTCATCGTAGCTGAGAGGGGTTCTGAGAGTATTGCTCTCACGGGCACGGGAGACATATCGAGCGCTACCAAAGGTGCTATCCGTCACAAGGACAGACAATGTTATAATAATAATGGAGATATAATAGATTGTTCTAGCACCAATGTAGAAGAAGAAATCCTGTACTTTTGGGATGAGGTAGTTTTGGTAGGGAATTTTGTAGGAAGCGGTGCTATCACGAATCCGTATCTTATGGTCTACAATACTGATACCACGAAGAATATTCGCATCACTGCTGCAACTCCATTCACGCTCCCAACGATGACTATCGAAGCCACGGCGCAAAAGAACGATAGTTCCCAAGTATATCGCTTCACGGAAGACAAGAGTCGATACTATGATGCACTGAAGTATGGGGTATATAATAATTAAGTTTTTTCATGTTTAAAAACAAAAAATCCTTATTCCTTATTGCAAATCTTTTAACATATATCTTGGCATGATATTCTGCATATTTTTCCCATATCCTTATACAGCCAAATGAAACATATTTGCAAGATTGAAAGGTAATTGAGATATACTTTCCTCAATATTTTGAGTATTTCCAAAGGTATTTAACTCAATGATGATTACTACTTCTTCTTAGTACAATATTAATAATATGGTTTATTTATAAAAGAATTGAGATTAGGTATTTTGTTTGCTTATTAACTTTCTCAATTTTTCTAATAGTAGTTTTAACAGCTAATTACATAACAACTTCTTAAGATAAAGTTTGCTTAATTTAAAAAGATGCCTTATTGGCATCTTTTTAAAACTCTACTGCATCAGCATATTCTCTCGTTGTCTCTTGTTCGATGAACTTCTGTTGTGACTTCTCGAACTTGAGATCCAGTTGTCCCGTTGGGCCATTACGATTCTTGCGGATAAAGACATTGGTGATATTCGGAGTTTCAGATATCTCGTGGTAGTAGTCGTCACGATAGAGCATGAGTATGACATCAGCATCTTGCTCGATGGAGCCTGATTCACGGAGGTCTGACATGACAGGACGCTTGTCAGGGCGTCATTCAACGGCACGAGAGAGCTGTGACAGAGCAATAACTGGAACATCGAGCTCACGGGCGAGTGCTTTGAGTCCTCGGGAGATATCGGAGACTTCTTGTACACGATTCAGACTATTTCCATTGGACATGAGCTGGAGGTAGTCGATGATAATGAGGTCGAGTCCAGACTCCATCTTGAGACGACGAGACTTACTTTTGATACTCGTGAGTCCCTCTCAGGCAGGAGAGTCATCGAGGTAGATTCTCGACTTCGAGAGCATCTCAAGGGCATCTCCCATACGAGAGAACTCATCATTGGAGAGGTGTCACTTATGGAGCTTCCAGCTATCTACCCCCATTGCTGCAGCAATGAGACGATCCGTGAGTTGTTCTTTGGACATCTCGAGAGAAAATATTGCGACATTTCGTCACTTCTTGGCGACTTTCTGAGCAAAGTTGAGTGCAAGAGCCGTTTTTCCCATAGATGGACGAGCCGCAAGAATAACGAGATCACCTCGCTTGAATCCTCCGAGCTTGTGATCAATGGCTGGATATCCAGAGGCGATACTATTTTTTTCTGTTAGCTCGGGGTCAGCATGGATAGCAGCAAATTCCTCATAACGAGCATTGAGAATATCCCGAATTGGGACGAGCTTGTTCTGGATAAATGTCTGTGTGACATTGAAGAGAGATTTTTCTGATTTCTCGAGGAGTTCGGTGGTTTCTGCGGCTTCATCATAGCCATGCATGATGATTTCATTTCCAGCACGTATGAGACGACGGAGAATACTCTTTGCTTTTACAATTTGCGCATATTGGAAGATATGTGCGCTTGTAAAAATATTGGTCATGAGTTCTGCGAGGTAGGGATTTCCTCCGATGGATTCAAGTTTTTTCTGATCGTCTACCACCTCACGAACGGTGATGCTATCAATCGGACGATTTCGAGCAAATAACTCCATCATCGCAGCAAAGATGATGCCATTGGCAGGGTCATAAAAATCTTCTGGAGTGAGGAGGTTCGCCACGTGAATAATTCCATCTTTGTCGATAAGGATGGAACCGAGTACGCCGCGTTCTGCTTCGATGCTATGTGGGGGAGTAGTGAGAGTCACAGGAAAATATTTATTAAAGATTACTATACCATAGACCTAACTCTTTGAACAGCTTGTCGGAAAAGAGCAATCAGTTGAGCGGAACGTGATTCAGTGAATTGTAGATATCTCAACTCAACAGGATTCATTCAGGTAACCATCTATCTCAAACTTGAAATCCAAGAAAACTGAGATGACACTTATTCATAAGGAATAATTCAGTTATCGTGGAACATGGTATCTATTGTTGCGTGGAATTAAAGTTGCCAGCAAGCTCTTCTTCGAGAACCAGCTTCTGTATCATATCGCTTATCTCCTGATTGTATGGAGTGAGATTCTTGAGTTTGATGAGTGTCTGTATCGCGTCCTTTCGATTCCCGAGTGCTACTTCTGCTTGAGCAAGGATAGTGAGGATTTCTGGATTATTTGGCCATTGTTTCTGATACTTTCTGGTATAGTCATAGGCTATCTCAAATTGTTCGAGCTCTTTCGCAAGATGTGAGAGGATATAGAGCGTTCCTTCTGTTTCTCATGTGAGTGAGATGATTTTTTTGTACATTTCGAGGGCTATCTCATACCGACGCTGGATGATGAGAACATTGCCCAGTTTTTCAAGAATCTCTATATCATTCTGATTCATAACGGCGAGATCCTTATAGATGTATTCTGCTTTCTCAAAATGATGATCTTGCTCATAGAGTCCAGCGAGCATCATATTGAGTTCACGATGATTCTTGTTCAGTGCCAATCATTGGATGATGAGTCATCGTGCTTCGAGTGTTTGTCCTCGAGCAATCAATGTACGTACATTGTTTGTAATGGCAAAAAGTGTTTCTGAGTGTTCTGAAGATTTTGGTACTTGTTGGGAAGTTTCTTTGGTGCTTGGGGTTGATTCTGTGGTGGAATTATCTGATGTTTCGTTGGCAACTTCTTGAGGTATTTCTTCGGGCTCATTGATTTCGGAAGATGGCTCAGGGTTAGGAGTTTCCTGTGGTGTATCTTGGATTTCTCCGAGAGGTGATTCTTGTTGTGGCTCTACTCAATCATCCTCACTTGTTTCATTGAGTGTTTCTCAAGAATCTTCCTCCTCTGTTTCATCGAGATTCTCTGGTTCGGTTTCCTTGATAGGTTCTATGAGTTCTGGCATGACTACATCGTCTGGATTGACCGTATTTGCTATGGCTTTTTCCACGATGAGAGATTCTGAAGGAAGCTCCAATGGAATAATCTCCTCTCCTTGCTCTGGATTGGTATCCTCAGTAGTATCAGGAGTATTTGTTGTTTCGCTACTTGATGTCGTATTTTCAGGGACAGTTTCACTATCGGGAACTTGTAATTCTGGAGGAACAATACTTTCTTCGGAAATAGTATTTTCGTCTGATTCAGTATGAATCATTTCTTCGACTCCAGCAGCAGTGTCTGGATTATCCTTGCTCTCTTCTGGAGTTTCGGGAGAGCTTGCTTCTTCTGCTGGTGTTTCAAGAGGAGAGTCTCCGCTTACGGTGAGTTCTTCCATTGATGGCATAGTGGCTTCTGGTTCAGAAGATGCAGGAGCAACGGTAAGTACCCCAAGAGTTTCTGGAGGAACTTCTTCTTGTGGTTTTGTCTTCGGGATAAACAGATGTAATGTATTCTGCATATAGTGGAATCCATCGTGCAATACAAATGCAAGAAATATTCCGAGAATGAGAAAGATGAGAATTGCTTCGGCTGAGGCCCATTGCCCCATAAAGATAATTTCCATATTTTTGGAATCTAAAAAGAATCAGACCAAGTAAGATTAGCCGCATCATAATAGGGAAAATCATGATATTTGCAAATTGAATCCTTGTTTTCTCGTTTTTCGCATGCATAATAGCCTTTCTTAGATATAGGAATTTGTTCAAAAAAATATTTGCATTCTTCCAAGTTTCTTATATAATCCGCCCATTCTAGATTTTAAGCCAATCGTATGGACACAACTCTTATAACACAAATTCAAGCTGGAGCTCAGAAAGAAAACCTTCCTGTTCTCGAAACCGGGATGGAAGTAGAAGTACACCAAATTATCCGCGAAGGAGAGAAGGAGCGTATTCAGAAGTTCCGCGGACTCATCATCTCTATGCGAGGAAAGACTCCTCTCGAGCGTATGATTACCGTTCGTTCTGATGTTGAGGGTATTGGTATCGAGCGTATAATTCCTGTGAACTCTCCATTTATTGCCAAGATTGAAGTTCTCCGCAAGTTCAAGGTTCGTCGCAATAATATTGGGTATATCCGTGGACTCTCTGGTAAGGCAGCACGTCTCAAGGAAATCAAGTAATCTCCCGAATCCAAAAAACCCAAGATATACGCTTGGGTTTTCTTTTTGTTTGCTTGCTTGCTTGCAAGAAGATATGGGAGATTATTTCTTTCTCCTTCCTTTTGCCTTGGCAACACGACGGCCACCTGGGCCATATTTGCTCGGTCACTGAGGACCGATGGTACTGTATTTTTGTTCGAGGCGTTTCTCTTCTTCTTGGTCTGCGAGATGTGGAGGGATGGTAGGGTGGTGTGACATACTTCCATTGTATCATAAAAATACAAAAAATCTACACAATCCTCTCAGCGAGGCGATGTATGATATACTGACGATTAAGTTTCGAGGATGAATTGTTGTTAGATAGATTCGATTCTGGAGTAGTGGAAGCAATAGTATCTTAATGGATTGTTGGCGGAACAATATACATGGGGTCAATTCCTGCTTCAGGAATCCCATTGCCCATATAGGTTGATTGGTGTACTCCAACATAGTTTCCTCTCCCTTCTGTGGGTGGTCACATATAATATCCCTCATTTCGTATGATATTGAGGATTCTTTGGTTATGAGACGCAGCAGAATCTGGTGTAATACTGACGAGGAGCTTGTATCCGAGCTTATGTGCGAGTTGTTCAAAAAAGCGCTGGATTTGCCCTCCGACTCAATTATTTCGTTCACTTATTTCCATGTGTATAGCATTTGGCGGAACGATGACGGCTCGGATATTGGGATCAACAAAGTAATAAAATATTACCGTTCAAGAATCTCATTTGAGTCGATAGAGTTTTGTTCATTCGGATGGCGCACAAAAATCAGAGAGATCCTCGAAATAGGTACCAACCTTTTCTTCTATCTTTCTTTTTTCGTATTCATTGAGTGCTTCCCAACTTGGCTGAAATGACATACTTCGTCCGTCCATTGTCTCTATCACGAAGAGAGTTGGCTCAAAAACATTGTGATAATTGGTGCGTCATTCGAGGTGCATATGAGAGATTTTTATGTGCTGATTAGATAGTAGCTCATCTCCATGAAAAAGTAAAATATTGAAGAATGTTTTATAAAAAATCTTTCACTCACTACACAATCCTCTCAGCGAGGCGATGTATGATGTCGCTCACCTGGCCGAGTTCTGCTGTCTCGGTTGGGTGGATGATGTTAGTTCAGTAGAGCTCTGCGCGCTCAAGTGCCTCGGTGAGTTTGAGCTTTATATCTCAAAAAATGGCGAGTATTGTCTTGTATGAATTAACTGAGTGAAGGTTGCTTTTATAATTCTTGATAGTCAACTAGAATGAAAGCAAATAAAAAAACTTGCTAATTTAAATATAATATCTATTCTATATCCATAGAATATGGAAAGTAGCAAAGAACCACATTGACTATCATTACAAAGAGTAGTAACTACAAGTACTCCATCTTCTTGCGTTGTAAAGGTGTTGGATGATCCAACACCATCTCAACCAAAACTTCATAATGGAAGGATGATGGAACCATATTGACTTAAGGTTCCAAGAATATTTACGAATCTGGAAGAATGATTGGAGTGGTTACAGGAGATGCCAGCATGAAAATGATATGGCATCATCATTCGGAGTGAACATCCAGAAGAATGAGTTATTAATGCACGTTCTTGAATACTTGATTCTGTAATAATTACTTATGCTACTGAATTATCTACCAGGAAACGAGTATTTAATATGGGAAATCATGGTTACATAGAATCAAAATCGGAAGTTATTGAGTATATATATTGAGAATATTTAAAAGCGCAAACTGAACAGGCAAAATTGGCTTGATATGATTCAGATAAGGTCTCTTTTTCTGTTTGGGAGTGTATAGATGGAGATAATTATACTGTAGTAGAAGACAAGGGTAATCCTGGGTATTATTTTATCCATGGTTGATATGATGAAAATATTCGATTATTACCCTTTCGGAGAGAAAGTTACAATGAGGCTTCATCTGTTGATAAGAAACTCATAAATGAGTATTTCAAAGTTCAAAAATCAGGTAAATTCTGAAAAACACCAATTGTTGAACTACAGCATCAGTTTCTTCCTATTGATGAATGAGGAAAAATTATCTGGAAGGAGGGGGATATCTTATTTCTTCAGGCATTGCAGATATATGATTGAGTGCAGAGAAATTTTTCATTCCTCAATCGCCCAATGGAAAGAGATGAACGTTCGGCAATATTTGTACGTGGAGCTACTCCTCCAGAGTGAATAGAAGTTTCTTTACGGGTTGAATATGGAAATATCCCGTACAATAATCAAGGAGATGGGTGGTTTTTCTGATCGTCTAATCTTTCAGATGGACGAAAAAAGTTGCTTTTGGAGACAGTATTTTCACTTGCAGGGAGTAAAATAGTATTATTATCTCTTGATGTAGTGAGTTCAGTGAGAATGTTTTGAAAAAATCCCAGTAAACTTACTGAATTGGAAATAGCTCGTATTATACATGATCATGTATGAATATCTTTTGTTCATAAGCCACAAATGTGTATCGTAATTGCTGAGGATTTTATGAATGATAGACTTGTTAGTAGAAGGGGATTGATACGCTTGAGGATTGTATCAGATGGGAAAAAGGCGTATATAAAAGAATTGGATTAAAAATATCGGTAAATAGTTACTGATTACCATGAAGGGCAGGAGAGTAGGGAGGAGTGACATACTTTTATTATATCATAAAAATACAAAAATAGTTTACACAATCCTCTCAGCGAGGCGGTGCATGATGTTGCTCACCTTGCTGAGCTCTGTTGCCTCGGTTGGGTGGACGATGTCGGTGCAGTAGAGCTCTGCGCGCTCGAGTGCCTCGGTGAGCTTGGTCTCTCCACCTGGAGCCAGTGCCACATAGCTCACACGAGCGTCGCCCTCATGTGCCTCACG
>JAYRRZ010000065.1:0-3008 GCA_041909865.1 Candidatus Altimarinota bacterium | reverse complement strand
TTTGATTTGCTTTATTGAGATTCATTCTTATTATAGAATTCTCTTTTTCTTATGCTTACACTCCACTCTTTTTCTGTATCCATTGCTGATACTCCCATACTCCACTCTCTGGAATATAGCTTTTTCCCTGGGGCTACTACGGCAATCCTTGGACACAATGGTTCAGGGAAGTCTTCCCTTTCTTTTGCACTCATGGGGCACCCAAGGTATCAGGTATCTGGTCAACTCCTTCTTGGTGATGACGATATTACAGGGCTTTCTCCTGACGGACGTCACAAGAAGGGGATCTTTCTTTCTTTCCAGAATATCCCTGAACTTCCTGGAGTGAAGACATGCGAATACCTCCGCACCGTGTATAATGCGTATTTTTCTGCCAATAATCTGGGGCCAAAAGTTCCATCTCCCTTTGTATTTCGTCGACTTATCGAGAAGTTGGCCAAGGAAGTTGGTTTGGAACGAGAGATTCTCGATAGAGACCTCTTTTCGGGTTTTTCGGGTGGCGAGAAAAGAAGGCTCGAGATCCTCCAGATAGAGCTCCTCGATCCGGGTATCGTGATACTCGATGAAATTGATTCGGGACTCGATGTTGACGCCCTAGAGCTCCTCAAACAGAAGATCGACACCTGGCGAAATAATGGCAAAACAATTATTATTATTTCTCATAATTTCCAACTATTAGAATCAATAGTGCTCGATAGGATAATGATAATGAAGGATTGACAAATATTTGAGAGTGGCGAAAGTTCCTTGCTCGAAAAGGCGAAGAAAGAGGGTTTTCGGTAATTGTCGACGTAACTAAACACAAAAAAATCTCACTATTAACGTGAGATTTTATTTTCTTATGGTGCCCAGAAGAGGGCTCGAACCTCCACACCTTTCGGCATACGCACCTCAAGCGTACGTGTCTACCATTCCACCACCTGGGCATTTTTTCCAATTATTGGAGAGAAACAGAGTAACAACGATACCACTTATGAGGGAAATCAGGAAGTATGTTGCTGTAATTATGGTGCACCCAGTAGGGTTCGAACCTACAACCAACGGTTTCGAAGACCGCTACTCTTCCAATTGAGCTATGGGTGCGAGTTATCCTACCACAGGAGCAAGTGAAGCGGATTATAGGGAACTATAAAAAAAAGGCAAACTTTTTTCTCTACTTTGTTCATATTTATTGAGAGAAAATGTTTGTGCTCAAGCAAGAACTTCGTATACTGTTGTACCGAGATTTGAACCAGCAATTTTTTATAACCTCTGTATACTCTCTTCCTGAAGAGAAGTATTTCCCAAGTCTGAAGTATTCTTTATGGCACATTCACCATTTGCTAACATCTCACGTGAGAAACTCGATAGAAGTGACGAGGTATCGTATACAACGATAGCCAAACCAGGCCTCTCCGAGGAGGTAGTTAGACAGATATCCCTCTCAAATCAAGAGCCGGAGTGGATGCTCAATGTGAGACTCAAGTCACTTGAGGTATTTCGTCGATTCGAGAAGCCAACATGGTGACCATCGCTTACGGATTTGGATTTGGAGAGTATTTATTATTTTGCGAAGCCCGAAGGCGCTTGAGACAAAAAGTCTTGGGAAGATGTGCCAGAGAATATCAAACAGACGTTTGATCGACTTGGTATCCCCGAGGCAGAACGTGCCATGCTGGCAGGTGTAGGAGCCCAGTATGATAGCGAAGTAGTGTACCATAATCTGAGAAAAGAACTTCGTGAAAAGTGAGTTATTTTCGAGGATATGTCGGTAGCAATACATCAACATGAAGACCTCGTAAAAAAACACTTTATGCATGCGGTTCCAGTGAGTGATCATATGTTTGCCGCTCTTCATGGTGCCGTCTGGAGCGGGGGAACATTTCTCTATATCCCGAAGGGAGTGGTGATCGATGCTCCGCTTCAGGCATATTTCCGTATGAACGTAAAGGCAGGAGGGCAGTTTGAACATACACTCATCATCATCGAGGATGAAGCAGAGGCTCACTATATCGAGGGATGTAGCGCTCCAAAATACGGTACCGCGAGTCTTCATGCGGGTTGTGTGGAGATATATGTTGGCAAAAATGCAAAGATGCGGTATTCGAGTGTAGAGAATTGGTCGACTGATACTTACAATCTCAATACAAAGCGAGCCATAGTAGAATCAGGCGCATCCATCGAATGGATTGGATGAAATCTTGGTTCTGGAAAGACGATGCTCTATCCTTGCTCCATACTGAAGTGAGATGATTCACGAGCACAACATTTTGGTATTGCTTTTGCCAATGCTCATCAGGAAACTGACACGGGAGCAAAGGTGATCCATATTGGGAAAAACACTTCCAGTGAAATCATCTCAAAATCTCTCTCAAAAAATGGTTGAATTGCCACCTATCGTGGTTTGGTGAAGATTAATAAGTCTGCAACCAATGCGGTTTCGAGAATTGATTGTGATGGTCTCATTCTTGATGAACGGTCTCGCACTGATACTATTCCTGATATCCAGGTTCTCACGGATGATGCTATTATTGCTCATGAGGCAAGTGTTGGGAAGATCAACGAAGATACCCTTTTTTATCTCATGTCTCGTGGTATGAGTGAGGAGAATGCAAAAACGATGATTGTTCGGTGATTTGCCTCGCCTCTTATCAAGGAACTTCCTCTTGAATATGCTGCAGAGATGAACGTGCTCATAGCTATGGAGATGGAAGGGTTATAAATCAGAGGAGAGTTTCCAGTTTCTGTCTTTTTTGAGTGAAGGCTCAGAAGAATCTTCCCCAGTTTTTGTCATTCCGAAGGGATTTTTTCAGATTTATTCTAGGGATGGTAAGAATTGATGTTCCTACTCAAAGGGGGTAGGATTCATCTCAAGGATACTTCCAATACTTCCAGAATCGGTGTCGAGTTGCCACAAAATATCAAAACAAAACGAAAAGTATATTGAATCCAGGGGGATTTTCACTATACTTTTTTTATGTCAGGAGAAAATCCATGAGCCTTCAGTGAGGCCAATAATCGCATCCGTG
>JAYRRZ010000064.1:0-6194 GCA_041909865.1 Candidatus Altimarinota bacterium | reverse complement strand
GATTGAATCATGTCGGTAGAACCATTGAGGAACTCGAAGAGAAAGAGGATTATCCCGTATATTCCAATTCACATATACCCGATGAACCCATCAGGAAGACTCTTTTTTGCCAGAGTATGGAGGAAATAGTAGAGTCCGCTCGTTGCCAGAATATACAGTATTGGAAGCGGGAAGAGCGGATTCTGAAAAGGAACAATACTATTTTTATCATCGTAAACGATAGAAACTATGGAATTAAATGAAATTCCATAAATCTGTCAGCCAAGAAGCGCTCAGGTGTATCAGACCATTGCAGCCAGGAGAAAAGAAAAAACAACAATATCAAGATACACCTCCTTTTTCTTTCCCCATGTTTTGATGATAAATACAAGAAGAAATCCAAGGATTCCTCCTGCAAGAGAGAGATTGTAGTTATCAGTAATAAAAAACTCACGAAGAAAATAGAGGAGTCATCGTCACTCAAATAAGTCCTGAAATATGAATTTTTCCTCGCGCCATTCCCCGATAATATAGACGAGTCGACTCGAAAGAAATATAGAAAAAGTAAACCAAACAATATCGGTAAATATATGCTTTGTAAGACCTTTTCTGAGAGCAAACTGATGCAGGGAAACAAAGAATACTGCCCAAGCAAACACGAGTCATACTCAGAACGTGTATATATCGATGATATTTCCTATATTGATAAGTGGATACATGAGAAATGATTATAAAATAATCAGCGATACTTATTTTGCATATTCAATAACGCGCTTTTCACGGATGAGATTAATCTTTACTTCACCAGGGTAATTACAGTTTGCTTCAATCTGGGCAGCGATTTCTTGGGCCCTCTTTTCTGCATCGAGATCAGAGATAGTATCAGCATCAACAAAGACACGAACTTCACGTCCAGCAGAGAGTGCATAGGCTTTGTTGACCCCTGAGAAACTCATAGCAATATTCTCCATTTCTTGAATACGCTTGATATAGTCTTCTACGTTCATGCGGCGAGCCCCAGGACGTACGGCACTGATAGCGTCAGCAATCTGTACAATCTTGGATTCGATACAAATCTGAGGAACATCGTCATGATGACTTTCGATGATGTTGATGGTTTTGTCATCGAGACCGTATTTACGAGCAATACGACCACCGATTTCCGGATGAGTTCCTTCGATATCATGGTCCATGGCTTTTCCAAGATCATGGAGGAGTCCGCCTTTGAGCGCAAGAGTTGCATCAGCACCGATAAGCTTGGCAATTCCTTCAGCAATATAGGCAACTTCTTTTGAGTGCATGAGAATATTCTGTCCATAGCTGGTACGGAAGCGGAATTTCCCGATGAGAGGAACAATTTCCTCAGGGATTCCGATTATTCCCATCTCATCAATCGTCTTGCGACCGAGATCATAGATGAGCTTATCGGCTTCTTTTTGATTTTTTTCTACCAATTCTTCGATACGAGCAGGCTGAATACGCTTGTCTGCAATGAGATCTTCGAGAGATTTCTTCGCAATATATCGACGGAAAAGATCAAAGCTAGAAAGAAATACGGTATCAGGAGCATCATCGATAATGAGGGATACTCAGGTAGCTTTTTCGAAGGCAATAATATTGCGCCCCTCTTTTCCAATCAGTTTTCCTTTGAGATCATCACTTTCGAGTGTGACCATCGTCTGAGTGGTTTCTCCTGTTACTTCTCCTGAGTATTGTTGGATAGCTTTTATGAGGATTTCGCGAGAGAGATCCCTTTCACGAGCAGAGAGTTCCTTCTTTTTCTTTTCCATAAGTGAGAGGATATCCTTCTCATAGCGCTCTTCGGTATATTGGAGCAGGAGTGATTTTGCTTCTTCTTGAGAGAGTTTTGCAATATTTTCGAGTTTCTTTTCGATTTCGGAATGCTTTTTATCGAGTTCGGTTCATTTTTGTTCGAGAGATTCCTCTTTTTTTTGGAGATCATTCCGTTTTTGTTCAATTTCTTCATATTTTTTATCGATGCGTTGTTCTTTTTCCATGAGACGATTCTCGTGCTCTACAGCACTTTGTTTTCGTTCTTTGATGTCGTTTCGAGCATCGTCGATCTCTGCTCGGAGTGTTGCCGCTGTTTGTTCGGCACGTGCGACGATATCACGACTTTTTCACTCCGCATCATGGATGATACGGGCTCATTGGGACTTGGCCTTGCCTGATAGATACAAATAAATTGCCAGAGATCAGAGGGCGCTCCCCACAATGAAGGAAAGGATAAGATATATATTCATACTATTGATTCTAGGAAATAATGCTGGTCATAGCACATCCCATATTGAAACGAATCACTTGCAACGAGAGAAGGAGCAAGATTTTGTTCATCAATCGTGTGATGATGGGATTCTTTTTTATGTAAAAAAGAATAAAAGAGACTTTTGAATGTAATTTTCGAGTATTAGTACGTATCAGAAAACACCCAGCATAACCACTTTTTCGTATTCAATTCAATCTATGACCTCCACAATTGTACCAAAAATCCAAAAAATACGAATACTTTTTTTCATTTCCCTGAATTTTCTCTTTCTAAAAGCAAAGATATTTTATTGATTTTATATATCTTTATTGTTTGCTTATGTGTGCTAGTGAAAAAAATGTGAAGAGAAGCCACTTTTATTTGACTTAAAGCGGATTCTTCATAGTATTTGTCGCGTAATGTCGGCGGAAAATATTATTTCGTCAGATCATGTTCTTTAACATTATCAAAAAATTTTGGACCCCCGTCTCCTCTTGATATTTATATGAGGAGAGGAAGGAGTGAGGTAATAGGTAATAGGTAATAGGTAATAGTTTCCAAAAAGATAACTATTCACTATTCACTATTCACTATTCACTATTTCCTTCCTCTCGTTATGTACATAACTTGAGGTTAAAGCTTTAACCTTTCCCGTTCAAAAGACGGAATGGTGTCTCTCCTGACCAGAGAGATTAACACAGACAGTTCTCTGACCAAGGCTGTCATCTGGTTCCTTTTCGCGGATTCCCCGCATATTTATTTTTCTAACCTATATTTTACTATGGGTAACTTCTCTACGAAGATGGTTTCTCTCGTAAGCGTTGCAGCTCTTACAGCTACAACTTTGGGTGCTTCTGTTGCTTCTGCAGCAAGTGAGTTCCTTCCTTACGCTGAAACTCTTGCTGATAACGATGTTATTAGCGCTCAGTCTACTGAGGCAGGTTATCGCCTCGGTGACACTGTCACTCGTGCAGAACTTGCAAAGGTTACTGCAAATCTCGGTGGATACACTCCTACCGATTGTGCTGGGAATGTTTACGGTGACGTAACTTCTAAGCTCGGAGACCTCTGTGGATACATCGAGGCTCTTGCTGATGCAGGTGTTGTTTCAACTGCAAACGCTAATTTCCGCCCTGCTGCTCCTGTAACTCGTGCTGAGATGGTTAAGATGCTTCTCGGTGCAGTTGGTGAGACTGGTAGTGATACTGATGCTGGTTACATGGATGTAGCTGGTCTTGGTGATCTTGCTGGATACATCAACCGAGCAAACGAGCTCGGTGTAGCTGCTACTTCTTCTTACTTCCGCCCAAATGCTACGGCATCTCGTGGGGAAGCATTCAAGATTGCCGCAGGTGTTGCTTACCCTAATGAGACTGAGACTCCTTCTAATACTGGTTCTACTAGTACTGGTGTTGTTGGTGGTGGTTCACTCACTGTTGCTCTCGACGGTGCAGCTGCTGCTCAATACGTTCCAAAGAACGCTTCTAGCGTTAAGGTTGGTGCAGTGAAGCTCATTGCTGGTGACAAGGATGTAAATGTAACTTCTATTACTATTACTCGTTCTGGTCTTGGTCGTGTAGCTGATATTAAATCTATTCAGCTTGCTCAGAGTGGTTCTGTTGTTTCTGATGCTCGCACTCTTAATCAAACATCACAAAGTGCTATCGTTCGTCTTAATTCAACACTTACTCTTAAGGCAGGTACTTCTGTAGTTTATGATGTTCTTGTAAGTCTTGATTCAGCTGCTGAGTCAAACAGCCAACATCAATTTGCTGCTACGGCAGTAAATGGTAATGCATCTTCTGTTGCTGGTCTTCCTGTAACTCTTGGTCTTATCAATACTACTTCTTACTCTGCAGGTGTTGTTACGGTTGCAAGTGTTACTACTGCATCTTCTGTAACTGCTGGTAAGACAGCACAGCGCATTGTCAATGTAAAAATTGATGCTGCTTCTAACCGTGATACTACTGTTTACGGATTTACTCTTTCTAAGGATACTGGTGAGGATTACACAAAAGCATTTGCTAATCCTGCTGTTTACCGCAACGGAGTAAAGGTTGGTACTGTTTCTATGACTACTGACAAGCTCTATGTTACTGGACTTAATACCACTCTTCTTGCGGGTGAGTCTGCTGATTATGAGCTTCGTGCAGATACAATCTATGTAGGAACTTCTACAACTACTACTTTTAAGGTAAATGAAACAACGGATGTTTCTGCTATTGAAACTACAACTGGTTATGCAACAGCTGTAGGAGCTCTTCCAGGAACTCAATCACTTACACTTAATGGTGTACAAGTAACTTGGAATAAGTCTTCTACTGGATCTCAAACTGTTGCTCCAGGGGCTTCAAGTATTGTTCTTTTCGACGGTAAGGTTACTTCTGATGCTTCATTTGATGTAACAAACTATACTCTTACCGCAAATTCTCCTGTAGGATTTGACGCGACAGCTGCTGCTGCAAGCTTCTCTCGTCTCGTTCTCAATGTTGACGGTATCGAGACAGACCTCCTTACTGTTACAAATCCTGCTTCAGTAACTCTTTCAGCGTCTTCTGATAAGTTCCGTGTTGAACCAGGAAAAACAGTATCTGTTAAGGTTACTGGTACCCTCAAGTCCAATGCTGTTGCTGCTTCATACCGATTTACAGTAAATCTTGTTACTGCAAAGAATGTTACCAATGGTAACACTGTAACTCTCAATGCATCTCAACAAGGTGATACAGTTTCCGTAATGAATGGTAAGGCTACATTCAAGGCTGCTACTATTGCAGCTCCTTCTACAAAGAAGATTACTGCTAATGCATCTATGTCTGAGCTCGGACGCTTTGCTATCCTTGGTGAAGCTGAAGATATCACAGTTCGAAAGCTCGTTCTTACGAATGCAAATGATGCAAATGGCTCAGCAACTCTTTCAGCAGATGAAATCGCAGATCTTACTCAACTTATTTCTGGAAATTCTGTAAAACTTTATGATATTGATACAGGTCTTCAGATTACTGCAAGTATTACTGTAGTTGCTGGATCTATTACTGCAGATAGTATGTCTCTTGTAATTCCTAAGGATGTTACAAAGAATATTAAGGTAGTAGCTGATACAACTTCTCTTACTAGCATTCCTGTAGGACAGTCTAAGTTTACTCTTCGTGTTGCTGCTCCTGCTGCTGGTGACATTACTCGTCAGTCTACTGGAAATGCAACTCTTGCAGGTTCAGTATATGCTACTGGAAATGCAACTGGTGAGTTTGTTGCTGCTTCTTCTACATACACTGCTGGTAAGGTAGTTCCTACTGTTACTGTAGCCAAGGCTTCCAATGATCTTGATCGCTATACTGTAACAGTTCGAAATCTTGATCCAGAGTCAGCTATGGATGTTGTTGCTGTAACTATCAAGGCTACCCCAGGATTCCTCAATGGAACTACTGCTGTAACTTGGGATGGTGAGATGTGTGTACGTAATGGCGCTACTGGTAACTGTAATGTTGCTGGTGTATCTACTGCTGCACAAAATGTTGCAACTTCTGCTGGTGCTAAGTTTACTCTTGCTGGAACTATTCCAAACCTTAACCTTGTTAAGAATACAGGTACAGTTTCGTTTGAGGTTTATGCTCCAAACATGCCTTACTTCAACGCTGGTGGTATGACATTTGCAGTTACTGCTCTTGACTACGACTCTATTGTTGATGAAGATTACACTGGTATTTCTAGTGCGAAGGTTGCAGTTACAAAGTAATCTCCTTTTAGGAAATTATTTCTCATTCTTCGGATGCAAGATTTCCCCTCTTTTTAGAGGGGATTTTTTGTTGTGTTTGATTTGCTTTATTGAGATTCATTCTTATTATAGAATTCTCTTTTTCTTATGCTTACACTCCACTCTTTTTCTGTATCCATTGCTGATACTCCCATACTCCACTCTCTGGAATATAGCTTTTTCCCTGGGGCTACTACG
>JAYRRZ010000063.1:0-10561 GCA_041909865.1 Candidatus Altimarinota bacterium | reverse complement strand
GCGATAATAAGGATAAGAGTCTCTGGACCTGTCTTTGTCTCTGTCATCTTCTCTGGGGTTGGAGTTGTCGGAACTGGTGTAGATGGTGAGGAGGAAGCACTGAGCTTGTATGATACACATTCATAGTGAGTATCTGCAGCGCCCTCATTTCCACTCGCATCAATCACGTGAGATACCACTGGGAATCGGAGGATACCAACTGTGTCACCATTCTTCTTATCTGTCTTTTCTAGTGTATACTTTGCTCCAATATCAGCCTCTACAAAGCGGACTTTCTGGTTTTTTGGAAGAATAAAACCATCTTTATTCGCTCCAGATCAAAGTGGTGACCATACAACATCGCTCGGACTCTTCCACATCTTTGTCTCATCAGCTGGAGTAGATATCCAACTAGTATGTCCAATCTTTACCATATTTGGAGTCTTCTGCTCACTCTTGTAAGCTACAAAAGTACTCTCTGTAGTGTTGGTCCAGTTATCAAAAAGACCTGTGAGAGAGTCACCAACCTTTACTGAACCACCTTCAAAACATTGGTCACAGCTATTTGATTCAAAAAGAGCATTTGATGAACATGATACAGAAGCGTATTCTCCAAGAGAAGATCCCATAGAGCGCTTGATTGTAGGAGCCGAATTCATAGTAGCTCCTACGGAATTATTGGTTCCAGGGGTATCCCCCGCAGTTACTGCTGTGGTACTTGAACCAGTAGAGGCCGCTGTGCCACCCGTAGCAGAATCTGCTGCATATGTCACCTGCATCAGCAGGAATGAGGCAACAACAATAGTAGAAACGAACTTTTGCATAAAAAAAGCTGAGTAAAAGAAATAAAAAACTTCCAAAGCATTGTATAATCTCCCTAATCTTTGTCAAAAAAAACCTTGTAGAAAAGGAAAAATTGAATACACTATTTGTACATTTATATTATAATTATATTTGGCATTATGCTAGGAAATCTTCAACAAGACCTTCTCAAAGCGATAAATCACCTATCAGTCGAACTCTCTAAGCTCCAAGCTGGGCGTGCAAACCCAGCCATCGTCGAGTGAGTCTTTGTCATGGCTTACGGAAGCTCTCAGCCACTCAAGAATGTCGCAGCAGTATCAGTACTTGACGCCCAAACCGTCACTATTCAACCATGGGACAAATCCGTTATCAAGGACATCGAACGTGGAATCACTGACGCAAATCTCGGACTCAATCCCAACAACAATGGAGAATCTATCATGATCAATATTCCCCCTCTCACTGGAGAACGCCGAAAAGAGCTCGTAAAAATTGCCTCTCGCCTTCTCGAGGAAGGAAAGGTAGGCATCAGAAATGTACGTGCTGACTATAAGAAAAAAATTGATACCGCAAAAGCAAACAAAGAAATCAGTGAGGATGAAGTTAAAGGATATGAAACAGACCTCCAGAAATACGTAGATGCGGCAACCAAAGAAGCAGAAACCATGTTCAAAAAGAAAGAAGAAGATATCACGAAGGTGTAAGCTTTTTTATTTATTGTTCATTATTCATTGTTCATTACCTATTCTCATTCCACCTGCCCAACTGCACGACTCTTCTTTTTGAGGAGTCTTTTTTCCGAATGAAAAAAGCATATCATCATCACTGATAGTGACCGAGATATTCAGATTCTCAAAAATTTCTCCCGAGTCATACTTGATACTCAGGTTACTTTTGTGCATGATATTGCTGGGTTCTGGAATATGACCGAGCAAAAAGAGTGAATCTTCTGTCTTGATTATCGAGTTCTAGAAATAACAGGAATGGCTGAGTATATTCGAAGAATCTCCGTATTTGATATTGTTCGTGGTTCTATCTCACTTTCTCCAGAAGGAATGATTAAGAAATTGATTGACTTCGGATACATACACTCGGTACATCCAGGGGAACTCTGAACATACAAGCGTGAAGGGAGCACCATCTCACTAACAGAATCTATAACCGGAAACCTCTATCACATAGAATGGTTCGATACTGAGATTGAGAGTATTATTGAGATTGACCAAAAGACGGGAAAACGGAGTTTCAAGGAAGGACTCACCATAAAAGATCCAAACTCCGAGAAGCTCGAACGACAGGAATGAGTACTCAATGAGGAATTGCTCGAACTCATATGAAGTGCAAAATGAGCAGAAACCATTGTTCCGATTCTTCATCCACCTTCACGGGGTCATACAGCATGACACCATAAAAATTCTGACTTCGAGCTTCAAATTATTATTATTTGATGCGATTTTCTCTCCTATATTGAACAATTACGAACTATTGCAAGAGTCCATTTTTCTGAATTCCAGAGAGAGAATTCCACAAGCCTCGATGTGGCTATTCCTCAGATTTCTCATGTAGAGGAATTAAAGGAATTCCTCAGAGAGCGAGGGGCAAATTCGATATGTATCTATACAAAATATGAAAAAACGCTGCGAGACTTTCTGGAGTACAATTCCCTCCAGGATATAGCAATAATCCCCATAAGCAAAGTTGGACTCGAGAGTTTTGAGACGCATATAAAAAACGATGACCAAGCGATTCTAGATTCAAGTTTCAAGCTTCAACCGAGCACTATTATCACTGATGATATCCTCGGGGAAATATTTGTCCAGAATCGGACCAAAAAATCCGTCGCCAAAAATCTCGACCTCCTCCTCTCCCTGAAGCCAGGAGATTATGTGGTCCATCGGGAACATGGTATTGGTATGTTCTACGCTGTGGTGAAGAAAAAGATGGGAGAAATGGAACGAGAATACCTCGAACTCCACTACGCCAACAATGATATCCTCTTTGTTCCCCTGACAGAAATCTATCGAGTAAGCAAGTATCTCTGAAGTCTCGAACCTACGCTCACAAGCCTTGCTGGAAAAGAATGGGAACGAACCATAGAAAAAGCTGATGAGGAAATCGCGGAAATCGCTCGGGAAATACTCGAAACAAGTGCAAAGCGAAGTCTCGCAAAAGGACGTTCTTTCTGAGTATTCCGAGAAAAAGAAACCATATTCCAATCCCAATTCCAGTATGAATACACGAGAGATCAATCAATGGCAATCCAAGATATTTTTCGAGATATGGAAGACTCCATCCCAATGGATCGACTCATATCCTGAGATGTAGGATTCGGGAAGACCGAAGTTGCCATGAATGCGATATACAAGGCGGTCCTCTCAGGAACCCAAGTAGCCGTCATCTCTCCGCTTCTCGTCCTGGCAGATGAACACTATGAGACCTTCAATGAGAGACTGTGACCCTTCGGGATTCGTATCGGAATACTGACTCGAATGAGTAGCGAAAAAGAACAGAAAAAAACCCTTGCAGACCTGAAAAATGGGAACATCGATGTTATTGTGGGAACTCATAGACTCCTCTCGGATGATATCCGCTTCGCAAGACTCGGACTCCTCGTGATCGATGAGGAACACAAGTTCTGAGTGAGTCACAAGGAAAAACTCAAAAAACTCCGAGCCTGACTCGACATTCTCTCGCTCTCTGCTACTCCCATCCCTCGTTCCCTCAATCTCGCTCTCTCTGGTCTCAAAAAGATATCCATCCTCGCAACTCCTCCAAAAAAGAAAAAACCTATCGAAACCATTATCACCAAGTGGAACGAATCTATCCTCGCGAAAGCGATAGCATACGAACTTGCTCGTGGAGGACAGAGTATCATCGTACATAATCGAATCCGTGGGATAGAAAGTATCGAGAAAGAGATAGAGGCAATAATCGAGGATTCCAAAGATGAAAACAGAAAAATGGGGGTTCGGGGGGAAGGCACTGTCTGAAAGGTGATGAAAGCAAATAAACTGAAGAGCAAAGCAAGTACTGAGTGAGTTTGACTTTCACCCGATGGTTTTGGTACTTTTGCCACCAATAGTACGGAAATCGGTATCTGAGAAAATGAGCCTCGTATTATTATCACTCATGGTCAGATGCCTGGAGAGCAAATCGAAGATCGAATCCACGCCTTCAAAAAATGAGAATACGATATCCTCTTGACTACCACCATTATCGAGAATGGGGTAAATTTCCTCTCTGCCAATACCATTATTATTATCGATCCAGAAGAATTCTGACTCGCGCAACTCCATCAGCTCCGAGGACGAGTTGGGCGCAAGGATGCCCAAGGCTACTGCTATCTCATGTACCGAAAAGGAGAACTCGTCAAAGATGAAAAAGAGCGTCTCATCACTATCGCCAACAATACGCATCTCTGAGCTGGATTCGAGATTGCTATGCGCGATATGGAAATCCGTGGAGCCTGAGATGTTCTCGGATTCAAACAGTCAGGAAAAAGTAAAGATCTAGGACTCACACTCTACTTCCGCATGCTCGAAGAAAAAATCGAGGAACTCAAAGATGAAAAGAAAAAGAGAGTCTGGACCAAGATAGAACTCGATATTTCCTACACCATCCCTGACGAATACTTCCTGTCCGAGAGTGATAAGCTCTCTTTTTACCGCGAGATAGAAAACATCGAAACCCTAGATGAACTTGAAGAGATAGAAGAAGAGTTACGAGTGAAGAATGATGCGTGAAGAATAGAAGATACCAACAAATTGGGAATTCGGGGGGAAAGCACAGTCTGAACCAAGATACAGCATCAAAACATTTCCAATCTCTTCCTCCTCCTCAAAACCAGAATCCTCCTCAGTGAATACGGCGTCATCAAACTCTCCAAACTTGGAATGAACTATGTATTCGACTTCGCGGCCTGAACTGATGTAGCGAGAATCAAATCCTTCTTGGAACGGTTTGATACAAAAAAAGTTATGGTACTCGTCTCACTCCAAAAAATCCGTGTCGAAATACGGAACTGGAAGAGTGTGGAAGGATTCCTCGAGGAAATTAGTGAGTAACTGGAATATATCCTACCATTCAAGAAAGATTCATATAAACGCAATCTACTTGTGGGTCATATGGTAAACTCCGTTTTCTACGGCAACTTCATGTCTGAGGATAGCGGCAGAACGCTGAGCCATGATCTTTGATGGAGGATCAAAGTCCATTTGACTTGCCCAGATATCCCCCGCTTCACGATATTCTCATTTTCGATAGTGAGCTAGAGCCTTCTCATAATTCTGATATACGGCAATTTCTCGAACATTCTGAGCAAATCCGACAAGCTCAAAAATCCGAACTCCCTCTGTCTTTCATTTTACTGCAATGGTATCAAGTTCTCGAACAATAAAATCAGGGGTGAGTTTCTCTCGGATAGAATTTGAGATAATCATCAATACTTCATATTCTTTGCCCGTTCCCTCAAGACGAGATGCGAGATTCACGGTATCACCGAGAACTGTATAGTTGAAGCGATCACGTGAACCTATATTTCCAACCATTACCTCCCCAGAAGCAATCCCCACTCGAAAATGAATTGGCTCGAGACCATGAGCTATGATTTCGGCATTAAAATCTGGAAGTCTTTCCTGCATGCGGATAGCCGTCCGACATGCTCGTATTGCATGATCCTCGAATGGGAGTGGCGCTCAGAAAAATCCCATAATCGCATCCCCGATATACTTATCAAGCGTTCATCCTTCCCCAATAAGAATATCAGTCATACGAGAAAGATATGACGCCATAATATAGAAAAGCTCTTGAGGTGGGAGCTGCTCTGAGATCGTCGTAAATCCTGCAATATCAGAAAATAATATAGAGAGCTCTCGTTTTTCTCCTCCGAGCTCAATCGGAATATTCCCATCAGCAATCTTCTTTACCACCAGTGGATCAACATATCGTCAGAAATTGGACTGGAGCTCTCGTTTTTCTCTATCAACCACGAAGAACTTGTATACATAGGTCACGATATAGGATCCGATTCCTGCCACGAAGAATGGAAAAATATCTACCACCACTCTCTGTACTTCATATCCGTACCTAACAAGCCATACCGTTGCGATAAGAACTATTATTGCGATAATTGGCGATAAGAACTTATTCATCAAGAAATAGAGGAATACTGAGAGTATTACCAGGAGGATGAGTCCACCATAACTATATTCTGGAGGAATTTTTTTGAGCATCTTGTTCTGGAGGAGTCCTTCGAGAAAGTGTGCATGGAGCTCGACTCAAATCATATCTCCGCCAGTTACCGGAGACTCAACGGAATCACCATTTACCTTCTGAGAGTCTCCTATCAAGACGTATTTTCAAGCAAATAATCCATACAACTGACTATCTGAGTATTGCAAGACATCCTTGAGTGAAATCATCGTAAAAGATAGCTCTGGACCAAAATACGGATTCAATACATTCTCGCTGGAATCCATGACATGTTGAATCACTGACATATCCCCTCCTGTTAGACGATAGAGTTCAATCGGGAGAGAGTAGAGATACTTGTTCTGACTGAGACTACCCGATGATGCTTTCCATGAGGCATAGGGAAGATCTCCACTCAAAAAAGACATCGCCATTCGTGAATACGAGACATCCTGACGAAGATCAATATTGATTGTTCCCCAAGGAATATTCGCATAGAGCGACCGTGGCACATTGAGACACGACATGTATTTTCACTTTCCTCCGTCATCTTTTTGACAATAGAGGGTCTGGTAATCTTCATCGGTAAAATTATCCAAACTTTTCTTGTTCTCATAGGCAACGAAGAAATCGGTGAATCTCTTCGTCAAATGAAATGAAGTAAGTTTATCCTTATTGGTAACCAGTATTCCTGCTAGGCGCTTGTTACAATTGGTTGTATCCAAGCCAGGATAGGTTTCCTCACTAGAATAATCAAATGTTGGGTACAATCAACGAAGTTCATTCAGAGTATTCGCACAGAACTGATTATCATAATCTGCCGCAATAACAATATTCTTGTATTTTTTCATCGTCTCGACAAACTCCTCTTCACTCGTGAGTCAACGTGTATTACTGGAAGCAGTATCTGGAATAGAGAAAATAAGATCAAATCCTATCCCCTTCACTTGTCCTCTTCTCTGAAGACGTTCAAGAATAGTCGTATAGAGTCCTTTCCCAAAGGGGATATTATTGGCATCCAGATAGTTCAGACTTGCCTCATCTATGGTCACAATCACCACACGAGTACGATTGTTAGTATCATACTCTGGTGCCAAGTGATACGAATAGAGCCTCTCAGGAAAGCTCCCAAAGACATTGTTGTAGACAAAGCTCTTGTTCAAAAATATCGAAATATCGGAGAAAAGCGGAGAAATACTCAAAAGAATCGTGAGAAACACGATTCCAACAATCACAAAAATATGTTTGAGATTTTTGAGTTTGTACATACACTTTTATTGTATCACTAATTTGTGTTTTATGCAAAAAACTCCACTTTCCTCCATCATCTGAGAAGAAATCCTTCGGGCACTCATATTTGGAGTTGCTTTTTTTATTATTCTGACGACTGGACTGGTTGGAGTTGCCAATGCAGCCAATGGCGGACTTTTTGGCGATGTACTCAACAAGATACTCGCGAGCTGAGACTGGATGAATCCAGGAGATGGAACCGTGAAAAATGCCAACCAACTCGATGGACAAGATTCGAGCAACTTCATCCATGTAGGACCCAATCGTTCCTGTGGAGTTCCTCAATGTATCTATGGATTCGACGCGGTAGGTAATGTTCTCTGTCGTTAGGTAGTTATTTTTCTTCATCACTATGCGAAAACTTATTATCTTGCTCATCCTTGTACTTGGAACCATCGGAGCCTATGCGCTCTCTGGACTCTTACCAGATACGGGAGTGTTTCCGAGGATCCCTATAGGTACAGGGAGCATCGGGAGCATCCTGGCAAAAGTGCTTGGAACCACCAGTTTTGAGCTCTCCAATGGTCGTGCGAATAACACTCTCTTCTTTTCCTGAATCTCTGGATCTGGATACCTCCATATCGGGAACTGTAGCAATGCCTCTGAAGTCTGGATAGGACTCGATGCTGGTGGGAATCCTGTCTGTGGCGCACAGAAGCCCCTCCTCGTATTCGGCAATATCGAGACGACCAGTTGAACCGTGACCGTTATCCGCTATCAGGATGGTTCCAATATTATCGCGAGCGCTTGACTCCCTCTCTATGCGGGAGACATTGTTATCACTGATCCTGCGAGTGAAGCAGAGATAGGATTCCCGAGTGATAACTCTATCCTCCGCCTCGATGAGAATACCAATGTTGAGCTCCAATTCGGAACACTCGGATGAGCCACGGTCGCCCAAGCGATTCTCAATAATGGTAACCTCTGGGGGCGAGTCCTCACTGGAACGGGTATCAACTTCGGTGGAGCATGATATATTGCTGGAGTCCGTGGAACAAGTATTTCACAGTCAACTCATCCTGGAATGTCAATGAATTTTTCCGTAGTACACTCGCTCAATACTGATGCCGTGACCTACTCTAATCTCAATACCGCAAGTTCTTATCCCACATGAACTGGGCAATCTCTCTACATCATGATGTACACATGATCACAAGATGGTATTCAGACGGCAGTGGATTATCCTCCATTACAACAACCGACAGAGTTCTTCTATTCATCATTGAGTCCATGGATTCGTGAAAACACCAAAAGAGATATCGTCTATCTCAAGAGTCTTGCTGACTCAGGAGCACTCACAACGGCAGAACGTACCCTCGCGGCCGATGAACTCAGGGCCACAAGACCAACAATCTTGTGAGGCAATGAGTGTCAAAATCTCCTTAGTGGTCCAGTTGCTGATAGCCCATCTCAACAAGGCTCATGAGATATTGACTCCACGGTAAGAAATACCGTTTGCTCCAATACAATTACCGATGATACCTTGGCTTGTGGGGTACAAGGGAAGTTGTTTTGGAATAATCTAGTAGGCAAAAATATAGACGTTTGTCAGAATCTAAATATAATTGCTGTAGCTGATTTTGTGAATGAAGTATACAGGCCAAGTGTAGATAGGCTTGTTTCACCATTACGATGAAGTGGTTCATATTTTTCTGTGGACCAAGCAGCATCACATGGAAATATTACTGCTCAATGACTAGAAATAACAGCCTCTGGAAAATGGCTTGAATATGTAGTAGGCTGATTGAATCTAGCGGGAAAAACAATTAAGATTGAACTCGATGCACCTGCTGGATCACTTAGTGGTTCGGCTGCAATTGGAACTAAGTTCTATGTCGCAGATTTGGGGAGTGCTGATAAATACTTTGTTGTGAAATGAAAAAATTGTCTAGGAACGATAACTGTAGGTCAAAATTGGTTCTGCAAAGGTTCAAGTTTAACCATTGCAAATGCCACGACTCTAACAACTCTCACGTTCAGCGGAATCACGAGCCAATCTCAATTAGTAATAGGAAATACCCCATCATGAGCTCCAGCATATAATTTCCCAATCTGGACTACCATCAAGAAAATCTCCATCTCCAACTAAAAATCGAAAATCTCCCAAACTCGGGAGATTTTTAGAAGATTCTTCTCTCATATAATCCTATCCATCATCACGAACCGTGAGAATGAATGTTTTCTGAATCTGACTTGTACCACTGGAGGCGGTTATAGTAACAGTAAAAATCTGATTACCAAAGGCATCGTATGCTCCACTTATGACTCCAGTATTGGAATCTATAGTGAATCCTAGCGGTAAACCATTTGCAGAATAAACGATAACACGACCCAGTAAATCTGTTACCCCACCTGCATTAATATTTGGTATTATTGGCATACCGATATTGTCAGATATAGTCATATCAGCAAGGCTCGCAAAGGCTCCTCCAGCAACTGGTGCAACGTCATTGATAGTTTTTGTCACATTTACTGTACGAGAGTTTGCTGGGGTAGCATTATCTGTGACCGTCACTGGGATAGCTACATCACCAAAGGCAGTAAACGCCGCCGTAGTAGAGATAGTGAGAGTTACGGTGTTTCCGCTTTTACTCGCTGTCACTGTCATCCCTGGTGGTGTAGTACCAACAGAAACCGTGTTGATAGCCTCATCGAAAGTGAGTGTGTGAGATACAGATGCTCCTATATTGCTCGCAGGGAGTGTTCCACTAGAGGTGAGCTGTGGTGCGGTAGTATCCGCTAGTGCAGGAGTTGTGAAATTCTGTGGTGAGGTAGTTTTTGTCATGAGCGTATTGGTTGCTCCATTGTAGGTCGTATACTGCATCTGCCATGTATACGTTGTATTCGGTGTGAGCGATGACGCAGAAACCGTATTACCAGCTGTATCTTTGACGATATAGCTCACTGTTGGGCTGAATCCGCTCGGATTATCTTTATCGGTTACACTTCCTCCAGAGAAGGTAATTGCTGTTGCTGTGATGGTCGGGGTTGGGAGAGTGACAACTTCTGTGTTGTCTACTGGAGCAGCAGATACAGTAATACTTTTCGTCTCTGTTCGTGGGAGTCATCCTGAATCAGTGGCAACAACGGTCACGGTATAGGTTGCAGCAGTGAGAGCAGTATTGGCAACAGTCACAGCACCATTTGCTGCTACCGAGAAGGCTCCAGGAGTACTCTGTGAAGAGAGTACATAGGTACAAGTAGCACTTTCGAGATCAGTACAAGTAAGATTCCCGACAGATTGTCCTGCGGTGAGAGCACCAGCGGTGAGAGCACCAGCGGTGAAGTTAATGGCGGT
>JAYRRZ010000062.1:0-1713 GCA_041909865.1 Candidatus Altimarinota bacterium | reverse complement strand
GAATACTTTGTCTTGCTGGAACTCATTGTCGGTATCCTTACGAGATACAACCATAGCTACATCAGCGTCATAGCCGATAGCTCCTGTACCCATAAACTCTTCAATCTCAATCTCAGTCCACTTGCGTTTCATTTTGGTATCCCCCTTACGAAGCGATACGATAATCACGAAGGGTATTTGATACTTCAAGGCTAGGCTTTTGAACTCTTTGCTCATTTTGGCGACCTCTTCCAGTTTCATGCCTCTTCCGAGGTATTGCATATAGTCCAGAACAACCATGTCTACATCAGCTTTGGCTTTGGCTTTTTTGAGAAGTGGTTCTAGATCTCGGTAGTCGATTCGATATTCAGCTTGAAAGATAATATTCAGGTCATCTACTCGCCCGTCGTTGATATGCTTGAGTCGTGCGCCAATCTCAGCCTGTAACATCTCCAGCGTGATAAACAGCACACACTTTTCTTTGGCTACCTTACAAGCGATATTCGCAGCTAAGGCTGATTTACCATTTGAGGTTTCCCCACCAATGAGGGTTACTTCGCCTTTCTTCAAGCCACCAATCTTCTCATCTAAGATAGGATAGCCTGTTGATAGTCCTGAAGGTTTACCCCAGTTCTTATAAACATCATCTATCTCATCTTCAAGCTCGATAATACTTACGAGTTCGTCATTATGCTTGACTACGGTTTTACTGGCTCGCTCGGCTAACTCATCTACAATCTCGATAAACGCATCATCATCTAAGGAGTGTAATCTATCTTTGATCCACTCATTCTTGCTCACTGTACCACTCCTTCAAGTCATTAAATTGCTTCCTGATATTATCTTGCTCTGCAAAGATAAGCTCTCGGGCTTGCTCTTCTAACGGTGGCATTGAGTTTACTATCTTGGTAAATACTCCGATACTCTCACGGCTTACTTGTATGCTATCTAACATCAGGTACTTGGGTATATTGATCCGCTCGGTCATCTCTTCGGGAGTAAGCGGTATGTATGTTTCACCCTCCATCACTTTTGTCCTGGTTGGTAGTCAAGAAACTCCTTAACGTAATAGATAAATAACCTGTAAGGGGTATTCATGGAATCCTGTTTCTTAGCTCTTGCTGCTAGAGTCAGTAAGGTTTGGCGATCGTATCGCCACGACACTTTGTATAGGAAGGGTAAATATGAAACATCTTCACCGAGTAAACTTTGAAGTAAAAATGTAGTTTCTTCAACTGCAAATAAGCTTTTCCTTACAGGGCTCTTACTCTTATTATTACTCTTATTAGCTCTTACTTTTGACTCTTGTTTCTTTGTGGGCTCTGGAAAATTTTGCATGGTACTTGACCTTTCCGAACCAACCAGGTATATTGTGAGTAAGCGAATGCCTACACCGTCCACTTCACCTGGGCGGTCTTTTTTTACGTTATATGTCGGGTTAGCTAACCGTTGTTCACCCTCCTAGTTGCGAATACCTAAGAGTTGTCCAGATTATAGCACTGGTGGCTTAAATTGTAAACCGCTTGCTTCTGCTATAATTAGCTTACCCCGTGCAGACCCAGTTAATGTCCTTTCCTGGTGCACTGCAGGGGTATTTTGTTACGGTTCTCGCCTAGTATCTATCTGATCAAAGATGTCAGGTAGTTTCAGCGGTGGGAATAGCAGTTCATCTACAATCTCGGCTACATCTTCGGCTGGTACTTCCATGAGGCTCTCAAGCTCGTCTGGAGCTGT
>JAYRRZ010000061.1:0-1281 GCA_041909865.1 Candidatus Altimarinota bacterium | reverse complement strand
CACTTCATTTAACTCTATCAATATCGCTCGTATACTTGCTCAGGTAGTGTATTACTTCCGAGCATATGCCCAACTCAATCTTCATCATGGACATCCAGTCGGTGAAGAAGTAGTATTTTCCGTACCATCAGGAAATTTTGGGGATGCTCTTGCTGGATACTATGCAAAAAAAATGGGACTTCCTATTAAGAAGATTGTCGTCGCTACCAATGAAAACGACATGCTTCATAAATTCTTCCAGACGGGACGATATGAGCCACCGAAGAAGGACGGAAAAGATTTTGTCGAAGTAACAAATGCTCCAAGCATGGATATCGCAAAGAGTTCAAATTTTGAAAGAATGCTTTTTGATATGGTTGATGGCGATGCCGATAGAGTGAAAGGTTGGTACGATGATCTTGCGAAAAATGGGTATTTCCAAGTTGATTCTGAGACTCTCAGAAAGATTCAAGATGTATTTACCTCTTATGATTCCACTAATGAAAGTAGAATCGGAGCTATCAAGCATCTCGGGTATAATCTCAATCATGGAATAGATCCTCACACTGCTGCTGCGGTCGTACCATGGATGGACACAGCTACCTTTCCTGAGCCCGAAGAAACTGAAATTTTTCACTCTGATACACCTGTTATCTTCCTTGAGACATCTCATGTAGCTCAGTTTGGTGAAGAACTTGAAGCTCAATGAATAGTAGTCCCTGGTATGCACGAATTCGATGAAACTCTTGATGCTATGAGAAATGAAAAACCAGTCGAGTGAAAACACTATATGACTATCCCCCCTTCTAGAGTCTTTGGAATGAATAATCCAGATATGACAGTATGAACAATTTTCCCTTACATTGAGCGGGCAATTGAAGAAATTATTCCCGCACGATTTCAATAAGGCATTATACAAGTTTTGGAATATATGGAATGCTTTCCTGACTCATAAGTGCGGTTCTGACTTCCTCGACCAGTCGCACTATGATTGTTCAAAAATCTCACAAGAACTTGTGAGATTTTTTTGAAAACATTTCCATTTCGTAATTTTTTTCGTAAAATTAACACAATTACTCTTTTATCTTTTTCTGTATGCAAAAAAAGAACGTCTTTCTTTTTTGGTTAGGAATTTTTTCATGAGTGGGAGTTGTTGCCGCAGCGGTAGCTTTGGTACTTCCCAATTTTACACTGTATCCACTTTCAAGTAATGGATTCTTTTATTCGACTGGGGTTGGAAATGCGGGGAATGTTCAATTTAGTGTTGCATTAAATGGTACCTCTCTGGTTGGAAGTATTGAT
>JAYRRZ010000060.1:0-80445 GCA_041909865.1 Candidatus Altimarinota bacterium | reverse complement strand
TCATTCTTCCGAATTGAGTTAATTGGTCAAGATAATAAAGGTAAGCCAGTGGCGCATCTATCTTCTACAGGGTGTGTCTTGTCTGCTCCCGATTTGGATTTGGAAATGGATTCCACAGAACGGGAATGGGTGTTTATGGTGAATGCTTTTGATTATTCTGGCTTGACAGATTTGATAAATTGACATTTATCTGCTTTGATAAACTAATTGCTGTGAAGCAACATTCTTTTTAGAGGAAGTTAACATGATTGAACAACGTGATGTAAATATCAATGGGGTGGACTATAAAATCACCCAATTCCCTGCCACTCAAGCTCTCGGTATTGAAGCCAAGCTGGTGAAGCTCCTTGGCCCTGCTTTCCTTGAAATGCAAAAGGCTGAAGAAGGGAAAGAAGAAGATGCCCTCTCTCGTGCTTTGAATGTTCTGATTATGAACATGGACAAAGTGGATGTAGTATCGCTGGTGAAAGAACTTGTTAGTCGTGTTACCAAGGGGACGATGACCATTAACTTTGACCAAGAGTTTGCTGGCAAGACGGGTGGTATTTGGGAACTGGTGAAAGAAGTTGTCATGTTCAACTTCGGTGATGTTTTTTCAAAGCTAGGTTTACAAATCGGGCAGTAAGTCCTAGCGAAGAAGAAAGCCCCCTCTCTCCTTCAATGGTTCAGAAGATTGAGAAAGAGTTCTCTGGGGATTTTAAAATCCTTCATCTTCTAAGTTGCGAGGAGAGATGGTGTACATTGCATGAGTTGCAAACTGTGTACAATTTAAAAGACTTCTATGACATGCTGGAAATGGCCGCTGTCAATGCAGCATTGAGAGAGAATGCTCGCCGTAAACAAGAATAAGAAATGCTTGAGAATAGGAGAGCAAAATGGAACTGGCAAGGCTATTTGCTACCGTAGGGTTTAAAGTTGATACGGAAGGGTTGAAAGAGTTTCGTAAAGAACTCCTCCTTGTCAAAGCAGACTTAAAAGAGGCTGCTCTTAGCATTGGTGAGTTTAAAAACAATGTCAAGGGGATGGTAAGTGAACTTCGTTCATTCCAAAAACTCATTGATCCACGGAATCTCAGCAAGTTCTCTAAAGAGATGCAGGAACATGCGAAGCAGTTTAACACTTTGCAAAGAGCCTTGGCATGGTCCACAGGACACGATGCTAAGAACATTGAAGCAAGTATCTCTTCGATTGGTAGATTGAATACTGCCATTCAAGGGCGATATAAAGATGTGATGGAGTATTCTCAAGCAATCCTTCATCTGTCTACTTCCTTTGAAATGCTCAAGCAAGCAACCTCTGGAATTAGCCGTTTCCGTCAAGTCCCTTCAAGTGCCATCTCAGCAGGTGGTGCGGGATGGGGTGGATCACGTTCTGGGGCCGGTAGAAGCCCCGGAGATAATCAATACATAGGGTATTGGGGGAGAGCCGAAGGGTGGGCTAAATCCCCCTTTGCAGCGTTTATACGGCCTATGCTTCCTACGGGGATGGGTTTGTTCAATGCTGTGGCCGGTGGGTATGCCTTTAAAGAGTTGGTTAAGACTGGTCAAGAAATGACGGCTCTCACTCTGAAGATGAAAGCTGTGTCGGATGATAGCAAACAATTTGCTGACAACATGGCTTTCACTCATAAAATCTCACAAGAGATGGGACTTGATATTCAGCAAATCAGAGAGTCATGGGCAAACATTTTTGTTGCTGGTAAAGGAAGAGTACAAATTGAGGACATGAAGCGAATATTTGTTGGCTTTAACAAGTATTATGCCGCTGTTCACATGAGTACGGAAGATCAGAGACTTGCAAACCTTGCCATTCAACAAATGTTTGGTAAAGGCAAAATCCAAGCCCAAGAAGCCCGCTTGCAAATGGGGCAACGTGTCACTCCGTTCTTGAGACTTTTGGAAGAAGCGGGTCAAAAGAATATCAAAGGGTTTACTAGCCTCGACGATATGATGAAGAAAGGAATGCTCAAGCCTGAACTTCTTGCGGACGTTGCAGATGGATTGGCTAAAATTGCCGACTCTGGTGGGGCGTTTGCGGAAGCCGTCAATAACATGCAGGCAAAGCAAACCAGATTCAAAAATGGTCTGAAAGAAAGTGCAGAATCAATTATGAAGAGTGGGGGGCTAAATGAAGCCCTTGGAAATCTTTTTGTAGCCCTTGCTAAACTTACCCCCATAATTGTCCCGCTCATCAAAGCTATCACCCACATGCTGAATACTTTTATCAATGGTGCTCAAGCAATTTGGCAAGTCAAGGAACCATTGATGTGGTTTACAGGGGCGCTGGTGGCACTTTACTTGACTCATTTAGTAAGAACAGCCGGAGCTTTGAAAGTGGCTGCGGATATGTTTATCTTCTATAGCAGACAGGCTTGGTTGGCCAATGCTGCCACTGTCAAATTTGCTGCAAGATTTGCAATATTCTATGCACTTTTTGAAGCATTTGCGGATTTGAAGAAGTATTTTGAGGGCGAAGATAATTGGGTACATGCTTGGGTTTTGTCATTTGAAATTGCATACGCTACGCTTGATACTTATATTAACTTGATGATCGTCCGTTGGAAACAGTTTGTTTACGAGCTTAAAAATGCACCAATGGATGTTGCAAAAGGGGTTGCGGAAACAGCTTGGAATGCGTCTACATATCCAGTTAAGAAAATTGCAGGCGGGGTAAAATGGTTTTGGGAAGAGTTCACAAATACGGATATGTATAAATCTCCGCAAGGGGTTCGTGGACAACCTGCTGCTCAATACAACCCGATGGTTCCTAACTCACCAATGATGCTTCACATTAAGGTGGACAAATCCACAGGTGGAGTTGAAGCCTCGTTGAATGGCTTCACCGTTAAGGATGGGGATACTTTTGATATCAGTAAGTTTACAGGCGGTATGGGGCTGTACGGTCGTTAAGAGGATAGGAAAATGATTTATATTATTAAAACAGAACTGAAAGATGTGATAGTCTTTGATAGTGTAACATCATTTTCCGAAACTTACGGAGGAAGTGTTACCTCTCATCCTGTAGAGGATGGTGTAAAAATCTCTGACCATTCCATTATTGAAAACCCCAAATTCAGAATTAGTGGGGTGGTGAGTGATTTCAATTTCTTTAATCCTATTAAGGATTTTACAGTTGATCCATACACCCACCCATCCCCGCCAAGCAATAGCTCTTTATTGAATGCTATTGATCCTGTAACGTTGTCGTTGACAGATGATGCGATATCGATACCAACAGACTTGACAGGGTTTGACAATGACGGTGATTTTTCTTTAAAAACACAATCTCAAACAATCAAAGCCAAGTTAATTGAAATCCAACGTAATCGGATATTAGTTGACATTCTTCGTTATCCGGGTGATAATAATGTGGAGAGGATTTCACCTTGCATTCTTACGGATATTTCATTTGTTGAATCTCCCGATAGCGGGTATGCAGTCTACCCCGAAATGCAATTTGAAAAAATTAATACTGTGAAAGTGGTTGTACGGGCTGCTTCTTCAGATAAGATTATTCCGGAGGAATTAAAACTAGCTGCTGCTGAGGTTGCTGCAAAGGGAAATAAAGCAGGAACAACCATACAGGATGGTAAGCCCGTAGATGCAGAGGCGCATTCGGAATTGATGAAAACCTTAGATGATAAAACTGCACAAGCTGTTTGCTCTGCACAGTGGCGTAGCCAAGATGCTGGAATGCCTCCTCCTCCATGTGCATATCAGTATGGGTGGGTCAAAGGCTGGAGCGGAGTATTGAAAAAATGAGTTTGACTTCTCTTCCTCTATATAATCAAGCGGCATTCTCCTATACAACTACTCTTGGAAGTGTAGGAGTTGCTCTGAAGTTTGAATATAATACTCGCACAAAATTCTATCATGTAACGGTTGTTCTGAGAGATGGTGTGGAAATACTTTCTGAAAAGAAACTTCTTCCAAACACATACCTTTCAAACTCATACATGAAAGATGCAGGAATAACAGGAGTTATTTTGTTATCTCCAAAGTCAGACAAGATTGATTTGAACAATGTTACCCCTGATAACTTTGCGGATAATTTCCTACTTTCATACTTTTTCTAATTTGAGGTGAGAAGATGCAGATTCTTAACACGCAATTTGATAGGGACTATCTTCTTACTTTCAAAAACGCTGAAACAGGGACGATTTTTCAAACAAAAGACTTGAGATGTTCTTTTGATATTGAAATGTATGTTGACAATAAATCTAAAACAAATAAGGGGACGGTGAGTGTTTATAACCTCACAGATGATACCGTTAATAAAATATCAACCCGCTTTGGTAAGATACTACTTGAAGCGGGGTATAAGGGAAATATAAAAGGCATTGTAGAGGGCGATGTTGTTAATGTTAAAACAACAAAACAAGGAAGCGATAGGGTGACGGTGTTTGAGCTTGCACCTAATTTCATCAATACGGCTATCAAACCTTTCTCATTTGTTCTCCCTGAGAATACTAAGCTGAGTTTTCTGATAAAAGGGGTTGCTACAGCGCTTGGTCTTGCCCTTCCTAACAGTAATAAGAGACAAGAGTGGGAGGATATTGTAATTCCATACGGCTACCCTGTGTATGGGACAGGAAAGCAAGTGTTAGATGAGATTGCATCTTGTTATTCTGTTGAATGGCGTATTCAGGATGGAATCCTTTACGTCACAGACAGGTATGGCCTGAACAACAGTAAGAGAGAATCTGCAATTGTTCTGAATAAAAATACAGGGTTGATTGACATCCCTTATATTTCCACAGAAGAGGTAAGTAAGAGTATTGGTCAAGCTCTTGAAGAAGACAATGAACAACTTCTCCGAGAAATTATCTCTCTCAAGAAAGACGGTACTCCTCGCAAAAAGACAAAATATAAGGCTCGCAGATATGGTGTAAAAGTTAATGCCCTTTTGAATCCTGCAGTGAAGCCGAACAGTTTGTTCAAGATTGAAACAGGGTTGGACCAAGTGGACGGGTATTATCGTGTCCGCTCTGTAAAGTTTAAGGGAGATACCCGAGGGAATGAGTGGTACATGGAATTGTACGGGGATAGCTTCACAGCAGAAGAATTGGAATAGGAATAACATACATGACAGATGCAACCCTTGAAAGCGTGATTGACGCTTATTTTGAATATAAGATGCGTGGAATGTACACAGCTATTCCAGCAGAAGTTACAGGGGTTCGTAATCTTGAAGAAAGCAGGATTGACTGTACACCCCTTGTGAATACAGTTTATCCCTCTCTTGAGGATGGGGTGCAATTTCCCACTATTCTCAACGTTCCCCTTATCTACCCATCATCTTCCACTTCTGCTGTCACATTCCCTGTGAATGTTGGAGACACTGTTCTCCTTGTATTTGCTCAGAAGAGTTTGGATGTATTCAAAGGCGGGACTACATCTCCTCATCCACCTAATGATTATCGTGTATTTGACAAGCGTGATGCAATTGCCATCCCTTGTATTTGGCCTTTCCAAGAGAGTAAGAATAAACAATCTTCCCGCTCTCTTCCACATAATCCAACGGATATGGTTGTGGCTCATAACTTGGGAACGGATAATGAAGCTGAAATACGGATAAGTCAAGATGGGAAAGTGAAAATTACAGCGTTGCAAATTGAGACAGATTGTGAAAATGTTGTAGTGAACACCACTTCTGCTGCTATCACTTCTACAGGGACTACAACCGTCTCTGGAAATGTTGTTAATGTAGCAGCTACGACAAGTGCTTCTGTGACAGCACCAATCACCTCTGTAAACGCGACCACTTCTGCGACGATCACTTCGCCAATCACATCTGTAACCGCGACCACTTCTGCGACGATCACTTCGCCAATTGCAGCGATTACAGCAATTACATCAGCAACAATTACATCCCCTATAATTACATTTGCCTCGCCAACAGGGGCGGTTGCTGTCACATCTGCTACATTCACTTGGAACGGAAATACGGTTGCTGTTGTTTAAGGAAATGGAGAAAGAAATTGGACATTAAACTAGATGAAAATGGAAATGTCTCTTTCTCCAATGGAGAGAGTGATGTTACGACAATTGGTGCAGAGGATTTGGCACAACGTCTGTATATCCGATTGAATACGTTTCAGGGGGAATGGTTCATGGATAATACACTTGGTGTAGATTATTGGAATAGATTGTTTGGAAAAAATAATAACAAACGGATTACAGATGCAATCATTCAAGATGAAATCCTCAAGGAGAAAGATGTATTACAAATAACAGAGTTTACATCTTCTATTTCCAAAGATAGAGAATATGCTTGCACTTTCAAAGTGAGAACACAAAACGGGGCTGTATCATCCCCTGTTGTATTTACAATTTCCCCTCCGGGATAACAGGAGAATAATAACATGGCAGGATTGACAGACCAAGGGTTTTCTGTAAAACGCTTGAATGATATTATTGCTGAATTGCAAGCTAATGCTCAGACAGAGTTTGCCTCTCTTGTACAGCCGGGAGATATTGTAAATACATCTGACACCTCTGTTCTTGGACGTTGGATTAAAACTGTCTCTGCCCCTATTGCTGACTTGTGGCAGGCTGCACAAGATGTCTATTCTGCATTTGACCTTTACCAAGCTACAGGGGATGCTCTTGAAAACCTAACCCTTTTGGGCGGGGTGAGTAGACGTGCTGCATACCCGTCCACAGGGTATATCCTTGCTTATGGAGATTATGGCACCACCGTCCCCATTGATAGCTTTGTCAAAAGTACAGTGAATGGGAAAGTGGTTGCTACAGATTCGGAGGTGGTGCTGAATGAAACGTCTGCCACTTCGATTCTTATCTCTCCCACCACTGTTGCAAATAGTACAGTTTATTCGTTTACTTTTAAAATTGACAATATCGACCCTAGTGCTACTACTGTTTCTATTACTTCTGATTCTAGTGCTACTTCGGATGAGATTGTAAATGCCATTATTTCTGCTGTAAACGTCTCTCATGGAACTATCCTGAAAGCCACCCTTGTTGGTGGAAACACTTTGATAGAAGTGATTGACAAGTCTACACGTTGTACATTCACCACAGGAAGTTTCACCATTTCCAAAGTGGGTAAGATGGTGGGGGCAACGTGTACAGAGAATGGCAAGAACGTATTTGATGAAAACACTCTCACAAGCATTCAAACCCCTACAATTGGTCTTGACAGTGTAACCAATCCGATTGTATTTGAAACAGGGGATGTGATTGAAACGGATGATGCGTTGCGGTCACGTTACATCGTAGCTAAGTTCCAAGATAGTTCCAATACATACGAATCTATTTACGCTGCTGTCCTGAAAGTGAATGGCGTAAAGCAGGTGAGTATCACGGAGAATGAGACAGATACAGCCTTTGTTTCCCCTGCTGTCCCACCCCATTCAATTTATGTTGTTGTGCTTGGTGGAAGTGAACAAGATATTGCTCAAGCAATTTGGGATAATAAAGCGGGCGGGATCGGTACATACGGAAGTATCACTAAAACTGTAACAGATAGCAGAGGGATTGGTCACAATATCAGTTTTGATCGTCCGACGAATCTGGATGTTTATATCACAGTGAATGTGAAGAAACTTTCCAACTACCCGCTGAATGGGGATGACTTGATTGCTGCCGCTCTTTCTTCGTACAACGATACATTGAGTGTCGGTGATGATGTTATCTATAGCCGCCTGTTCACCCCGATCAACTCTGTTCCGGGGCATTATGTGGACAGCTTGTACACTGGCTTGACAGCCTCTCCGTCTGGCACCACTAATATTTCTGTTGCCTACAACAAGATCGCCAAGTTCATCATCACTGTTACGAGTAGCGTTTAATCCGAAGGAGAAAGAAGTAAATGACAACTAATGCTTTTACCTCTGTGGATTATGTAGCAGAGGCGAAAGACAGGTATACAGAGAAGTTTAAAAATGATCCTGTATATGATGCCTATGTTCGCCTCATTACTAAATACTTGAATGAACTTCAATCCACTTATAAAAATGTTATGCAGGCACGGAGTCTTGAAACGGCCAGCGGGAAACAACTTGACCAAATTGGTGCGATTGTAGGACAACCTCGTGTATTGTTGGATTTTGAAGCCTTCCCCTTCTTTGGTTTTGAAGGGGCATCCAGTGCTGAAACATTTGGCAGCAGTTCAGATAGTACAGTGGGTGGGTATTTTAGAGGGAGTGACCAAATCTCCGGTGCTCCTTCTTCCGTTGACGACGACACTTACAGGTTTTTGATTAAAGCCCGTATTGTAGCCAATACGACAAGGTGTACCCCTCAAGAAATTATTGATGGTTTGAATTACATTTGTAGTTCCAATGAGTGTGGAATTGTAGAGTTGGGGAATGCAAACATTATCTTGGAAGTGCCATACACGCTAACCTCTTTCCAAAAGTATTTCATTGAAGGGATAAGTAATATTGGAAGTATTGTTCCAATCCCTGCTGGTGTCAAAGCTGGAATATCTTACGTTGGAGATTCTCCTTGGCATGGATATGTTACATCCTTGATGCGTATGTCCAGCGCGGATGATGATGTTTCCGCCAATACATGGGAAGATGTTAATGGATTCATTTACAATAATGCCCTACGTCCAGATGGAACTGGTCAGCAAGGTATTTTCTGTACTCCGGGGACACTTTCCAATTTTGACTTGTCCTCTGGTGACTTCACCATTGAATTTTTCTACACCCCTTCAGCGTATGATAACACCTATCCTCCTGAAAACCGTGGGATTATGTCTTTCGGCGGGGGAACTACTTCCAACACTACGTTCTTCCTTCGGTATATTAGTGGTGCTGGACTGGTATTCTATGTCTATCCGTCTCCGGGAAGTGTACAAACTGCTGTAAATACCGCCTCCCCTCTCACTACGGGGGCGGACCATCATATAGCCATACAGCGGAAAAGTGGAGTATATTCGATCTTTGTAAATGGTGTGGATGCAACATATCAACGGTTCTCTGTCTCCCCGATGGCTCCTTCTAGTGGTGATAAGTTCTCATTGGGACAGTTTTATCTTGGTGGGTATTCTGAACAAATGACTGGCTCTATACGTCAATTCAGATGGACACGCTTGGCACTGTACAATGCTCCATTCTCTCGTCCGGGAAGTTTTCCGGCTACTATTTAAAAAGGGATAGATTATGAGTAAACTTACAAAACCTGACTATAGTATCCGGTGGGCGCAAACAGGTGTTGTTACCCCTCCCGATGATACGAAGAAACAAACGGGATGGGTGGTTGAAAAGCCCGCCTACGATTACATGAATTGGCTACAACTGCGTCAAGACACAGGGATAGCTTATCTGTTGCAAATGGGAATCCCGGAATGGGACTCTTCTACAGAATACCAATATGATACAACGTATAAGAGCTATGTGCAAAAAGGTGGGATTGTCTACAAAGCGATTGCTACTAGTACAAACAAAGACCCTGCTACGCAAACTGCATATTGGACTCGGGCATTTGATGATTATGGTGTTGCTGCTACGGTGCAAACCAATCTATCTGCTCATATCGCCAATTATGGTACGTTGGCAAGTTTGAGTAATGTGGCTACAGCACGCAGCAATCTGTCTGTCTATTCCAAGAGTGAAACAGATGCTAAATATGCCTTGCTGGCTGGTAGTGGTAGTCAAACATTTAGTGTTGCTACAGCTACAGCGGGAGGTCATGCTGTAAACAAGACTCAGATGGACGCTGCAATCCTTGCCGCAGGGGCGGGGGATGCTACAGAGGCCGCTAAAGGGGTGCTTAAACTCGCTACACAGTCCCTTACGGACGCGAGGACGGACGATGGTACGGCTGTCACCCCCAAGAAGCTAGGAAACGGATTTGCAATCTCTCTTGGCTCTACAGGGTATATCAAACTTCCCTCGTGGCTTGGAGGGTTGATGATTCAATGGGGTGTAACATCCACCATCACGGCTGTATCCAGTGCCTCTCAAACATTCAGTGCGGAATTCCCCTCTGCGTGTTATGTTGTTGTGAGTACGCCTACTTCTGCTGGTGGCACAGAGCAATCACACGACTATGTGTCTAATATCACCAAAGTTGGATTTACTCAAACGAATGCTGCCTCCACTAATTGTGCATATAATTGGATTGCTATTGGTAGCTAAGGAGAAATAACATGCCTTCTTTTCAAATTACAGAGCAACAGATGAAGGATATGTTTCCGAAGTGCAAGGACGTAAAGGAATACGTTAATGCCTTCAATCAACTCCTGCCTAAATATGATATTACGACAAAAGAACAATGGCAATTCTGGCTTGCCCAATATGGAACAGAAACCCAAGGGTTTACACGCCTTATTGAGAACACCAATTACACCACTCCAGAATTGCTAATGAAAGTGTTTCCCAAGTATTTCCCTTCTTTATTCCTTGCTAAAATGTATGCTGGAAAACCTGTTAACATTGCCAACCGCGTGTATACTGGACGCTATGGAAATGGGGATGAAAATAGTGGGGATGGCTATAAATACCGAGGGAGAGGGTGTTGCCATTTGACATTCAAGGATAATTATTCCGGCTTTGCTAAAGCAACAGGGGTGGATGTGGTTAATCATCCAGAGTTCCTCGAAGAAGTGTGGTATGCCGTATTGGCTGGAGCATGGTATTGGCAATCTCATTCCTTGAATAATTTCGTAACCAAGAATGATTTTACAGGATGTACACGCGGAGTGAATGGTGGATTGAATGGATTGGAAGATAGAGAGGCCAACCTGAAGAAAATTAAACAAGTAATTGGATAGGGGGATAGGGAGACATGGGTAGGATTGCAGATTTTATTGAAAAGGCTCTTACTGATGCCAAAACCAATTCCCCTTCCACTAAACGCTTGGGACACTTCATTGGCTTGTCTATTGCTTCTATTGTCAGTTTGGTTATGCTTGGCATCATCGTAGGGTTGAGTGTAGGAGTGAGTCCTACGAATTATCAATTCGTCTATTCTGCTTTGAATAGCACAATCACTTGGATTATTGGTTTCCTTGTAGCTGGTGGTAGTTTTAGCTATGTCGCCACAAAGAAAACGGAATCTTCCAAAGATAGCCCAGAAGGAGAGAATGGATGAGTATGTCTCCGGAACAGATTCAATCCTTGAATGATAGAGTGGCTAAATTGGAAAGCGATAAGGCTGCTGAGAAAGTGATATTAGAGAATATCAACAACTTCCTTAAAACCCTTCAAGAAGGGGTGAGTAGCCTTAATGCTAAAATGGATAAGTCAATGCTGTACAATGAAAAGCATGACCAACTTTCCAAGGAATTTGACAAGCTGGAAAAGGAGTTTGAAGAGCAGCGAAGGGATATTGACAAGGGGTTTGGCTGGATTAAAGGGAGTTTGGCTAGTGCGGGTGTACTGGTGACAATCATTCTGGCAATGGTTATGTTTGTAGCCAAAGATGGATTGGAAGGGATTAAAGAGAACTCCATGCGAGTGCAAGGAATTGAACAACAACTAGAAAGAGTGGAGGCTAGAATAAATCTAGCCAACCCGAAGCAACCCTAAGGAGTATTCCTTGAAACGTATAACAACAAACTAAAACAACAATAAGAAAATGCGCTGTATTGTTCTTTCCTCCAATACAGCTTGGGCAAGGATGCCTATTCTTTTATCCAAAGCACAACCCGCCCACCCTCAGATTCCCATCACAATCCACGTTCACGCCCACTATCTTGCACACTTCAATCTTCTTCCAATCCCCATCCATATAGTTCTCCTCCCTGCTGACAATCACTCTGTCATTACGAAATAGCATGTGATAGCGGTGGTAGATTGGCAAGCCAAAATCATTCCTCTCTCGCACATCACACACGAGATGCCCGCCTTGCGTTAGTGTCCATCCATGCGCTACAGCCCACTCCCTAATTTGATCGCGTGTCATGGCTCCATCTCTTTCAAAGTTCCTTTGTTACTATTACAATTCCCCTTCCTCATAATCCTCAATAGCTGAAACAAGTCCATCAAAATCTTCCTCTGGTCCAAGGAGAGAGGCTAAAGCATTTACAACATTTTGAGGGACACCATAATCTTCTGCAAGGGAAGAGAGGTAGTCAGCGCGAGAATTGTATCCCATTTCAATGTAGATGGAATTAGACATTTTCAAGTTCCTCTGGTCAGTTGATGTAGCGAAGCATATCGCACATCCTTGTGCTTGTCAACAGTTATTTATTGAAAATCATCCTGATTGCATCAATCACATCTTGAGGTGGCGTTCCGTTCTTGTATGCCTCCAGCATGGCTTGTGTGTATGTCATTTAACTTCACACGCGCCGCCTGAGCAAGCCAATTCCCCACTCAAGTTAGTATTGTCATCCACTTCAACCACCTTGGAAAGATCAATACTTGTCAAATGTGACAACATTTCTTCAAACTTCTCCTTAGAGATGTCTTCAAAGGGAGCTTGAATGTACGTCCCACCATCATACGGAAGAACACTAATCCCGTTGAATGTCTCTCGGTTGGCCCACATCCACTCTCCCACCTTCTCCCACTCGTCATCCTTCACAGAAATTGTGCAAGAGACATTGTGAGTATTCTGCCCCTTCCGATGACCCTTCTTCACCCATTCAAGGTTGAAACGCTTTACACGTTCCAGAAGCTCAAGCGGGGACTCTGTACGCAAAATACTCCCTTCCGGAGCAGCCTGCGGAACTTGAATCACAGCTTGTTCCTTCGGACGGAAATACTCATCTTCCACAAGGTCAGGATGATGTTCAGCAAGGTAGCCATAAATACTTTCATTCTTACCTACACGAATCCGACGAATGTAGTAGTCATTGTGCCAAGCGTGTACACCACTGGAGCAACCAAGCACAAGGGAAGAAGTTCCAGAGGGCTTGATTGTTGTAGTGCGGGCAGCCTTATTAATTCCAATTAGCTTGGCAACCCGTTCATTCTCTTCTTTGACACAATCAGTGGCTTGTTTCAAATCATAGTTCAAAATTACTCCACTTCCAATACCAGTCATTCCGACACCAATCAAAGCGTCTTTCTCTGTAGTGGTTTTCCAGATATCGCGAAGGTAGTGGAAATCTGTGTAGCCAGCTTGCAAGGTTCCAACGAATGCCGCTGCCTTGGCTCGATTATTCAAGTCTTCTTGATTTTCAATGTCACTTACATTTACCTCCGTCAAATTACACATTTGAAATGGTCGCAAGGAAATCTCCTACAAATGAATAATTAAATACCCACTCGCCCGACTATATCTTCAACTTTGTATTTCATACATTCTGGAATGATATGAATAAATGGTTCCAAGAAATTTTTGTAGAATCGTACCGAATGTTGCTGTCCACAACAGATCAAGCTGTTGTTTTTCTCGTACAGCGTCTCTCGACAGATAATCCCGTATGTCTCCAGTTCTTTGATGGCGGCATACCTTACAGCATCATTTGTTATACACATTGTAACATCTTGTGTATAACTTCCATCATCAAAGTACCAAAGTAGCCATCCAAGAGGTGTCAATTTTCCAACTAACTTTTCTGGCGTGTCATACGGGATATCCACATTTCCAAGTTTTCGGCTGTACCAATCTGCATACTGATGTCCTTGAGCATGTTCCCGGATAACCACCTCTGGTGAGGTATTGGGGTACGCTTTGTTTATCAAGGACACTTTCCATTTTAAATATTCTGCTTGCTTGATACCGTGTGATACTCGCAGGGAGTGTCGCTTAACATTATAATAACCGTCCCCTAAAATCTGGGATGCCAGCAGAGAGTAATTATCAAAAATATTTGGCTCATACTTAACAGGCTGCTTCTCAAAAAGAAGTTTCACTTTTGCCTTTTGATGAGTAGACACACCAAAATATTTATCATAAAAACCACGGAAAGCTCTACCTGACAATCCAAGTTTTTGTTGAAACTCCTCTGTTGAGTCTGTACAAAGAATAAGACTCGCAGCTTGTTCGTATGTTGGCATAATTCGATCACTGATGTACGAACGGGGGTCTGTGCCAAACATACTTTTGAAACGGTTATATACTGTTTTCTCGCATACTCCATACTTCTTCGACAGTAACAATGCTTCTTTTCCGAAAACATTTACATCTTTGGAAGCAATCCCTTCCTCTACAATTTTCTTGAAATCTTCAATCATTAATCATTCCTCATCATACAAAGTGCTATGCACATTTAGTCTGTGAACCTTCCTCTTATTTTCACTTAGAGGCTCGGATGCTGATTGCCCAACACACTTGATTTTTAGCATTCACGCTTCTCGTTTCCAAGTACGTTGTAGCTCAAGTATTTTAACAGGTTTCCAGCAGTTCGCATAGATTTTACTAACAGATCACTCTATTAGGCTGCAAGGTCTACCAAACAGCACGGGTTTGTACCCCAATCTTTATCATTGGAAAAATATACACCGGGTTCTCCGCTCCCGGAGTTAACTACCTTTCCCCATAATTCCTTAAAGTCCTCCTCAGTTACTTTGTGTCGCAAGATAACTGCACTGTTGTTTGCTCGTCCTCGTTGAGGGTTTAGTTCCCACCAACTTCCGTATTTACTCGTTAACATTTCATTGTCGTCCATGCTGAACAAACAAATCAATGCTGCGCGACGAATACCTCCAGCAAGGACAGCATCCGCAATATAACACATGATGTCATGTGCCTCTAGCGTAGTAAGTTTACTACCCGGCTCCTTGGTGTCCAATACTTTACGAATATTGTGGACGGCATCCTTCAAAGGTTGCGGCCCCGGAGCTTTCCCACCAGAAGTAATCAATGCTGCTCCTTTAGGTCGGATATCGCGATAATCAAAAACCGGATTACTCTTCCCATGAAAATAGGATTCCAGCAAAATTCTGATTGTTTCGCTCCAACCTTCGATGTTATCAGCCACTAAGAAGCGTCGGTTTGATTTCAGAGTGCCTTTAATAATCGGCAACTTCTCTACATGATGCCGCTGCACTGAATACCCAACTCCTGTCCCACCTAACAGCAGAAACATTGTTTCAGCAAAAGCATGAACACTATCCACCGGGAGGAAGCAGCAATTAAAAATTCTGTTTGGTGCAGTTTCAATTGGCTTACCAGCAAACTGCAAACTACGCATACTCGGTAACACTTTCTTTGGGATTACATACTCGCGATAGACCCGTTTAATCTCTTCACGAATTTCAGGGTATTTACGAATGTGCATAGCCATATTCCGCTCACACAATTCTTCCCAAGTTTCACGACGCTGAATCTCTGGAATATACCGAGCATATTTCATGTATACAGTGATATCAGAAAGAATCTCATTCGTAAGTTTTGCCACGTTTTGCATTATTTTCTCCTTATTATTCCACACTCGCCACGCTTACATTTCCAAATCGTTGCCCATCATCTCGTACAACGAGAGAGGGGGGAAGACCAAACGTAGTGTCATGCGTCATACGTTTTGACATTTGTGTAAGGTCTTTCACCAAGCTATTATCCCCTGTAGAAGCGTAAATAGCTTCAATTGAGGCATGACCAGATTTAATGTATGCACGATCAAGACGTTCATGGCAAATATAATATAGCCCCTCTACAACTTGATTTCGTAGATTACGGTGAATCACATTTGCTTTCTCAATAGGTTTTGTAATGTCACAACCAAGTTTATACAGCATTTCCATCAATTGATTTTCTGTTCCATCCCACCCAAGATATTCGATATCCGAGTGTGAAATATTCTTAAACACCGCAACCTTACTCATACATACTTCTCCAAAGAAGGGAATAGCTTGATAAACTCCTCCCGACATTTCAATGCTACATCTTGATGTTCTAATTGAGTTCCATTTTCAGAGCGTAGTTGAATATAGTGCATCCAGCTACGAACACTTCCTTGCATATACATCTTACTCATTGTCAGCCCTTCTGGCAACAGCGCTCGCGCAACTTCTTTTGCAATACCTTTACTCAAGGCATCCTGATATGCACCAAGCACGACATCTATTACTTGTTTTTGCTGCCTTGCCCACCATGCAGAGATGTCTAGATCGTCTGTTGGAATACTGTTTTGTCTGTTTTTGTGGTCTTGAAATCTGGGGCTGCGGTAACAAAAATCAGTAGCTTCAGCATATCGCTGACTATTGTGTGTGATGATTCCGTTAGCAACGTAGTTGTGGGAGGAATGCTCAATCTCCATATCATATGTTTGAATCTCACCTACAAATTCAACCGAAACAACCTTATGCCAACTTGCTGTCAACCCACGGACAGATGTCTCCTTAGCGGATTTTGCAAAATGCTCTTTCTTAGAAAGAATCTGTATATTATCCTCATCATAAGCCTTTTCAGGAAACTTAGACAAAGGAAGAATATGGTCTATAGAGATGTCATTATACTCGCAAACCTTTCCGGTTTCTGCACAAACCCCCTTAAACTTCTTGAAGAGATAATTCTTCCGCTTATACCAGTAGTCACGAACCTCTAAGGCAAAAGGTCTGCGCTTGCCAGACGAAAACAATACACAATTCTCTCCCTTTTTAGATGAAAAGCGCATTCTGTCGCGTGTAGACTCACTTACGGTTTTTCCGTAACGGGGTTGAGATTCTCTAGAAGCGCCATTGTTCCATGCGTCTGTATACATTGCCACTTGCGCCTTTGTAAATTGTAGGTTGTTTTTACGCAACCATTTACGAATAGTATGGTAACTGACCCCGGCTTTTTCTGCCATTCCTTGCACCCCTGTACCATTCTCGATAGCCTCCATCTTGGCCTCATATAACCACTCAAGCGTCTGATAGATAGGAACACCATTGCATCCCACAAAATCGTTGTCTGTAATGTCTGCTAACCTTTTAAATCCCTCTTTTGTTAAAAACTTATGCTCGGCGGTAGCATCAATGGTCTTTCCGTTGTCTAATGTTAGCCGATAAACTGGCTTAATACCTGTGTCGAAGACCTCCTTGATTTTTGCAGAAGTGAGCATCCCAGTATTTTCATCAAAAACTCTTACTAAATTCTCCGATTTAGACCAGTACTGCTTTGATTTGAACCTCTTATATAGGTCTTCTATTTTAACTTTCTTTACTGTTCCCCCTACAACTGTAGATATTTTCGTACCACTGGCCACACAGAACTCTTGAAAACTAAAACTTCGATGACGCAAGATTTGACGACAAATATCACGTGGGGCTTCAATCTCCATTGTAATGCTACACGTCTCAAAAACACTCCAATGTGAATGTTTTGCACAATACCCAAGCAGTTTATCTGCTGTATCAAAATTAGTTTGATTACTTTGGTTGCTCACTCTTGCGGCGAAGGACAGAATCCCTTCGCTATCTGGAATCTCATCAATCAACGGCTGCGTTACGCCAATAGCTCTTACTTTGATAAAATCAAACAACGTTATTCTCCTTTAAACAAATTACTCAGCTTCCCAACTAGCACGTCCCAAAGTGTACATTCTTTCCAATACGTTCTTGGTATGGCATTTACATCAACAATACAATGTTCTTGGTAATGTGGAATCTGAACATGCCACACCCACTTCACTGTATACCATTCCAATCCATTATAGTCTTTCCACACAGGGACAGAGAACTTCTTGAATACTTTCCTAGTCATGCAGGTTCCTCGTAATTATCCCGCTCTTTCCGTTTACGCCTATCTTCCTTCTCTTTCTGCTTACGCAATTTAGCCTGCTTACGGGCTTCATTCTCAGAAAGGTATTCATCATCTTCATTTTTACGAATGGTGCGTCCCATTTATCAGTCCATCTCACTATGTTCAATACATTCAAGGATAGTGTCATACTTAGGGCTAAAAATAATCCCCCACCCCTTATTTAATTTCCGAATTTGTCGCATCTTACTCCTAAGTTTTTCCAACCGAATATCTTCTCCCTCTGGGTCGGTATTATCGTTGATAAAAAGTTCAATATTCTCGGGCTGTACTGCTTGCCAACTCCACCAACCGTTTTCGGAGTTAGAAGGAAACCCAAATGACTCTAACCAACTTGCATATATTCCGCCCCAATCATTTCTAGTACCTAGTTTTTCATCTAAATAATTATTCAATGAAAGCATGATATCCATACACTCATTCCACCTGCGGTCATATCGTTCAGTGACGCAATCCCATTGCTTCCAATTTTGAGGGGTAATTTTAAGAGCGGTCATTTCCCCGTACTCCCAAATCCACCTTGTCCACGTTCTGTTTCAGACAATTCATTTACCTCTTCAAACTTTACTTGGTTGATTGGTACTATCATTGCTTGTGCAATGCGGTCGCCGGGCTGCACAACTAGCTGTCCCCCTTTATCCGCTGTCAATTTTACCAAAATCTCCCCACGGTAGTCACTGTCCAGAATTCCCACGCAGTTAGCTAACCGAGTATCATTTTTGAAACCGTGGCCACTTCGGCTATAAATCATCATTGCGTATCCATCGGGGATTTCTACAGCAATTCCGGTGTGCAATACTGAAGGCGAGTCTTCTTCCACAATTGCGTCACTATCAGCATGTAAATCAAAACATGCACTTCCCTTCGTAGCATACTTGGGAATGATTGCATCGGGGTGCAGCTTCTTAATCTTAATGTTCATTTTTGTGTCCACACAAGTTCTCCAGACAGACAATTAGGATAACATTTTTACATTGAGTAGTCAATTGTTCAATTCCTCAATAGTTCAATTCACAGTCAGCATAATTCTCACTCATCTCTTCCCAAGTTCCGGCTTCCATAAACATACGTTTAGCATAAAAGCTCCCACCATCTACGGCTAAATTTCCACAAGAGCATCGCACAAAATCGTGAACGTGTCCAGAGGAAATGGTTTCTCCGCATTTGAGACACTTCGCTTTGTTCCAAAAGATATCACCAACGTTGTGCTTGTTTCGCACTTCTTTGGGTGTATCAATTGGAAATTGTTTGTGATAGATAGGGAGCATCATTCTGTCTCATTAATCAATTTATTTAAATACCAGCGAGCTTTCTCAAGAGATTGCTTTCCACCCTTCTGCTGATAACGCCATACATACTTCACAACATTTCCACGAAGATATCCACGATATTCCTCTGGAGAGAGTTGTGCCTTAATGGCGTCAATACACTCAATCCCACTTTCAGATTGGTAATGTGCAGGGGAGTTTACATCATCTTGCTCTTGAGGTGGTGAAGACTCCACGAGTTCAAAATTCTCATAATCTGCCCTTACGCGAGAACACCCTTGGCTGTCATTAAAATGGAAACAATCGTAGGAGTCAATGGATTTGATTTCAAACTCATCTCCAATATCCCAACCACTGGCTTCATCTTTCTTTAAACATCTCACCTTATCCCCCGGATTAAACTTGTTCATTTCTCTTCTCCGTTTGAACTCTTAGGGGAAACCTTATACTTTCCCAATTTATCACGTTTGTTCAACGTATTCAACAAATAACTGATTTGTTCCACTTCACCAGCATACATCACTCCATCGTCTTCACGTGAAGAATTGTCAAACACCCACTCATCCTCTGACAAATCAAGATAAATCCTACCAATTATGCAACATCCGTTGGTGCTACACACTTCATATTCTTCATTCAAATACACCCAATCATGGTTTTTAGGGGATAGCTTTTTCATAATGTCTTTCCTCTTTAGGTTCATCTCACCACATGCACTTCATCAATTTCAATATCCGCCCTCTTCAACAGAAAGCGATACACATCCCCAACAGAAGAAAACTTCCTTGGCTCATTTGTCTCATCATCCAATATCATACTACCGGCTAATTCCGCTGTAATTGTATCGCGAATGTAACACGTTCCACCATTTCCATAGTCGTAGGAGTAGTGGTGAATCAAAGCTAGAGACATCATGCCTTCTTCTCCGCAACTCCCTCAAAATGTTCAAAATGAAAGCCCATCTCTTTGTCATGGTCATTCATAATATAGATAATACTGTCATACACGTTATGAACGGAGTACACATTGTCAGATGTAATCCCCCAATCTTTCAAATAGAGTTGGGTGAATGCTGTCTTTTTCAATACAACACTATCTCCTTTTTTGAATGGGGAAAATGTGTGCTTTGGTAAATGTTTGCTGCGTTTCTTCATTCTTCAATTTCCATTGTGAGATCGTTGGGGTGATAGAGGTTGGTATCTTGTCCATTAAATCCATCATTCAATTCCCGAGTACCACAAACAACGCCACTCTTCATTTGATGCCAGTCAATCAACTCTGTATTTCCATAAAACACTTTTGCATCTTTCAACTCAGGATTGAATGGAATGCGCTTTGTTGTGACGGGGATACAGAGCTTCATATTTTTAAAGTCATCAACATGAAACTTCACTAATTCTTTACCATAATCCACCCACATTACTCCAGCCGCAACGAATCCACCTTTGCAATCAAACATTGTAAGCTGTGTGACAGGGATGGACTTATAAAACACCTTCGTCCGCTCATCCACTTTCCACTTCTCCCATGCTTCAACAGAGAAGGGGATAGTGGCGTATTTGGTTTCTTCTGGCTTCATTTCAACTTTCTCAATATTTGTATAATGAATACAATACCGCTGATGTCCTTTACGGATGTAGACATACTCCCCATCAGTATCAACAACCTTTTCAGGGGCGTCCTTTTTAAAACCATCTGCTTCCCAATTACAGTAGTCCCAAACACTATCTTTAATTTTAACCCAATCACCAACTTTAAAATTGTTCATTCCTCTTCCTCCACATCAATCTCAAATAACTCGCTACAACCGTCCAACATCTGCTTCAACAAGAATACCAAATGACTTGAGCTTCCGCAAGAGATTCTACTCACCATTTTCAATGTGTTTCCATCCCAATTTGTTTCAACATTCCCATCAATGTATTTGCTTTCAATCGAATTAGCAAGTCGTCTAAAAGCCATACTCTGCCAAATAGACAAGGAATGTCCGGGGATATTGCTCCAAGACATTCCATCAACAGCAAGGATTGTACGAATTTCATGGGCAAGCTCCTGTGGAAAAGAGGCTTTGAATGTAATGAGAGTGGTCATTTTATTTCCCTGTTGCTTGATAACTGCATTGAACATTGTGAGATTCTATCATCATCCCTGCCCCAAATGCAGCACCTAGAGCGAAGCCAATCACCATATATGTGAAAGCTGGAGTCATTAGAAAGTCCTCGTTGTTTATTGATGACTCATCTTACCAAACCCACCTTCCATCTGTCAACACTTTTTCTTCCACAAAAAGAAAAAAGCCCCAACAGCCGAAGCTGTTGGGGCATATGTACAGCACAAATTATTTTGGCGTGACAAGCATGTTAGCTCGCTTCTCTTTGTCATTGATAGCCTGACGTTTGCGAGAACGATGCCCACAATCCGTACACACCATCTCAACGAAGATGGATACAGGGGTGTAAGCAAAATTTCCACTCTCTGTTACATCGCTGCTTCCACAGCAAGGGCAACGAGAAAGATTGTCGTGGTAGTAGTGACCTGCATTTGCTTGTAGGTTTGAATCAAAAGCACGGAGTTTGAGATACACTTTCTCAAGGAGGAGTACATCTTGCTTATTGTACTCAACCATTTCCAGCATTGCTGCCTTCTCTCCTTTGATAACACGGTGCCACAGTTCAAAACCACCTGTATCAATCTTTCGTCCAACACCAAGGAACTTCCCCAAGTCATCCAGTCTGTTTGAAGCAAATCGAAAATTCTTCTTTGCAATTTGCAACGTATCAATCTTCTTGACAGATTTCAAAGGACGGAATCCATTTTGTACAAGGCGAGCATTCAACATGGGATAATCAAAAGCTGAGTTGTTGTGAGCTACAATAGCGTCCGCCTCTTCAATTACCTCATAAAGTGTAGCACAAATGTTTGAGTCATCTCCGTTGATAGGATCAGCAGCACAAACATGATGCACTTCGTCTTCACCAAGCCACTTCCATGCGGCTGTCAATATATACCCACCTTCCTTCTCGATCTGATTACTGCCAATGTTCTGTTTCCAGCGTTGCCAGAAATACCCAAGGTGTGGGGCAGATTCAATATCAAACAGCAACACGCGCATCCCTTTCGGCTTCTTTCCGCTAATCATTTCCTCCTTCTGTTCAATCCGTTTCAACGTATCTTGTACAGTGGAGCGAGCAATATTCAAAATTGCACAGGCTTGGCGCTGACTCTGGCCGGAAGCGATCAATTCTTTGTAATGGTCAAGCCATTCTGGTGTGTTAAGCATGTTTTAGAACCTCTTTGTTTAATGCTTCTAATGTATCGGCAATTTCTCTTAAATCGTCTGGGGAAAGTCCTAAATAATGTTTAGCAGTATCGGGAACAAAAAGATACATAGCTTTACAGGGTGTTCGTTGAAAAATATACCCAGTTCCAACCCCATCCTCTCGGAGAGTAATACTTGCACCATCAATCCATTCCGTAGCTTCTGTTTTAAAGCGTGTCACTCTTCTTTCTCCATATCTTTTTGATACACTTCCACAACCAATTTATTCTTTCCAGCTAGAGCATAATAGTGCATTTCCAACTCTTTTGGGAAAGGGTCTGAATATCCAAGAATAGCAATAATCTTTGCTGTAATTTCAGAATGTGGATAGAACAATTGTGTTTTAGGGTTACGGAAATGCTTGTCATCAAGCTCTGTTTGGGACAACAATTTCATATTTATTCCCTCTTCAGTTTCAAATATTCACGGAATACATCCTTACGTTTGTCCTTGTTTGGGTATCGGTCTGGCGACAAGCCAATTTCCTTGATCTTTGTGATTTGTTCATCTGCGGAGAGTTTCCCGAATGCTACCACCTGCTTTTCAATGATTGCGTCTTCAAAACTTAATCCCATTCGCTCACTATAAGTGATCGTCTGATGACATGGAGAACAGACGCAGCGCAAATTACTCTTGTCACAAAACATATTATGAATGAATTGTCCTGCTGTTTCCCAATCCTTGATTGTGCCACATGGAACACGATGGTCAATTTCGGCGGATGATTGTGGAATCCATGTTTCGCAAACTTCACATTGAACCACTTTCTTCACTTTTGGATTTGTCACTCCACTTCCGGAAAAGTTTGGAATAGCTTTTTCATTCTTGAAGTCCAACTTCAAGGGGTAACGCTTCCATTGCCATCGCAATGCCCCTCGAATATAATTGAAAAATGCTGACTTTGTTTTCCATACATGCGGCAAATCTTTCCAAGGTTCATAATAATATGTGTTTTCTTTCTTTTTAGTCATCCGATTCCTCCACCTCTTCCAACCCAATCGTCAACAACATTTTCTTCATACTCCCTTCCAACATCCAGTCCAAGTATTGAGGTTCATCCTTGATGAAATTGAAAGGGAAGAGTTGAATGTGATAATTAGCTATCCAAAACTCTCCATTGTGGTTGATGGCTAAGAACATGTCCCCACTTTCAGCATGAATAGCTGTCCACACGTTAAGGCATTTAATTGTCATAATTTCCTCGTCAGTAGGGAACACCCACAGCATTCAACACTTCTTGAAGGGGAATGTCATCCCCCACCCATCTCTTCATCCTAGCAAGTTGCCACATTTCTTCGGCAATGTCAAGCCAATTTTTCACCATCTTTTCTCCACGCCAAGAAACATACTCTACAGGGGATGGATACCATGCCTTGTATTGCGTTACAAGGGCCGTTAAAGCCTCTTTGTCGTTCTGGCAATGGGATAGGAGCTTGTAGGTGGCTGTATCGCCAAAACGCGCATTCTGAGCCAATTCGCTAGGCTTAAAATTATCACATTTATCGCCACAAAGTGTCATTGAGTAGAGCCAAATTCTACCTCTTCCACTTAACATCGGTTTTGCCGTATCATCACGCCAAAACAATTTCCCAAATCCTTGCACACTTTCCGGCAACACCATCTTATCCGGGTTAAAGAAATGCCCCGTACATTGCAAATGATCCTTGTCTTCTGTAATGGCAATCAGGCGATGGCGGTCACTCTTTGTCTTGCTCCAATCCTTCCACGCTTCATAGCTATCAATGGAGAGCCAATCATCTGCCTCAAGGCGATGAGTAGCTACTTTCCCGTTGTGCTCTTGCAAAATCATTTCCGTGATTTGCGGAAGCAAAAGAGGTTTCAAGTTCTCCTTACGCTTCCCTCCCTTGTATTCAAGGATTGTGGCTACATTGTGTCGGAATGACTTCTCCTTCCCTAGCCAACCATAGTACTCCTTGGCATGAAGATGCTTTACAACACTTCGGATTTTGTAATTGAGAATTTCCCTTGCCAAGGAGAGAGGTTTTGCCTCTTGGATATCTTGAATTTCAAACTCTTCTGGAAGCCAAGGGGAGTCGCGTAGAAGGTTCATTTCCTCAAGCCACCCGCCCTTCTTATCTCGTCCATAAAACTCTGTCCGATTAGCAAATGTCCAGCTATCCTTGCTGTTCTTGTGGGTGGCTACAATTGAGCGAGTTTCAGCAGCAAATCCTACGGCATAGCACACGCTGTCATAATCGAAGCAGAGACGGGGCATAATTACTCTCCTTTTTTATTCCACTCAATTACGATTACTTCTTTTTTCTCAACTTCATAAAGATTTTCAGCATCTCTATAATAATAATCAGAGAAATAACTTCCAGACCGAGACCTGTCTTGAGCAAAATATTTACCATCTGAAATTCGTTGAAAGACGTTAGTGCAGTATTCATACTTTCCTTGGCTAATCCAATCTCCCTCTTGAACTACAATGAAACCACTCTCCTCGTCTACTTCACAATATTCAAAACCTTCTTGCAACTCTTCAGAAAGAGAAGACCACTTGATAATTTCACACATAATCAATACCCCAAAATTTCCACAGTTTCAGCAATCAAACTTCCCTTCTCTGCCACTTCCTTAATCTTGTCAGCAGCAATACCATTCACCAAGGCATTCAAATACCCCTTACTGAGCTTGAATGTTTCACTCGCTCCATTAATATCTGATGTATGTGTTTCTTGCTTGAATGTGAGAGAAACCTTGCTATCCACCAAATTATCCACTACTTCCTTGAACTTTTGACGAGAGGCGTCATTCTTCAAAATAGCATCCAATGCCTCTCGATCATTCTTTTTAGGCGCTCCTCGACCACGTTTTTGTTCAGGGATATTACTCATATCATTCATTCTCCTCTTCAACTTTTACCATATAAAATCCATTCTTCTTATCTGCAAACCCACAACAATTCTTGCCATTTCGTTCAGATACGCTTGAACCGCACATTGGAGCCAATTCCCCAATTAAATCGTAGAAGTTATCAAAATCAATTCCAAACTTATCTTGTAGATTTTCTTCCAATTCTCGGATGTCAATATCGCCTTGAGCACAACCTGTGTCAGTGATACGGGCTGCAAGATACATAACATCGTCGTAGCTAATTTTGAAGTTCATACTCTCTATCCAATAAAAAGGGGCCATTACAGCCCCATATTGTTAATTATCAGAAGGGGCATTCACTTGAAAAGTCCTCATCCTCTTGCTCCACCTCTTCCTGCTTCTCTTGCTTCACAGCAACATTAGAAGCCGCTGGCTTGGGAGAATGGTTCTGCGAACCCCCACTACTGCCAGAATTCCCGCTCAGCTTTTCCAACATCTTTTGAATGTCACTTCCCTCAAAATTATTTGCGCGAGCAATTGTGTTTTTAACGCACAAACGAAGCTGCTTGACACTTTCTTCGTCATTCTCCCCATACAGGTTAACACCGTGCAGAATACTCTCATCATATTCCGGCACATTCACGCCCTCGGGGATAGGACCACTCAAAGAAATCTCTTCCGTGAAGAACTTCTTATCCCCTGTCTTGGCAGGCTTCATCCAGACACGCATCTTGAATAGCGCAACCTTGCCAAGCAACTCTCCAATACGGTCCTTTGTAAAATAGCCACGCTCGTCCAGAATATCTGCCGCATCAGCCAGCTTGTGAAGGCCATTATTCTTGGCAAAAGCCCACACGCCATCGTCATACTTCTTCTCCACAATGGAGAAGGGTTTGCCAACAATGCGTTCCTTGTTGATGCTGAATTCTCCATTCAAGAGCATACGCAGCGGGAGCTTGTTACTCTTGCCAAAGAATTGACCCTTATCAACAAGGATTTGTGGGAAGTCAACAGCAATAGCCACTTGCTGTACAGCTTTTTGCGGATAGCAATAGAACGTCTTTCCAGCTTCATCCTTGAAATAGCTGCCATTCCGCTTGGATGCAATCAGCTTCTTGGAAGAGTCAGAGCCATCATATTCAGGGAACTTCTTGCGAAATTCAGCATCATCCACGTCAATCTCTGCATCCCCACGATTTTGCTCACCAAGATCATAAATACCAGAAATAGCACCGGGGATGGAGCGTGCCTTCTTTTCCGTTCCAGCAGCAGAAATGATGTGTTCGTGCAGCTTATCCCAATCCACTTCCTTCTTGCTGCCACCTTCAGTGGTGGTGGTTTTCGTTACATTAAATTTAAAGTTCATAGAGTGAATCCTCTTTTGTTTGTCAATGAATGTGTTTTTAGTTCATAAGAACTATTTAATGGGGTAAATCTTATAAAGCTGTTTATACAAGTGCGTTCATTATTCCTCTCTCTCAAGCTGCATCTGGCGTATTGCCAGAATTAAACAAATCACGCGCACACATTTCAAGAAATGGAACACGCCACAATAGATTGCTACTCTCTCGAATTTCAGCCACAAGAGAATATAGCTTTTTCAAATCCTCATTTGAAATATTCTTGATTGGAAGGGAAAGCATTTCCTCGTCAAGAGTTTTCAATTGGGAAATAACAGAATGGAAGTCCATTATTGCTCCAACTCAAATTCATCCGCCTCAAGATACCAATACACCTCGTCATCAAACTTGATGTAATAAGCGTATCCATCTACGCTGTCTTCATCTTCTGCATACGCAATACATTGTCCACGCTGTCCAAGCTCAAAATAGCCGGGTTCATGGACAATAGTTCGGATGTACATTCCTTCTGTCACTTTGGAAGTAGTCATCTGTTCACCTCTCTCTAAAAAGTAGCTTGTCTCTCTAGCATATCACACTGTATAAGGGTGTCAACAATTTATTTGTGAAAATAAATGTCAACGACAAGTATGAACATCCGCTTGCGGATTGTCAATACACGCTTTCAAATACTCTTTCACAAAGTCCACCAACCCTTCATAACTTCCCCATCCATTCGAGGGGTTGAATTGTTTGTAATGCTCTGGACGCATTGTAAGAAGTTTCAACCCTTCCGTCAACGGGCCAATCAGTTGATGAGCCTTCGTAATACCAATCTCCTCTGGACGCCAGAGTTCCATGTAAATTCCAGCCTCCTTAGCCATTGTATTCAAATTGTGTGTAATGTTTCGCCAATAGACTTCAGTTGGCTTCACTTCTGTAAGAGTGACATCTAGGGACATTTCATTTCTCGCTTGTGTGTTCAAGATGGGAGAAGTATGGCACATCCTTGTGCGGGGTGTCAAGAGATTATTTCAATTCTTGCAAAGCAAATTGAAAAAGTTCCGCATTACTCCTTCCATTGAATAAACTTGAGATGGTTGTTCTAGGAAAGCCAAGGATTTGAGCAATTGCAGCAATCCCTTCTCCCTTGTTTGCAAGGATTGCAGCTTGACAAACCTCTTGAAAAGATAACTTCTTAGTTGTTCCCCTCTTCTTTGCGTTAATCTTCCCATCCCTTACACCATGTTGTGTATTTTCTGCATGTGTACACCAATACAAATTCTCCACAGTGTTATTAGCTTTGTTGTGATCTTTGTGCCCAACGCAAGGCTTGTTTTCAGGGTTTGGTATAAATGCCATAGCTACGAGTCGATGGATATACATATTCTTCATTTTCCCGTTTAGCCTGAGTTGCACCATTTTGTATCCATTTCCATTGTCGCGTTCAGGTATCTCTCCATCAGGTCCAATAATTTTCCGTACTAGACGGCCAGACTCATCGCCAATCCGTTTTACTACACCCGACGAACTAACTACATAAACCCCTTTCCATTCTTCACAACAAAGGATATCTCTCCACTCTTCCATCAATGTACCTCTTTCAAATTATTTCCCACCTTACCATCTCCAACAAGAGGGACGGTAAACTTCAAGTATTTCCCCGCCGAAGCATAGGACTTTTCAATCAACTCTTTTAAATCCTCTGCCAACTCTTCAGGACATTCCCAGTCTGTCTGATCGTGCATATATCCCACTCGCTTTACAGCCTTTCCTTTGTACAAATAGTACGGACGCCCCATCTCATCAAATTTAATTCCACCTAACCACTTGTCTAGAAAGCAAATAGCATAGTCCATGCTTATTGCGCCTGCCGCTTGGAAAATCATATTCAAAAGGGCGTTCTTTTTACGAGTCATAAGCCTTCTTCCGTCAATAGCCGGAAGCCACTTCTTTTGCCCGGTTGTATTCCAGAACTTCTCTACATTGTCTTTCAAAGCTGCTGTCGCAGGGTTTGCTTCCCAAAACGCATTGTACAACCTTTCTCCATCCTTGATAGGCTTGCCAAGCACTTGTGCCAGCTTGGGAGGTCCGCTTCCATAGAGAACAGCATAATACCCATTCTTACTTCTATCACGATAGGGCTTAAATCCCGGAGCCTCTTTGTCAAAATCAGGAGAAGAAGGGTCAAACTCTTTTGTCTCTTCTGGATAGAAAGCCTTGGCATTTTTTGAATGAACATCCCCATCTAACAATTCCCTTGCTGTTGCGCCGTCATCATATTTGTATGTGTAATGAGCTTGACATCTCCCTTCCAATGCTGCCATATCAACAGATACGAGCTTATTCGCAATAAACAGGCTGCGAAACTCCTTACCAAGTAACACCTTATCGCTTGCTTTTGGCAGATTAACCAAAATCGCGTGCCGTTGCCTATGTGTGGGGGTTATTCCAGTCCGACAAGCGGGGAGCCTCCCGTCCATTTTCAAACGGGGGTATTCAAGCCACCCATTCAACACAGAATGCCGATTACGCAATGACAACCATTTAACAACCTTTTTAGGTAAATCCCCCTGCAACTTCTCAAGATTAGGACAAACCTTTCCTGTCTCCTGAATCTTCGGGGTGGTTGGAATCAATTTACCCTTCTCGTCCCGGATCGGTTTTCCACGCTCGTCCTTTTTATAATTCCACAAAGTAGGTTCCCACCCTTGCTCCAAGAACCAATCTTTCAAATCCTCTTGATTACCAAGTCGCATGGGCATTTGAATATCCAGTAGCTTCCCTGCTTCGATTTTGTACTCTTTTCCGTAAGCAATCACATTGTTTCCATCAATGGTTGCATTGTGTTTCTCTGCCCACTTAATCATAGATGCTGAAATGCTACCGTCCTTCTTGAATGGTTTTGCAGGCATTGTGTACTCTTTCTCTTCTCCCTTTTTCAACTTGCGAGGAGGAAGGGAAGGCTCAACGTCCTGCTCAATCTCTTGCATCATAGCTTCAATCTTTGGCTTCAAAGCAATCGCTGCTTCAATATCAAATTGCCAACCTGTATATTCCTGACAAGACATTAGATAGTGAGACTTCTGACCAACACGAAAATGCTCAGGGAGTTCCTTAGAGCAATCATACATTTGACGAAAGGCTTCCCACTCTCTCCAGAAAACCTTGATATTCAAATCCACATCCCTTTGGCAATAAATATCTAACTCTTCAGAGTACTGACTGAAGTCATCAAACTCAATCTTATTCAATCCAAGTCGCTCGCCCCAAGGCTCCAAGCCATGACCATTCAAGTCAGGGTCAATGTATTGGCTTGCGTAAAAGGAGTCCCAATAGACACACGGAGAACCATTGAATGTGTCCGGTCCAACACTGAATTCAATATCAAGAAACTTTCTTGTAATAAAAGCATCAAACCCAAGACCAAAATGGAATACAATAAATGGATTCTCATATTGCTCGAAGAAGTCTACAAACTGTTGTTTGCATTTTTCCTTGCCATCTCGAAAAGGGTAGATAGTTAGCTTTTTCGCTGGATTGTGCAAGTCTTTAATGTGGATCATCCAGATTTCAGTTGCCTCAAAATAAAATCCATTAGACTCCACATCATAGCAGAATCCTTGCGGGTTTGAAAAATCTTGTTTGATCTTATCCACACATCTCTCCAGAAAATAAAAAGCCCGAACGCATTGTCGGGCATAGAAGGGGCGTTGTCAAGCGTGATAACTAATTTAGAAACCTGCACCACCGGCCATCAGCCTCTCATATTCCTCCAAAGTTTCAATACTTGATTCCAAAAATCCCTCTGGAGGTTCTTTATAATCTCCTGTCTTGGGGTTATAGTAAACCTTGAAATACCCGCTTCTCCCATACTTCCGGTCCTCAAGAAGAACAATGGTGGATGTGTTGCGCTCTTTCTCATCAAGGTCCGGGTCTTTGTTGCGCTCAATTCCCCACATATAATAGGTGGAGCGCATCATCGCACGACTCCCTGTAAATTGATGACTCAGCACTTTTCCGCCTCGTTCATGTGCGGGGCCGGATTCTGGGGATTTCAAATGACAAAAGCAATAATAGGTAAATCCCAAGTCTTTTGCCATTTTACTAAGCTCATCCGCAAACTTTTCAAGGGCCGTATTAGCCTCTGCTGCTGTCAATCCTTGCACCATGCGGGAGATAGGATCAATAACTACATCCTGACACCCTTCCACAAGAACAGCATGACGGATAGCCCCCTTTACAACATCCCACGAGCAAGCCCCGTAGTTGTTGTAATAAATCACATTGTCCCCAACAGCATCTACAGCTTGAGTAAGAAGTTCTTGAGTAAACATCCCCGTTTTGTCTTGGATCAATTCTCCATAAATGTTCTTCAAACTTCCATCTTCTTGAATAAATATCACTTTCTCAGGGTTTGTAAAATCCTTATGATACATCTTACCCGCAATCTTTTTACAAGTAATTTCAGGTTCTTCCTCGAACTTAAACAAAGCAATCTTATTCCCCTCGTGAGAAATAACATGCTCTGTCAAGACATTGACAAACTCGGACTTGCCAATCTTAACCCCTGCACCGATATAATGCCCCTCTCCAAGCCGTCGCCCCAGAGAAAGTTTTGTCATCGTAGGCCACGGCCAAGGCTTTCCAAGTTGGGGAAGCTCTTTGGCCTTATCTTGGAATGTCTCATATTTAACAAATCCATCGGGGACATAACTCTTTGGCTTCATGGCAAGCCAATAAAGTTGCTCATCCAGCCCCTCTTCCACCATATCGCAGGGGTCATAATCCTCTGGCATGTCTACGTATTTAATATCGGGCATTAGGCCATATACAGCAGCCATTGCATCCTTACCCTTCACAATACGCTCTTTCTCTCGTTCTTCTTGTGTTGCCTTATCGGCATCAAAAGCAAGAATGATTTCTGAAAACTTGGAAAGGTATTGCTGATTCTGTTTTTGACCAATATTCTTAACAGCATTGGCTGTACCACTACTAATGCTCATCACTGTAGGGTTGGCAGACGGGTACTTGTTCTTCAGCACTTGCCAGAGAACTAGGGCATCATACTCTCCCTCTGTAATCCATACCTTTTTACCGCCAGTTTTATTTCCCGCGATCATACCAAACAAGTCGCACTTCGTCCCCTGAAACCCGACCACACTGAAGTGAGACTCGGAGTATTTAGGGACAGTGAGGTCACGCTTTTTAAAGCCAACCAGTTTCCCATCCAAATAATAAGGGAAATAGTGAGCGATAGGGGTTTTTCCATCAGCCTCACTAACTGCGGTACGAACACCAAAATGTTCTGCGGTTTTTAAAGAAATTCCCCGCTCTGGAATTTCAAGGATTCCGTACTTTAGAACATCCTCCACAGTTTCCACTTCATTCTTAGAATATTTCACAGCCTGCTTCATAACTTTTCCTTTCTGGTATGCCATTTAAATCTCTTTCTCCAATAACCCCTCTTCGCCAAATTCACTTAGCACTTCAATCACACGCTTATGCTTGTACAAATTGTTTGGAGTGAATGCACCTGTTTGGTAGATCAATTTCTCACGTTTCTGATCTTCAACATTCCAAGTCCAAACGAGAGTTTCTGTATATTCTCCACCAATTCCAGAAGAACATTCACGGTCAATAGAGGAAACATAGTAATGACTAATTTCCCCAAAAGAAGTCTCGTATTCCACCACTTGTGCAGCTAGGAACTTAGTTGACATTTTACCTTCCTCAATTCGCAAACACGGCCCATTGCTGTTCAATCGCATTCACAACATTCTCTCGCTTCACTGGATGTGAAGAAGAATACCCAATCTTGTGCGGTTGCACAAGTTGCTTCCCTACACATTTCCCACTTGCAATGATCGTATTCTTGTACAAAGGGAGTGGAATGAATGTGATACGTTCTTGCAGCGAAGCTGTCCATTTTCCATCCTCTCCGATGGAGAGGGAAGACATGGTGATGTGTTTCTTAAACATTTACTCTTCCTCAAGAAATCCAGAATTTTGTAGCATTTTATCACAAATAAATTCACATTCAGTCTGTGCAAAATCTAACATTTCAGATGTAATCTTAGTCTTTTCTCGGAAATAAATAAAAAGTTCAGACCTCACTCTGCTGACGCACATCTCCTTAAATTTATACCATTCAAACAGTTCTCCACGGTAAAAAGGATTGCACATCATCGAAAAATTAGTCGTTACCATAGCATAAACAGCTAAACTAATTTTCATTTGTAACTTTTCAGAAAGCATTTTACTTTTCCTCAATAACTTTTAGCTATTAGCCTGAAACTTTTCAACAGGGAATGCTGGTTGCTGTTCCGGGATAGCTTCCTGAGCCGGATTCTCTTGCTGTTGTACAGCATTGTGTTCCCGACAAGTGTTCATCAGCATCAAATACACCTCACTCTTCTTCATTCCACGTTCACGCAAAGCATTCCCATATAGCATTAGCATGCGCTTTTGCTGGTCCTTTTCTTTCAGGATGATGTCCACGTTAGTGGAGTACCCCTTCATACTGTAGCTGACAAGAGTATCACATAACGGAATGGGGGTGAATTCTGCATGTGCAATTCCAGCACAAAACATTGCAGCAATAAGAAGTTTCATTTGTTTTCTCCAATAATTCTGTAGCGAACGATATCATAATTCTCGTAGTCTGTTTGGTTCCACCCGTATGTCCACCTTGAGGCAATCTCTTTTTCCCGCTCTCCATTGCGATACTCAACTTCAATCAATTCTTTCCTTGTAAGAGATGCTGGATGACAATTTATCGTTTGGGTGTTTTCAATCCATTCCCCCGAGTTAGATTTGGTGTCTCCCTTCGCCTCTCCTCCACTCAACTCCAACAACTCTTCCACCCACTCTTTAGGAATATCCATTCCAGCTTGGATATAGCGAGCCATAGCTTGACGCACTTCTTCCTTACGTTCAGCGAGGAAAGAACTTTCCAAGTTGTCAAGAGCTTCTTTCAGCTTGTCATTCCAAATATTCTTGGGCATGAGGCCAAGAGGGGGTGAAACATCTGTCGCTGAAGATTCAACAAGCTCAAAAGAATCCGCAATGAAGGGAACATTGTCTCCCTCATTAGAAAGATTATCTACAGAAATCCAATTCCCGGTTTCAGATACCTTTGTAACCATCCCGACATAGCCCACGGGCAGGAGACTAAGACCTGATTGAATACGCCTTACCTTATCCCCAACTTTAAACTTACTCATTTCTTTCTACCTCGTTGTTCATTGAATGCTTGTATTCTTGCACACTTTTCTCTCATGTGCAATAGCGGATTTCGTGAAATCCTATTTATTTCTGCGTACACGTTGCAACAACATCAACAGGGATGCTGATGGAAGCCTTAATCTCTTTCAGCATAGCTGATTTAGCTTCCATACAAGAAATGATGTTGTTGTACTCTTGTGTAACACTCGTAAATGCAGGGGAGCGTGTGTTAGTGGATGCAATGATGAGGGTGAGGAGGATGGGGTTCATGCTTGAAAATCCTCTTCTTTAGGAATGTCACACATCACCCACTCCCCTGTCAACTCGTCAACATGATACGGGATGTAAAAACCGGGGTCTTCGTAAGGATCATACTCCACACGTTGATAGACAAGAAGCGGGCTGCTTCCAATGTTATAGTCTTCAATTGTAAAATGGTCATAACAATCCTTCCAACTCTGGGGGCGGATACACTTTGTCTCGACATTTTCAGGCTTTTGCAATTCAAGGATTGCTTCTACGAGGTTCATTTCAATTCACCAAATATTCACTGAAGTAAAGTTCAAAATACATCTTCCGATGTACCCAACGTGTTATAGGGTTAGGATGATGAAGCATCCCTTCTGCATAACGATAAAGACGTTGTTCAAGGGACTCCTCTGCGAGGATCATATCATTCACCATTCAAAACAGTATCAGGAGAAACAATTTCCCACTCTTCAAGGAGGGAATATACACAACATGTCATTGCTGCCTCTCCACCTCGTCTTCCGGGGACAAGCTCTGTATTCAGCTTATCAAAGCTCAAACAATACGCCATCTTACATCCCTTCCAACGCTTAGGACGCATCCACATTTCAGAGTGTTGTGGCAAGAGAAGAAGGGAAAGACATTCTAGCATGGTCATTTCTGTTTTCTCAAATCACTTGCACAGCATGAATTGCGTCAATCTTCATATTCCCACAAGAGGAAGCACGGAACTTCTTGCGCCCCTTCTTGATAGCTTCATTGCGACAAGAGGCATTCACTTCGGTATAGAAGAAGTCCCCATTGAAGCTGATACGCACGTTGTACTTAGTCATTTCATTTCTCCAAATAGCAACACAATGTCAATAATACTCAGGCTTTACATTATATTGGCGGAAGATTTCATCCAATTCCGGCTTACCGATATTAGGGCCAGAAAAAGTATGTCCACCAAAAGAGGAGAAATCCCATCCACAAATTCCCCCTACAACATGACGCAACCCTGTAATGCTATCATATTCAACCTCTCTTCCCATCTTTTCAGTGATGTCAGAAAGAGTGATGTTATACCGTGTTCCCATGATGTTCTCCGGATTTGGGTTTAAAGTTTTGCACCACACTCAGCACAAAACTTCATCTTGGATGTAATCTTACTAGAACAAGAATGGCATGTCAACTCTTTCTTTTGCTCAACGGGTTGAGTAACACTGTCTGGACCTCCCTCCATCCAGTCTCGCCAATCTTCAGGAGATGTGAATAACCAAAAAGAATTTGAATACCCAAAACTACAATCCTTGCCAAGAGCAATAACATCTTGTGCTGTCGGATTTAGCAGCCTCACTTCCACACTTCCGTTCTTGGAAACCTTTGTAACTTTAACAAGTCTTCCATTTAGGAAATCCATGACATGCCCACCAGTTGTCCAGCAAATCTGACCAACTTTAATATCTGTTTTCTTACTCACCATTTCCGCATTTCCTTTTCATATTCCTTATCTGCAATATCGTGTGCGGCTCTTGTAGCTTTTATGATTGCTTTTGCTTGCTCTTTATCTCCATTGAACAAGACACGTCTCTTATTTACGATCATTGTAATGCTATCACCAACACATTTGTAAACATCGATTTCTCCGCACTTCCAATGTCCTTCTTTGTTGTATCCATTCCCATTGTAAATACTTTCATTGCACATCTCTACAGCTTTTTCAAGAGCATCACAACATTCAAGAGAATTATGCAACGTGACCTCAAATGCTCCAGCACCATTATACATATACCTGCGGTCAACATATACCCAAGCACACATCCACCCTCCTCGGACATTTGCTATAGCTTTAACTCTGTCTTTAGCCATCATGCTTCCTCACAAGCTGTTACAGTGTATTTGGTTTTATTGTCGCAAGAAGAATACTCTTTACCAGTCTCCATCTTGACAGTCGTCACTTCTGTAATAGTCATCCCTTCAAGTGGGCCAGAGGTGAAGTGTTTTGTTACTTTGTAGAAGGTTTTCATGGCAGTTCTCCGTTTCAATGTGTGCATTGTGGCATGTTGTGAGAGGGGTGTCAAGTCCTAGAAGGGAGCATCCTTCAAAAATTCATCGTCGTCTATGCCGTAGTAAGTAGACACATTTGATTCCTTACTATTTGCATTGTTTGTTTTAGAATATTTAACAGGGATTTCTGTCAAAGAAGATATGCCATCAAAAGAAAAAGAATAGGCATTAGAAACACCACTTCTTCCTTGTTTGTAAGAGATTAATTTCTTTTCTTTGAGAACTTTGACAGCCGATTTTGCTGTGCGTACACTGACTAGAGCTAGATCGGCTATCTTTTCGTAGGAGGGATAACTTGTCCAATCATTTTTTGGAGACATGAAATTGACAATAGCCAATAGCACATCACGTTCAGATTGGGACAAGTGATTTTTCTTGATAGAGTTGAAGATGTATTTAGTCAACTCGAATTGACTGGAAATTGTAATTATTTCCTTTTTCTGCTTCATGTTGTTCTCCCCTTTGCGTGGCGGATTCGTTTAATGTTTCTCTGTCTTTGTCCAGCTTAATTTTTAAGCTGTTAAATAAATATGCTGCCCTACTCATCTCTCCTCTCACTTCGTCAATCTTACTCACCATAGATGTTGGTATTTCCACCATCAACTTCATTGCGGGATTCCTCTATTTTAAGTTGAAGCCTAATCATCTTAGCCTTATCACGAGCATCGTTGATGCGTTTTACAACATCTCTTTCCCCTTGTCTAGTGTAGTATGCCTTAGCCGCTTGTACGGCTTGGTGTGTGGATTGCAGCACATGGTCCAATACTTCTTGCTCAGAAGCATCACGATAGTTGAACTTTTTCTGGTTGTCAAGCATTGTTGTATCTCCGTATAATTCCCCTCCTACATTCAGTATAAAGCTGTATATGAAATAAAGCAAGAAGTACTTTGTAACACAAAGTAAAGAACGGGGCATAGTGCAAATCCTGCACGTTCATAGTGCAATGGTTGCACTTAGGCATGGTGCAATAGTTGCACACCATTAAAGGTTAGTTATTAGATAATAGAACAGAAAATATATAAATAAAGAAGAACAAACACAACCTTTCTTGATTACATCCTATCTAACAAATTCAACCCTTAGTTGAAATTCACAACAAATTTCAATCATGTTACATTGTATGCTCCGCATACGTTGTCCCCACTTGTGCGGAAAGCCGCACGAAGACCCTTCTTTTAAAGAAGAGTATATTTTGTGCTTCGCACAACATCCTCCCATGTACAGCACATGCTGTACAATATATCCCATTCAATATTTCATGTGGGATATTTTTAGGGATATTTTAATACCAGATATTTTTGAGGAAAGATTTTCAAATCCCTGAATTAAAGATGTGTACAATTCATTCCGTAGGAATGCTTGTGTTCTGCTGACAAGCAATGCTTGTCAATAATACATACACATTTCATTGTTTGTTGTATCAATGGTTTTGTGTATTGCTTTTAAAGCTGTCGCTTTGTGTTGTGTTTCTTGTAATGCTTTTACATTTGTTGTTTTGTGTGTAGCTTTGCTGGAACAGCAAGAATGTTGTGTTTTGTCCGTGAGGACAAGAGGGAATTTCTCTTATAGGGGGGATGATTTTTCGTTCGTGTTTTCCACTCACTCAAAATCCTAGGAAATTTTTGACACGAGGGATTTTTTGAAAAGAGGGGATTTCAAATCAGCCGCAAGGGGCGGCGACAAGGAAAGAGGGTGGCGGGGAATGTTAAATTCTTTGAGAAATCATCCCTAATGTGTGTTGCTCCAGACAATGCTACCGCCAGCCATAGCGGAATAGCTCTAAAATCGCTTCTATGGGCCTTTCCTGCCCTTTTCTCCTCCTTCCCCCTACCCTTGTAGCCTTTCCCCTATCAAACAGGCTTAAATCGCATTTCTGAGCGTTTAAGCGTATTGGACGCTAGGCGGGCAATTTCTTCTATATATGCCTAACCCTGTTTTATCGTTTACAATCTGTTACATTCTAGCTTGTGCTTTCCGCTTGCTATATCAAGGGAAGGGCTATATCATTCGCTTATCAACACAACGCACAAGCGAGGAACACAAGATGACTAGCTTTAAAGATTTTGTCTTTCCCCCTGCAACCGATGATGAATTACTGGAATTGCTTTTTCCTGAAAATGAAGCGATTGCAAATTATAAGTGGTGGATGCGGACTTGTGGTTACTTCCTGCAACAATCCGTTCACTATGTGGATACATTCGCATTGAAATTAGCTCTTGAGTGGTGGATGAAATCACTTGACACTCTCAAGTGATATAGCTATCATGTGTCTAAGGCGCTTATCATAAGATAGGCGGCAACGTAATAGAAATGTGAAGAGGTGTCAAGATGAAGATTTTTTATGTGGTGATTTACCATTGGAGGGCTAATAACTATTCCCGCTGGCTTATCAAGGGAGAGAATGAAGAACAAGTGAAGGAAAAGGCACGCAATCTGCTAACAAGGGATGACCGGATTGAAGTGTGTTATGCTCCAGATATTGATTCTGATTTTATTGAACTGTAAGCGAGGAAATGAAAAATGAACTGTCAAGCCATTGCGGAATCTATCATCGAATGCTCGGAATCCTTGGGCGGATTTGATGTTATGAATTATTCCGGGCGAGGAATGTATGGGGAATACTGCCTAGCAGTTACGGGGGATGTTTTCCGAATTGCTTGTACCCTTATGGAGTTCGCTTGTCGTCGAAATGACCATGACTTACGGGTATTTTTAGAGATAAATTCCCCTTGGGAAGATTCGCTCAGATATGATAATGTGTTATACTGGAAAAGCCTCCCACCAATTGCTAAAAATGGTGATGAAACGGAAGAGGAGGAAAATTAAATGTCAACATATGGCCCCTCACAAAAGCAGTACGCCAGCAAAGTGAAACAGATTATTATCCGCTTTAATCCTGAGAAGGAAGCGGATAAAATATTGTTGACTAAGCTGGAAAGGCTTGACAACGTCACGCAAGCGTTTAAGCAATGGCTTGCACAATTGGGGAATTGAGAATGCCTTTGATTATTTCTGAATGTTACAAAATTGTCACTCCGGAAAGTGCTGAAAATGGGGAGGCTGAAGAAAGGGGCTTCACTTTTGAAGATAGGGAATTCACTTTACGCGAGTTAGTGGATTATATTGAAAGCAAGGGATATAGCCAAACAAGCGATTATCCCGCTTGTGCTGATTCTTGGTTATCCACCTATCCACAAATTGAAGATTATTCTACTTGCGAGGAGGTTAGCTATTCTTTGCATCCCAAGCGAGGAAATGCCCGCACTATGCGTTATTGGGAAAAAGCCTTGCGGCATTGTGGCTTTTTGAAATGACAATGTAACAAGGATGTTACATTTCTTTACACTCCCTTATTGCATGTTCCACTATATCATGCAATAATTGGTACATTGAAACGCACAAGAGGACAGAATTATGAAGCTCTGTACAGGTGAACAGTGGAAAGATGAAAAACTTCACTATGTTAACGCTTGGGGTGATAAATGGCATGGATGTTTTGGTCATTTAAACCTTTTGAAACTAGATCAAGATTCTGTCATCACTAACTATGGAAAGCATGATAGGGTAGTGGCATTCCAGCCGGACAGCGAAGGGCTATATTGCCGGGTTGACCATTTGTGTAATCTTGGCGAACCTTCGCATGAGGAAATTTTACAAGTGGCAAGAAAGAATCAAGGAATCAAGGGAAAATGGAAATTTTTGAAGTCTGAAAAATGGCAAGATGAAAAGTCTACTGATTTTTATTTTGTAAGGGCTTGACACCTTAGCCGATAGGCTATATCATCAATCATACAAGGCGCTAATGGTAGTGCCTCAACATCAAGAGAGACAAGATTATGCAACTGTTCGCCCAACCTTACGATGTTTCCGCCCAAGGCTTCTATTTTGACTCTTTTGAAGAGTATGCAGAAAAAGCAGAGGCTAACCTTAACTCTTCTGGCCAGCCTGTCGAAGAGTATGAGATTCAAGCGATTGATGAGGAAGCTAGCGATTTTGCCAAAATTGTGCCTCCCAGTCAGTGCAATCTGGAACAGTGGATTGAGTGGGCGGATAAGTACGCAGGGCTTGATAGCCGTGAACAATACGCCTTTCAATTCTTGTGTGATGCTACGCTTTGGCAAGATGTTTTTTGTGATGAAGTGTTCGACAAGGTTGATGAAGTGTGCATTTTTGAGGGGACGCCGGGGGAGTATGCGGAAGAATTCGTGTCAGATTGTTATAACATTGAGAAGATGATGGGAAATCTTGCGTGTTATTTCGATTATGACGCACTCGGCCGGGACATGGTGTATAACGGGGATATTGTTGAAATTGCACTGGATGTTTATGTGACAAATCCGCATGATTTTTGAGTAGTCATATTTCTAGGGCCGATATTTCTATGCTAAATATTTTGTCGGCCCTTTTTTTGAATCTTGATTATTGAGGAAGGCGAGAAATGTCAAGCTATAAAGAAAGTGAAATTGTTTTTGAAAAAGGATATTATTGGGTATTAGATAAGAAAGAAAAAGGGTTTGAGGTTTACAAAATAGGGATAACGCACTCAACACGTGTTGGCATTATCGGTTATCTTGGCGAAAAAGGGATAAATCGCGCAAAGGAACATATTGAATATATGATTGAAAGAGATTCAAAGGAAAAGGGGAAATAAGGAATTTTAAGACTAGGGGGGGGATGATTTTTCGTTCGTGTTTTCCACTCACTCAAAATCCTAGAAAATTTTTGACACAAGCACTTTTTAAAAACAAAGGAAAATCAAATTAGCCGGAACATGATAGATAGACACCTAGCTAGTGGCGCGGCATGTTAAATGGTCCAGCTTTCGTCCCTAATGTCCCTGATTTGATAGCAAGCTAGCTATTCACTCCCTCATTGCATCCATTCCAGCTATATTATTTTATCCCTAGCTATCCGTTTCCTATATGACATTGCACAATGGTACAATTGTTAGTGTCATCCATTCACGTTATGCAGCATCCATGCCAAGTATCATTCTGTCATCATTTAACAATATGCGTTTAAACGCGTTCTACGGCCCTTTTTAGGCGTTCTGGCGTCAGGCAGTACCCTAGCCTATAAAAATAAAGATCGCGGGTTTTTGAATTGTTGGCATGCTATCTGCATATGCAAATTTTGATAGCTTTAGGCTATGCCAGATAGCCAGCCGACAAAAGCCAGCATATAGAAGGAAAAATCGCTTGCCAGGCTTGCGCCCTTGTCTGCTTCGCCCTAGCAAGGGAGGGGAGAGAGAAAAAAGTTACATTGGCCCAAATTGACAAGATAGGTTATTGACTCCCCTTTCCCCCTCCCCTACAATGCAAATCATCAAAACACGGCACAAGCCGACAAGGGGAAAGAAGATGCGTCAATTTTCTGTGGTTACTAATGGGACAGTTGGTACTGTCTATAGTGGTAGGTCTTTCGAACAAGCAATTGCTATATATAAGTCGTGGTGTCAGTTCATAACAAAGGAAAAAGGGCACGCGCATGTGACAACTGTGGAATTATTGGAGGGGTTTAAAACCCTTTCGGAATACTCAGTTTAATCAATTCCCTTTTAGCTAGCCTTCCCACAAAAGGAGGGTTAGCAATAAAGAGAATTGTTCTGGCGAACAATCGCTAAAGTGAATTGTTAACGCGCCATAGGCGCAAGGGGAGAAAGAAAATGATTGTTAAATTTAACCATGAAGAATTGGCCCTCTCCCGCGCAGCGAAGCGTTTCACGGAAAAGGGGATTTCTTGCGAGATTGATATGGGCGCGGCTTTTGTACAGGGGCAATATGTTTATGTCCCGTTTATCGAGGCGGATGAAGACGGCCAAAATTGGCTGGCTACTTGCCATATTACTAGCGGGGATGTTTCCGCTACAGTTGATAACCGTTAAGGGGAAAAGAAAATGATTATTTTCTGTTTTGTTGTGGCTTTTGCTTGTTTGGTTCTGGCTCTCCAGCCGTCCGGGTTTGACTGGGAGACAAAAGCCGAAAAGCGGCAACGTCTTACATTGGCTATGGGCCGCGCCTTGCGCCACTATGCCCAAACGGGGAAAAGCGATAGCTTGCAATATGCCCAGTGTGTGGCGTATGAGTTGCGGAAGATGGGAGCTAATATCTCTCCCGCAACACAGACCAAATTGTGCGGGATTATTGCGCCCGTTCAAAAATGTTATGTACTTTGAGGGGATAATGACATGAAGGCGATTATTCAGTTTTTCAAGGTAGGGAATCAATATGGGTATAGTGTCAATGTTGCTGGAATGGTGGACACTGAGACAGAATATCAGCCTGATTTCAAGCGAATGCTTGCAAGCGCAAAGGAAACCGCCCGGCGAATGGGGGCAAAGGAATATCGTTTAGATATGCATCAATCCTTGCCAGCCGATGCTGGCTATAACATTATTATGGTGGATGCGAGAGAGGAATGACATGAAAACCAAGCAAGTGTTTTATTTCGATTACACTGATTTATATGGCGGGGTGTTGAATTATTCATGGGTAACGCGCCTAAAGGTAAAGGCGACTACCCTGCGGGGTGCGGTGAATATCCTTTCACGCCATATTGGCGTGGGGGGATTCCGATATGACGGAATTAAATATGTTTCCCGCTCAGGTTGTACGGCATTCTATGAAATTGAGTGGGCACAGGATATGAAGGCTGAACATAAGGCGTGTTATAAAGCCGTCAATTTTGAAGATGGGGAATAATCATGTATGAGCTTCCAAAGAAAATGCGTGATTCAGTAATGCGGGAATTAAATTCCCGAAAGGAAACGCGCAACAAATCCGCCATTCCTGAATCAGACCCGAATCATTGGAGTTATAATATGCCATTGTTTGGGCAGGATAAGGATGATTTTCTGGCGCTGCAATACAGGGGAAAGGGAGAGTAAAATGCTATCATCCGTTTTATATATCATGGCCGCCAGTACCATTATCTTTAATGCTCTTTTCAAGGCATTAGAGAGTAAGGCAGGGAATGCAATCTTAGCGATTGCTACGTGTCTCGGGCTTGGTTATGCCCTTGTAAGCGGTAATTCGTGGTTATTGCTTCCGGGGATTCTGTTTGGGTTTTGTTTGGTTTTGTCGTTTGATAATCAGGAGACACAAAATGTCTGATTTGAAGTTTATCTCTAATCACGTTCCTCGCAACATGGTTTTCGGATATGAATTGTCCGAAAAAGAGAAAGCGGATTTTGATTATCTGGATGATATTGATAGCGAAAACTTCATTCGCTATCAGGGGATTGTTTTTCATATTGGAGACTTTTTGCGATTGTCGGATGACAGTGAAGAGAAAAAAGCGGGGTGGGGCGGATACTATGGAATGAATGCCTTTTGTGCTATCCTGATAAAGATTGTCGATTGCGACAAAGTGATTATGGGGAGAGTGTTATGTTAAGACATTTTGACGATGTTAACGGGGAAATCATCGGGGAAATGATGCTCCCCTATGCAATCATCTCCCCCAGCGGGAGAAAGCAGAAAACATTTTGGGCAAAGGATGACAATACTGCAATTTCCATGTTTCACGAATGGAAAGCGGATAGATTAAAAGAGTGCTCAGGGAGGGAGGAAATAATGGGAATGATTTACGGAAAAGGAACTTGGGAGGTTAGACAATATGATGCCTGATAAATTCATCCGTCATTGTCCCAGTGATACACCTAGAATTCTGGGCGAGGATGTTATTCAAGCCGACATGGAATCATTAGAAAGGGAGTTAATGGAGATTGAGAAAGACTTCCAGCAAATGCGAGAGCATTACATGGAAGAATGGCATTAGAAACACGTCTAGAAACGCTTACAAGCCCCTTTTTAGTGGCTTTGTCATTTGTGCTAGTACATTGGCCCATCCGTAGCGATGCAAGGCAGGAATGGGCCTTTCTGAGCGTTTAAACGCCATGCAAGAAAATTGAGAAGAGTGTTTGACATGCTTTTAGCTATCGCCTAGGATTAGAGCTATCAACAACACGGCATGAGCCGATAGGGGGGAAATGAAAATGGATGTGATCTTCACGATTGAAAACAATAGCAGCTTGGTCATTGTTGTCACATCTGGCGAAGGCTACGAAGTGATCAAGATGGATGGCTTTTACGGCAGTTATGGTTATGGAACCGTCGAAGGGTTCTACCTGACCCTCAAGGCGGCGATTTACGCTGCTAAGATTCAGGTAGGAATTTGGGAATAAGGGAGGGGGAAAGAGAGAGAGAAGGCCGGACTAACATCCGGCTTTTTCTTTTCTTGTATTCCATAACAATCACGCATGGGTAGTGATTGTCTCCCCGGATTTCCGTCTTAAAGCTAGTATGGAATATCCCTTTCCCTATGTCAACAGTTTCTTTCGATGTTTTGTAATGGTTAAAAAACGGTCAATGCTAGGGATACAAGAAAATAGTGTTACATTATAGAATGTTACATTACCCATTGTCTCATTCTGTAATGGGTGTTATGTAGTGGGTGTTACATTATTGTAATGGATGTTACAGTGTTGAGTGTGTCATTGTGTGGTGTAAATGTTTGGCATGTAATCACTTCATGCGTAGCATGTAGGGGAGAATGTTAGTCCGTAGGACTGAAAGGGAATGCCGCTATCGTCAACGATAGCATTAGAAATAGTGTGCAGGCTAATGGGCTGAGATAGGTAATTGATGTCCGTAGGACAGAGTGGATTAACAGGGAGGGGTACCCCGGTTTGTGGGTAGTGTTAAGCATCGCACCCTATATATCATTCAAGCCAGCCGAAAGGCCTCATTGTTTCACGTGGAACACTCTCCCCGACAGCTTCGCTATCAATTCCTCCCCTCATGCCAGCATGGCAAAGAGTATGCCAACCCCATTGCTTTGCAATGGAATGTCACAATTCTGACGTGAAACGTCAAAGTATTCCCTTCGCTGGCATATGATGCCATTGAGCACTACGCCAAGCGAGGAAACGCTCAGAAAAGGCCGTTTTAGACGTAACCACGTCTAGGATGGGGGAATGTATTGGCACAGCCAATGGACAGGGTAAATGACGCGCTGGCGCGTGAATGAGGGGCATTGGAGAGGGTAGGTAGTCAGGATATTTTAGGATCACAGAAGAGTGAGAGATGCCGCCATCCCTTCGTGCTTATCACCACTTGAGCCAACGGCTCATTTTGCACACCCCTTAAAAGGTATCACCCATCCCTAATAACGCCCACACAAGAACATACATGCTGTGCTTCGCACAAAAGAGATGACATGAAACGTTGACGTTTCAATGAGTACAGATATTTCAACTTGCGTTGAAAGAGATATTTGAAATGAAAGCCCTGCTTTCGGCGGAAAATCCCTCATCCTTGAGGATACAAAATAATTATTTTAATAAAATATTTCTAAGTTCTTGAAGGGTGTTATCGAAGAATAAGTTGTACACAGGGATATTGTTTCTTAAAGCAAGATTAATTGCAGTTGCTGTCCCTCCACTGGCTTTCCCATTCTTTGTCCAACAAATGAGGAGGGATACTGGAGAACATAAATCCCCTCCCATCACTTGAAAACAATTCCTGCTGTGTAGTTTCCTAGCATACTCATTACACTTCTCCCGTGCGGGATGTATCCCCTCTGCCAGCTTCGCTGCTTCTTCCCATACATTTTTATCTGTAACAATCTTTCCCTTGTTATTACTAGCATAGAAGATTTCTTTCTTCCCCCTTCCACTGTCACAACCTTGCTCAAAGGCGCTATCTGCTCCTATAGCCCCTCCACTACGCAACACCCATCCTTGCTCTGCAAGATATTTCCCTATCTTCCTCATCTTCTCCAAGACATGAGGGGTGTCTCCCTGCTCCCAACTCCAGCATATACTTTGTTCATATACCCTCCACCATCAGTCATAATATCCACTATTGTATCCCTTAAGCCTCAAATTCCACGTTAATGTGCAATATTGTGTCCGCTAGGACACATTTTTTAAGGCACAAAAAAACCCAACATCCATTTTCAGAATGCTGGCTGAATACTTGATATGTTTTACATCTTTTACTTCTTAATCCAATTCACAATCACCCCTTTAATCCCTCTCATAATCCCTTTCCCAACTGTGTACAAAATTGTCAGAATGACAATTGGCCCCCACAAAAACGACGTAATCACCCCGGATATTTTCCCATACTCATATCCATATTGTTCCCTAAACTTGCTATCCACTCGAATACTCAATTCAATCCATTCTTTCAATTTCCCTTCAAAATAGGCTGCTCCAAGGATGTACAGTCCAAAAATGGCTGTGTAGATGTAAATATTCAACCCTTCTCTCCTTCTGCAAACTTCAGCTTGTATTCAATTAGCTTGTCTAGCGTCTCTTCCAACCTCTCCTGTGTCGTGTGGTATTGCAACATGATTTCCCTCTGTTCTGGCGTACACAACATGAAAGCTACATGACGCATAGCTAGACGTAGATGGAAGGCTTTGCGAGAGTGTTCTGCTCCAGCAAATCCTCCGTAATAAGCCATCTCTTTTGCAAGGGTGAATTGTTCATGCAAGGATGCCAACACTTTCGTTGTGTAATATGTGGAAGGATGTTCAGACATTTTGTGTTCCATTCTCAATCACTGTAAGAATACAATCTGCATCAATCATATGCGTCAATCGCTCAAACCTTCCACCGGGAAGTATCTCGTCCCAAGGGGCTACATCTCCATTCAGGTGTAATCCGGAAACACCGTAGCTCTCACTAATCAACCCCTGAATATCATCCATAACGCCATGTAGCGCAGACATTAAATGTTCTTTCTCCTCTTGCACTCTCGCAAGAGATTCTTGCAATTCACACAGCTTCCGCTGCATTCGTACAACACTTTCTGTGTTCACTGTCCAAGTCCCCTCTTCTGTTCTAAATACATTTTAGCCTCCGGCTTGATGATGTAGCTCTCTCGCCGTTCTGGTCCATCAATCATATCAAATTCCTTGAGGATTGCAATAGCTCTAAGACACATTTCTTTCTTGGCTTGATCCAGATGTTCAATTGTCAGCTTATCTTTTGATTTGCTTGCCCAATGCCGACAATACGTTTCAAGATAGTGGACAGCCCCCTCAATAGCCCAATGTTTGATGTGTTCTGGGATGTATAAATGTTTGAAGGTTTCACTCACTCTCTTTCTCCACCAAACTATCCAACAAACGCTTAATTGTATCACTCACTACAACATCATTCTTCTCAGCTTCCTCTTCAATACTCATCAACACATCCGTCATTTTCTGGACATGAGTGGAAGCAATTTTCAAGCCATTGTACACTTGTTCAAAATATTCTGTAACATTCTCTTTCTTGCCAGTGAGGACATCCTTCTTAAAATATTGATAACGCTTGTCTAGCTTGATTGTGTTTTCACTGTTCATCACTTGTTCTCCTTCAATTCTATCCCCGGAACACAAACCATCCCCTCTGCAACAGTTCCTCTCACCAACACCCCACCTTTGCCAGAACATTCTTGCATCTTGACATTTTCTTGGTAGAGGGCGGCAATCATTGAGAGGACTAGCAACACTCCCGACACCCACATAAGCAATTTATCCTTCATTTCAATCCTCTAAACAGTCCAAACGATTCATTCCGCACATGCTGCCCTTTTCTTGTCTCTGTAGCTTTACATCCCTTTCCATTCCCCTTCTCAAGAGTCCATGTACGCAGAGTGTATCTTCCCCCGTATTCCTCGTCAAGATATTTCTGTGCCTTCCCTCTGTCTCGTGTACGGATGAATACATAGTCGCCTAAGGCATTCTGGAAATAATACTTGGGAATAGTTGACAATGGTGGAACCCCTTCTGGAAGTTTCCAATCTTCATCCGCATGATATGCAAGGATTTGAGCAATTTGCGTATAGCCGATTGTCAATGTTTCAAGAGGTTTGGTCATTACTTTCTCCAAAATACACATTAATATTCTCTTGCCACTGTTTATTCAACTCATCCAGCTTATCTGCTATGCTCCGCATCACCCAACTATCCCAATATCCGTTCCTATTCATATTAGGCCAGAAATCATAGAATCCATCCTCTTTGACAAGGATTTCCCCACAAAAAGTGAGGGAGTTGTAATAGACGTTATAACCCCCTTCTGTTTTCTCGTAGTCAAGTCGTCGCATAATTAACAACCTCGCGTTGTAATATACACCTTCGGCTCAATTCCAATATTTTGTTTGAATGTATAGCGGGCTTCATTGATTTTCAATGTCAACTTATCAAAGTTGATTTCATCATAGCTAAAGTCATCACTAGATTTGACAGTGATACCAAACAACCCTTGTCCTCCACCATCGTAATATGGGGACTTATCTTCAATGTCTTGTTGATAAAACTCTTCCTCTTGTACCTTCTCTTTCAAATCTTTACCCACTTCCTCATAAGGAAGTCCAACAACAATTTCAGCCCAATAACTCATACCCATGATACTCTACCTCATTTAATTTTCAAAATAAAGCCATCCGTGGCAAGATTTCGTGATTGTCGAAATTACTCTTCTAGTTCATCTTGTGGAATAATACGGAAATTAACAATATCCGCGCAACCGTTCCCACTACTCCATTCCCAGTCTACAGCAAGCCCTTCGTCATCCAATCCGTCTGCGAATATCACCTGCACAGCGATATTATCTCCTACAGGCTGTTCCCCACCTTCCCACTCGATCCACTTTCCAATAGGAAATCCATCTTTCGTAACACAGTATTCCTTAAACTGTTCATCCCCTACCTTGGCCGCAGCTTTGATTTGTTCTGTTGTAATAGGTGGAATTGAATTGTCATTAGCGACTCCATTTTCATTCTGCTCAGCTTCAATCTCAGCTTGGAGGAGTTCATTTCTTTTTTGGTAACGATCAGAAAATTGCTGTGCCGTGAGCCACAAATCCTTCCCTTCCAGAACGTCATCCAACTCTTCCTCACTCAAGAAATGATGATACACTTCACGGAAACGTGTTTCCATATATTTCAAGAAGAATTGGCTGGATGCCTTAAATTGGTTGTAGCTGCCGCCATCCCCCAAACTACCATTATGAATCAAGAAATGCGTGCCAGCAGCACATTCATAGCTTGAACAAGCAAGAATGATGAATGTGTGAGCACTAGCCACAAGCCCACTGGCTACGCAATGTACATGCACCCCGCGAGATTGTGCTGTTTCAATAGCATGAAGGAAGGCATCTGTTGAAGAGACACACCCGCCTCCACCAGACAAGTAGATTGTGATGCTGTCATGTTCTTCAGCGTTGTCAATAGCATTGATTGCTTCTACAAAATCAAATGCTGAAGAGGTTTCCCCGTACAAAAATATTCGATAGTTGACAAGCTGTTTTACACTAGCCACTACAGGGAAGGGGATTGTCTCCTCATCCATGCGGACACCAGCTTTGATTGTCTTGGTTTGCTTTTCTGTTTTGTTCATAATATTTTCCATATCACCCTCCATACACTTCAAGAATGCGCTTACTCAGCTTGCTACGCATATTGTCTTTGGAAGTAAGCACTACAACATTCATATCATCCTCAACGCAACACCCATCCTTATCCGTAATCCGGGAAATCAGGTCAGAAAACCCATCTGGACGCTTCTTATGTGCGTAAGTTTGTTTCTTATCCCCAAGGACTACATAAATGCTGCTGTCGCTTGCCCGTTCCAACATCATCTTCATTGTTGTAGGGGATAGAGTCTGTGCCTCGTCAATAATAATTACACTGTCGTAAAAGGTCTTCCCCGCAATAAAATTGGGGGTTGTAAATTGAATACGTTTTCGTTTTTCTTCGTATTCTAACTTAGAGGGTGACATAAAGTCATGGAAGATTGAACGCATCACTTCAAAGTGATATGAGAGTTTTGCATCCTTTCCACCTTCAAGGAATCCAATCGGGTCATCACCATACTCGCAGGCTGTTTTGACAAAAACAATATGCTTGAATCGTCCTTCCTTCAGCAACTTCAAAGCAGACCAAATTGCTGTAGTTGATTTTCCCGTCCCCGATGAAGCCTGTACTGCTGTCAAAGAACAATGCTGAATGCTTCGTACAATTTGTTGCTGTGACGCTGTTGGCTTGAACCATCCAAGATTGAAATCATCATTCCCATTCATCTGATCTTGTGCAATGAGCTGATTACCCCTTTCTTGACGGGAAGGGCCACTTTGTTTTGCCTTTTGGTTGTAACGACTGGCGTTCCTACTCATACTGTTTCCTCTCCATTCAATTCTTTCAACTTGGCTACAATTTGTTCTAGTTCTTCCGAGTTAAAACAATCCCCACTTGATTCAAATTGTACCTTAAACCCATCTTCTAGTCGCAAAATGTCCCCTTGATAAACCTCATTAAGATAAACACAAATGCAACCCCGAGACAACTCATCAAACTCAACACTCATTTTCATTCCCACCCATAATAAGCCTTCACTTGTTCGTCATCCATCCAACGCAACAAATCATCCATTCCAAAATGATCCAGTACATCTTGCACTTCAAAATGATTCAAAACGTCCTCCTTTCGAGCTTTAAAGCAAATGTCAATAGCTCCGCTATTGGCAGGGACAACGACAATATTGTTAACGCGCAACTCTAGGTCAAGTGTTTGCATCTTCTTCTTTCTCCGGGTTGTACATTGTTTGATTCCACACTTCTCGCATTGTGTCTTGGTCTATGATTTCTATGTAGTCACACATCCAAGGACCATACAGCTTAGAATCAGACTTTAAGTTTTTATAGATATACTCAAGACACTCTTCCACTGTTGAATAGTCTGCCACAATATTATCTAGCCCGGCCCCGGGGTAGTATGTATCCCAAGCTACTACAAGGTATTTCTTCATAAGGTTTACCTTCCCCTTAAGTTGTTTCGTTCTTCATTTATACCACACTCTTTAAAGAATCACAACCCCTAAAGCAAAAAAATCCAGAGAAGAAATCACCCAACGGCAACTCCTCCTCTGGATTTAATCACTTAAACATATCCATCACCCTATCACCACAACTTGTCCAGAATGGCTCGCTTCCATCAAATCCAATCTCATCCAGACTAAGCATTTCCATCATAAGCTGTCGCAGCAAACAATCCTTCTGCCAATCTTGCAAACTCTCAACAAAGGCATTCACCCGTTGTTGGTTCTGTGTATATTCACTTGGCATTATTTCTTCACCCCTCGTCCACGGGCTGGCTTACTTGCATTAACAGCCAAATTCTTTTCAATCAAAGCTGCAATATCTTCTTCTTTCACGGCTTCCTTGATAGGATTAATCCCTTCAATCGCATTCTGTGCATTCAATGTAGCTGTCAACTCCACCACAGATTTTGCAACTACTTCACTCTTCTTCATAATCGCATGATAATATGCTCCAATCTGCTGAGGACAATTGTCATTACTTTCCAAATCCAACTCATACCCATCCTTGAACGCCTGTTCAAGAGAGACACAGAATTGAAAAAAGCCATATTCCCCAATTTCACGAAATTCCATTGTTTTATTCCTCCAAAGGTAGTAAATTAAATTTACTCTTAATTTGTTTCATCACATTTTCATGGAACACATCATAATCTTGAATCTCACTCAGCATGTAATCCAAGGCAATCAGGTCCACAACCAAATCATATTTGTACAAAGAAATATTTGAACAAGAAACATACTCGTTAAAATATTCCTCTGCAAGACGAGAATATTGTTGGGAAGAGATTACACCATCAACAATGGCTTTCACATCCTTATTCCCCACTCGCTTACGCATAATACTATCTCTTGCTTTGCGAAGCAAAGAGATGTTATCCACCATTGCATCGTGAATGGTTTTAGTCATCTATAATCTCCATCGCAGGTGTGAAGCCAGAGGCTGAAACACCAAATGTTCGAGAGAAACGAGAACATCACCAACCCCTATTAAGTTTCTCTTGAAACGCCTCAATCCTTTTCTCATCATCCAAATCCCTCTGCTTTTCCACTCGCAACCAAGCATCCTCCCAACACACTTGTTCAGCTTCTCGGACAAACTCCATATCGTAATGTTCCAATCCAATCTTGCGTCCGCTTGCATCAATTGTGCATTTTGGGACTACTTCTGGTGGCTCCTCAGGCTCCCATTGTGTCTGTGGATACCCCTTGTAAAAATCATATTCGATCAAATATTCCTTGTCAATATACGACATTGAACAAATGTATGTTTTGTAGATTGAATTATACATTTTCAAGAATCCTGTTTTTAGCTATATCAAAATAAGTTGCGTCAAGTTCAATACCGATAAATTTGCGACCTGTATTCAAGCAAGCCACACCTGTACTGCCGCTACCCATTGTGCAATCAAGGACCGTATCTCCACTATTCGAGCTTGCTAAAATAAGCCTTTGCATTAGGGCCGCTGGCTTTTCTGTAGGGTGTATTTTCGATCTTCCTACAGGGTTCTTCCACAAACCTTTTTGACAATGCTCGTTGAAGATTGATTTAGGCTTTCTTGCGAAGACACAAAACTCCAGTCCGCTCAACCACATTTTATCACCATTCATGGGGCTAGGGTTTGATTTTTCCCAAGCGCACAGTCTTGTAGTCAAACCGAAATCTTTAAAGTGTGTAATAATTTCTGAAATTTGCTGTGTTCCACAAAAGACATAAAAACTGCCGTTACAAACTCTATAATACTCTTGAATCAGTGTCTCAAGATTTATATTACATTCATCTGCTTTTTCTCGGTCTAGTTTTCTAAGTCCACCGCTCTTTTGATTTACCTCTCCGTAGGGTATGTCAGACAACACCATATCCACGCTGCCATCCGGAATTTCTTTCATCCGTTCCAGACAGTCCCCTTGCATTAACCAAAACTGCTCATTCTTGAAATCAGGCATTACTTTCTCCATAAATCATGTTCATATCTTCAATCACACTCTCAAAATGCCAATACATATTCATCACTTGTGTGTACACTTTGACGTACAACTCTTGATGATTCGCATCAGCATAGAAAGCTACGTCCTCTGGACGAGGCGGCATCCCTTTCCGAGAGTATACGTCCTCATATGCTTTCCTGCGAATGAGTTTGGATGGCCTATTCTTCCCCGGCATTATTCATCTCCTCCAACTTGGTTACAATTTCTTTCATCTCTTCCAGCGTAACACTTGTCCATCCCCATCCTTGATATTCCCACTTGTTGTCTGTAACAAAACTATCACGCCATATCTTTCCAATGATAGCTGGCGCAAAGACACGCCAAATGTAGAAACAATTTGTTTCAAGGGGTGTGAGTTTGATTAGGCTAGTAGTCATAAAATTCATCCAACAATTTGTGGTTGCTATCATATACCTCACCAGAGTATGGCTCAAGGTTTTTCAACAGGATTTCTTCTCCGTCTACCATTTCAAAACGATAGATTTCGTCTGAGTTTCCACCGTAATGGCAGAGAAGGCGCTTACCATCTGCAAAGGAAGCTCCATATGTAAACGTGTACTTGTAATAGCTTATAAACTTTACAACCACATCCCCGTACTTCTCATAAAATTCTTCGCGAGTCATTTAGCAAAACTCCTCTTCAAAAGACTCGTCACTTTCCCATTCAATACGTTCAAATTGAATACCCGCGAAGAAAAGAATTTCTTCAATAAGATCACTACACCGGCTATGCCCTTCATAGACAAGTTTTCCATCTTGATCTTTTACAACAGTCCAACCACCAGAGGGAGGGGTGTGGAAGAACAGCTTCATTTCAATTCTCCAAAAATATTGTCAACATTCACCCAACTTGGCACATTACGCTTGGTCCACTCAACCGGCATTTGCTTTTTGTCTGTGCGAGTACGCCACCCAACAAACTTGTGATTGAGATAGGCTTGATAGGCTAACACGGCATTTGGAATAGCTTTAAACTCATCCGGCATGGCTTTGGCGAAGAATGTGCGGGAATGTGCTCGAATATTCTGTGGTGGAAGCACTAACTTCTCGGAATGAAGATAAGCATTATGAACTTTTCCATAACGTCGATAGTATTCGTGACATAACTCAATATAGTGCTCATAGAGCCATAAATAATTACCTGAACATTTAGATGCCCACACTGTACAAGGGTGCGAGTGGTGAGTGGGTTGCATACCTACAACTTTTCCAGTTAAATTGTAATGTACAGTTGACAAAATTTGACAGCTTTCAGTTGCCATTTTGACAAGGTGGACGTTACAGTGCTCAATAGCAGCTTGCACAGGGCATTCATTGGTGACGAAGATGTTCATGTTTGTGTTCCAAAGCTATTTAAGTTTCATGCACTATATCAAACAACAGAGGGTGTGTCAACACGGTGTCATAAGAATTTCAACAGTAGGCTGCTGAATACCACTCTTATCACGAATATCTTTCTTACTTTCGTATTCCCACACAATTTTCCATCCTTCAGGGACATTGTGCTTGTACTCACTAACAATTACATGTTTTCCTTGACCCCACCACCAAGACGCCCATTTATAAAACTTTTCATGGTCAAAATTTCCAACACTATACCCAACAGAGTCTTTATACGGGATATCACAATACACCATTGCTCTCTTATGAGAGATGTGCAAATCCTCATAATTAAGATTAGTAAATATTACATCTTGCAAGGATTTCATTTTCTTTAATGTACTATTTTTAGCATTCTGGCAATAGTCACGCCCATCCCCACCACGAGCATATCCTCCCCAATACTTACCAGCAAAGCTGCAACCAAATCCAACAAAACCTTTTAACCAATCTTCACCGCTCTCTTTAATCTCTTGATATTGTTCTTCACTGATTTCATCTGGCAACTCCCCACCTTGTTGTACATATCGCCACATTGCAATCAATTCTTTGTGCAAATCATTAGCAATCCTGTCTCGGTTAGGATCAATCTTGCTGATAACATTACAGCTTCCACAGAACATGTCATAGAACGCCTGCTCAGGTTTCAATTGACTGTTCAGGAATGCTGCCAATGGTTTACTGATTCGTTGCTTTCCACCAAAATACCGCATTATTCTTTCCCTCTCAACCAACTCATCTCTTCTCCTTCCGTCCGAAGGATTTCGCCAAGCTCAAGAGAGATGGAATAACAATCTTCACACAAAGAGCCAATATGAATGCACCTATCCCCTTCACGAGAGAGGGCTTTCATGGAGCACACAATATCGTGTTCTCCGTCTTTAATGGCATGTCCACAAGAGGCGTAGAGGGTCATTTTGGTTTGCTCCAATAGCAATCGGCAATATGCCAGCAATAATGAATTGAATTCCAATCAACACGAATGAAAGAATGAGTTTCACGATTGATTGTCAACATCTCTTTCCATTTTTCCCTGTCACACTTAATCTTCACAGCACGTTGTTTCAATCGTTTGCGGAGGTTCATTTCTCTTCTCCAAAGTTTACAAACTGTTCACAATTAGCCTTGTCGGCGTCTACATATCCAGCATTGTACGCCTTCTCAATCACCTTCTCAAGCACACTATCCAACACATGCTTTTGTACATACCAGCTTCCATTATACACACGAATGTTACATTCTTTGTAGATGGAGTTAATTGTTGGCTTGGTCATTTTCCTTCTCCTCAAAACGGACATTGTTCCTCATAATCCACTTCATCCAGTATCACATTTGAGGGGTGAACAATGTGTGTAGAGGGCTTAGTTTTTGCAATGTACTCCTTTTTGGGAGGGGTGTCAAGGGGTTTCGTACAACCAATTCAAGAAAATTGTACGCATACGTTTCGAAAAGATTGACAGCTTGATCTTTTCCCCCTTTCTAACCCTACTGCGAAACACCCACTGAATCATTTCCGCCAAAGCATAGCGATCTTTGTCAATAGGAAAACCATAGTCTTCCAGATAAGCCTTCAACGCTTGATGTGGGTGTCGGTCATAGACATGCAGTAGCATCCACTTGTGAGCGTAGTCATTCGTTGCTCTGGCATTGCAAGAAACAAAACATTCATCGGCAGGCATACACCGAGGCTTCAGTTTTGGAAAACCTTTCTCGTGAAAAGCTAAGTCCTTGCGAGAAGTCCACATGATATCTTTAGCTTTTGCTTTACAGGAGTGAGCAACAGCATACATCGCTTTTTGCAAGATTTCTACATTCTTCTCAGACAAAGATTTAGACTGTGTGTGAGACAGACCAATCTCGTCTATCACTTTTTCATTGCGTGGCCGAACAATCTCTATCAGGTCTTTCAACCGTTCCTTCTTTCCATAATCATTCACGACAACATCTAGGAAAGGTGTAACAATCATCCCCTTCATTTGTACGAATGCGGACATGGTGCTACCATCAAACAGGTAGGAAGAGAGTATCACTCGCTTTGCACAACCAACGAGAGCAATCGGAAGATGTACAGTAATCATCCCATGATCTCGTTTAGCGCAGTAGAGCATTTGAAGATCGGCAAGCATCTTCATTTCCTTATACTTCCAATCCCCATCTGGAGTGATACTGTTGTCTTTCCAAACAACCATTCCTAGATTGTTTTCTTGTATCTCAATGCAACCCGATTTCAAAAGATGGTCAATATCTCCTTTTGTATATTCATTAGATGCCGATTCAATAAGACTGCATTCTTCGTCGATAACAAGAGTGTATCCCCATTTCTTAACAGCCTCCATGTGAGCTTCAGTTAGTAATCTAAACAAAGAATGAGTGAAAGCAACGTTGACACCCCTATTCAAAAGAGTTAAAAGATGCTCAGATTTGGTCATCTTATCTTCTTTCCCGTAGTACCAGCTTTGAGGAGTAAAGAACTCCAAATCTGGAACTTCTTTGGGAAGTCGCTCATCAATCTCGGACAAGAGTGGAGTGATGTACATCCATCTTTCATTTGGATTGCTATTCATCCACTTGAACAACTCTGTACTCTTTCCGCTACCACAAATCTTGTCAAGAACTTCAATACATTCTGCCATTTTTCCTCCTAGAGTAGTTCCTGTCTGTCGCTTTTTTTTTTTATGATAACATCAAGTTTTACATGTGTCAATAGAGGAGTGTTGTATCTGAACTCAGATATCTCAAAAATTGAAACCCTTGGGAGACAAGGCTTTCCAGCCTCTCCTCTTAGAAGTAGAGAGAAGAGAATTTAAGAATACCTTCTGAGCTACCGCTCACCGCCCTACATACAAACATGACAATAAGAATTATTTTATAAATTAAATAAAAGAAACACATCTCTTGTTACATTCATAGCTCCACTATTCTTGTCAGACAATTCTCCGACGAACGAAGTTCGCCGAGGATTACTTCAAGAAAAGTTCCCTACACAACACTGTTGTTCTTGTATCGCTCTTTGTGCTTTGCACAACATGTGTCTTGTGTACAGCACCATGCTGTACAATATATACTATTGTAATTCTTTGTAACTTCCTATTGACAACAATTGTTGTGTGTAATACAGTAGGAATATGTGTTGTGTATAGGGAATAGAGATGAACTTTCCATTAAAGAGGGATACATTGTGTCCTGTGTGCGGACACAAGAGTTTAGTTAGAGTGTATGAGGTAGATAACATCACACTCAACTTGAAAGAACACCTCTCCTGTGGAGAGGAATTGTATTCTGTTGAAGAAGGATTGTATTACAACGAATGTTGTGAGTGTGGAACTATTTCTGGTGATGAAGAATGCTTGTTCTTCAACAAGCTGATTTTCTTGTTTGCGAAGCAAAGATGGGAAGCGGAGAGGAAAGAATGCTAACATTCAAACAATTTGCTTCTCTTTTTCTTGATGAGGATAAGAGTGGTCTTCGTCAAGACAATATAAAACACAAGATTGTGTGCTTGTATGGATCACAAGATACGTTGTGGGAGAAGAAATACATTGTCTCCGAAGGAGATAGATACATTGGTCAATTTATTATTTGGAAGAAATGAAGATGAATTTTAATGTTCCAGTGAAGAAAGCTGTGTTCAAGTACAAAGTGGAAGACAATTTCTTTGTGTTTCATTATGAGAATACGGAAGATCAAAATACGTTGTCTGGTTCTTTCTATCTCGGAGACGAGGAGCACTACTACCACACGGCTGTTGTGGATATGATTGAGTATGTAGTACATCATCTTGGCTTACCAATCTCTGTTGGAATTGTAGATGGTCATGCAAATTCAGAATATTATTCAAAACTTGTTGTGGTGAACACAATGGATGAGAGTAGAAAAGGCTTCCGTTACGAGTTCAAGGATGAAGACGCTTGGTATAGTGATTATTCCCCGCTGGAAGAAACTTTGTGGTTGGTAGGGATTGAGACAGGAGAACTTCCATGTACGGAATTCCAATAACACGTTTAATTCAATACGGATGTATTGCTGTGTTCCTAGCTTGGATTGTGTATTTGAATGTACACGTTAAGGATTTAGAACTTGACAACAAGTTGTTGTCTGTGCAGAATCAGGGATATGAATCCCTCCTTGATGAACGGCACAGGGAGTATGTCAAGCAACAAGAGGCTGTTGGAGAATTATCAAAACAGCTTATTGTTGTGCATCAGCAAGGGGAAGAAAGGGTGAGGAAGATTCTTTCTGGCTTACAGCCAAAGGATTGTCCTTCCAGCGTGCAATATTTGCGGGATGAGGCTAGTAATATCAGCTTTGATGTAAAGTGACTGAGAATAGCTAAAACCGCGTAGAATGCGTTTTAAGCCCTGTCTGCGTGTTGAGTAGTACATAAGGGTAGGGGCGGGCATACAATGGGCTTCTACGGCCCTTAGAAAGCGATTTAGCGGCATAGGTGATTGCTGTTGGAGGAATGATGTGCGAAATTTTAAATTTGTTGTTTTGTTTTGCTGCGGAACTACAATTCTCACTGGTTGTGGGGGATTCTTTTGCAAGCCGCAATATGTAGCAGCTAAAATCCCCTCTCCTCCTGCTGTAAGTAGGCCGGAATTGATAGTGAAGCAAATTGGTCCAAGTACGCCGGATGGCGAAGTTGTTAAACTTTATCGTGGTACGATAGAACAGCTAATAAATTACAGTGTACAATTGGAACAAATTGTTGACACGTACAGGAAGATGTCAAATGAATGAGTTTGATAAAATTACAAAAGAAATGTCTGGTTTGTGGGATGACATCAGTAAGAATATTGATTATTCTAATGGAAAATTGATTAAAGATACAACTAAATCTGAAAATTTAGATACATTCCTCAACACTGTAATGGAAAATTATGTTGGAATGATGTATTCTGAAGCAAGTGAAAATATTCAGGAGAAGGTATTGTTGCTGCTAGAAGAATCTCTTGGAGAGGAACAGAGTATGCTAATATTCCAAGAGGCCAGAATTGTTACAAGAATGGAACTTAACAGGCGAGGACAACTTCCTAGCTATTAAATTAATTTACAGAGGAAAATGATATGACACAAGAATATATTGGCACCAAGCAAGTTACTGCGTGGGAGCAAGAAAAAGACGGTAAAGAAGGATATGCTGTAAAGTATGAAGATGGGTATATCAGTTGGAGTCCAAAAGAGGTATTTGAAAAAACCTACATCCCTATCGGTCATGTACAATCTTTGCCGCCGTTTCACCAGCGGATAATTGGTGAAATTGCTCAGTTAGAGGAAAAGATTGGAAAGCTGGAAAAGTTTGTGCATAGCGATAAAATTGAAATGCTTCCTTATACAGATCAGGCTCTACTTATTGCACAATTACAAGCAATGCACACTTATTCCACCATTCTTACGTTGAGGGAGTTTAATTTGAACAATTAAATTATAAAAATAATTACGGAGAATAATAAAAATGAGTAGGTGTGTATGTTGTAATGTTGTATTGGCGCATAGTGAATTGATGCGTAAACGCAAGATTGCCGTTGGCAAGGATAAGTTCATCTATATCCGTGAGGATATGTGTAATTCTTGTGTTGAGGCTGCTGAACATCCGAAGGATTGGCATGAATATCAATTGGAGCATTTGACAGACCCATTGTTTAGCGTATATGGAAATAATTTCAAGAATTTATGCAATTAAGCTATTGACAAAATAAGAAAGGTGTAGTAGTATTGGAAGTGTAGGGGAATGTTCTGACGAACATTGAGTGTTACGTTTGTTAACATTTTTAGACGATTGTTCTACCCCACAAATATTGTGTAAAATGTGTAGGCGATACACTACTGCGTGACAGAAGCTGGATACTCTCCCTAGCGAGAGTCGTAAAGCCAGCAAGCAGGGTTCGCATCCTGTGGCACAATACTCAAGACCTTGCAATGATCCGCTCAGCAAGGCTACACTCAGGATGGGTGTATTGTCAAACGCTGCGGACTTGGAGTTCCTGCTCATCCTTAATAGGGCAGCAAGCATGGGGTTATTAAAAGTTTTACATGCGGTGTTTCTTCTTTACCTACGGTCTAGAAGAATGGCAGCACCTCGTCGCCGGTAAGACTGGGGTATTGCGCGTACAATACGGCCCCCACCTCTTGGCTCATCTGCTTACGTGGGGATTATTTTAATTAAAATTTTAGAAAAAGTGGTATATTTATCTAAAATTTTAAGGTTTAATTGTTTTTGAAGAATCTGGCCCATACGCCTCTGTCTGCAAGCGCAAATCTTTGGGCCTTCTTATTAGCATGAATCCTCTCCCGAACGTAGGTAGCGGTGAAGAGTTATGCACATAATTACACTTCTTTCATCTAACGGTAGGATACCTATAGCGTGACGCTTGGCAATGTGGGTTCGAGTCCCTCAAGAAGTGTTCCAATTCTACGTTACTTCTTCACATTTAACGTATAAACGTAACAATAATAAATTAGAAAAATAAATAGGAGAATAGCATGAGTGCTCCAATTGTAGCCGATAAAGTCCCTTCGGTGAAACGTGCTAAAGTGTTGGGCAAGGCAGACCTCACGAAGTTTGCTAAAATCCTTGGTAAAGAGGCTGAATACGCCATCAATTTTATCAAGGATGTTATGCGGGATGAAGAGGCTGACACCACGTCTCGCATGAAAGCTGCTACATGGATTGTTCAAACTACATCGAATATGATTAAGGAAGTGGATCGCCAAACGGAACTGGCTAAAAAGCTGGAATTGCTGGACAAGCAGCTTGAAAAGGCTGGCGTGGATAATAAGAACGATGAAGATGAAAGTGATGATCTTTCTCCCGCTCCAGCCAAATTCACATATTCTCTTGTAGTGGATAATAACAAAGCTGTGTAACTCTGTTTACACGTATAATAATAAATAGCCGTCTCCCTCTCTAGCGGCATTTTATTCAATGACATCAATTGAATGTCAGCACAAACCCCGGACGGCGCGATGCTTTCCGGGGATTTTTATTTGGTCGATTTCTAGGAGATTTCCATGTCTTGCGATTATGAAGTAGTCACGCAAAAGCGTGGAGATACATTCTATGTTGAAGCAACATATTGTGCTGATGGAACAAATGCAACAAATTTGACAGATTATACAATCAATTCCCAAGTGAGAGATATGCAAGGGGAGTTGGTGTCTTCTCTCACTGTGACAAAAGCTGCAAGTCAATCCACCACTGGAAAAGGTAAATTCACTCTGCAAGCCTCCACCTCTGATTGGCCGATTGCCACGTTGATTTGGGATATTGAGTATATTATCAATGGGGTGACACAGAGTACAGAGACAATTAAAATTAAAGTTGTGCAGGATGTTACACAGACATAAGGGGAGCAATAATGGCTAAGACAATTCTGAATATTGTTTCTCAAGAAATTACGCTTGAAATCCCGCAAGCGAGTACATTTGCTAGTGGAGCAAAAGGGGATGCCGGTCAAGATGGAAGTTTGATCCAAGTTAAAGAAAATGGGGTTAATCTATCTTCTCCCGCTAATATTAAATCTTTGAATTTTACTGGAGATGGTATTAGTGGAACCGATTCTTCTGGAGATGTTTCTGTAGATATTGCTTATTCTGGGCAATATAAGGGAGAGTGGGACATGTCCTCCGGCGTGTTTGTTCCTGCCGCGCCATCAGCGTCCCAAGCGGCAACGTACACGCCCACGACCATGACGCCTGACGGCACAATTCCCGGCGTCGGCATACCGTACATAGCAGGTGTTGAAACATCGGCGCTAACCATCGGAACAAATGTCATGCAGGCATCCATGCCGATGCCAGCGTACACGCCGGGAGATACCGTCAACTTGCACTATCTCGTTCTGTGCAACTCGTCGGCAACCATTTCGGATGTCAGGGATTTTATCGCAGGCAATACGCCAGCAAACCCCACATATGCAGCAATTGCCGTCGAAGCCTCCGGCGTGCTCGCGTATCCGTACGCCGGCCTCGTTATCTACAACAGCGGGACCATTACCGGCGGAAACGCGGGGGCGGTGGTTGCCGGTGATGTGTCTTACTTGCGCCTTGATCCAACAACAAACGACATCACGCTACAAGTCGGCTCGACCACGGTCGGCCCGTTTACGCTGGATGTCGGATCATTCCCGCCGGGGGACACGATCAAGTTGATGGTGTTGACGCAATCCGCCTCCAGCACGGTGGTTTTTGCTGCCTCGACGGTCAGCTTTAACCTTTCAGATACTACAGGCGGGCGGAGTGGTTTTGGGACGATAACAAACGCTACCCTGCCGGTTGGCGCTCTCGACAACGACTGGTACGAGGTCAGCGCCGGGGGCTATTTCCACGGCAAGACCACGCGGGCCGGGCAGTACGTCAAGCTCATCAGCGGCAAGACCAACCTCATCATTGTTGATACCCCTGCCGATCCCGGCACGTCCTCGCTGGAGGCCGTCACCGTCACGCATTTCGCCGACATCAACACGACCGGCCTCGCTGAGCCACGGCTTTATGTCGTCACGGCGGACGAGACCAACGCCAACCAACGAACTCAATATCTATATGACGGCGCGGCCCTGATGTGGCTTGTTGCCGTGGAGGCATGACATGACCGGACGCACGATACCTGTTACCCGCACGGACGGAAGCGAAGTCGCTGGAGAGGCGACGCAGGAACTCATCAAGGCGAAAACGGACAACTTGGACATCGCGCTATCTGCATTGCGCGATGCGTTGCGGGGGAGCGGGAGCAAGACAAACACCGACATCGTGACGGAACTTGCGAGCATCGGCGGCGCATCTGCTGCGGCTGCTGGCGACACCGGGGCGAGCACGACGAACGGGTTCTTGCGTTGGATGCGGGATTTCTGGCTGTCGCTCAAGGGAACCAAGACGGCGGCAAACTCGCTCAGCGTCACCGGGGCGAGCGACGGGGTGTTCTATGTCGGCGGCGTGTCCGCTGACGGCGTAGCACCGACAAATCAAGCGGTGCGGGTGAGTGGGGTTGATGGGGGCGGGCTGAAGCGGACATTGCTGACGGATAACACGGGCATTCAGTATTTCCGTACTCCGGACGGGTATTCAGCATCTAACGCCAGTGCTTTAGCCGCGCTAAACGACACGTTTCCTGCTGGCGGTGCAGGACTTGCTGTGCCCGGTTGGGCGCGTTCCTGTACGTTTTATATTTACGGGACATTTTCGCAAACCGCTACGTTGCAAATATCGTTTGATAATGCCGCGACGTGGATCGCGCCCGGCTATTTGAAAAACCTATCGACTGGCGGTTATTTGCCCAATGTTGCCACAGCAAACCAACCGATCGTTTTTGACATCCCTCCGGGAGTCACCCATATTCAAGTCAAATGCACGACATATGGTTCGGGTACTGCCGGAGTTTTGCTCGCCTATTCCGCCGCGCAGGTAACGGCATTTACGACTGCTGCATTGACTCAAAGCACATCGCGAGCTGGTTGCGTATTTGCCCCCGGCATCTGGTATGACGACACGTCAGCGGCACTTACCGCTAACAGCACATTTACATCCACAGCCCGCGATGTTACGGCAACATCGTCAGGTTCTGCGTTTTCAAGTGCATCGACAAACGCGAAGGAGTTCCGCGTGATGGCCGAGCAAGATGTGGCGTTTACGCTTCAGATTCAGGCCAGCCGCGACAACTCGACGTTCCGGGTTATCCAGTCCATCACGGCGACAAACATTTCCGGGGGCGGCTATGTTGCGGAAGCCGTGGTCAGCCCGAAGTGGCGCTACTACCGCTACGCCATCGTCAACGGCGGCAGCAACGCGGCTCGCACGACCGGCGGCAGCATCCTGATGGCAAACTAAGGAGACAAGCATGCAAGACGTTCGTGGTATTGAGTACATTCCGGGAATTGCCCACCTGTCGATGGAAACTGGCGAAGTGTTTCAAGTTCTGAACGAAGCCGGTGATGACTGGGACGAAGCAGCAACCGTCGCGGCTCGGGATGCGTGGATTCGTGAATACGCTTCTTAATAGCGTCAACACGACGCTCAACAACAGCATCGGCTACCGCGCCAGTCCTGACCGCTGGGAGGCTGCCGACATCGGCGGGACGGGCGACTGCAAAGCCATCGCGCTAGGAAAACAGACCAGACTGTCCGCCGCAGGGTTTGACACCGGCCTCTGCACCGTCGCCACACCATCCGGCGAGGGCCATTGCGTCCTGTGCGTGCGCGATGGCAACGAATGGTGGGTGCTGGACAATCTCACGGAAGATGTCCTACCCCCTATTTCTACCCCTTATAAGTGGTATCTCACTCAAAAAGGAGACAGTTGGTACTACCTCTACTGGTTAAAACTGTTTGGAAAGGTGTTCAGGGTGGCGTTTATAAAAGCGCCCTCCCCTCCGGGATGGGATGACTATTTACAAAAGAACAAGCCTTGAATCAAAAATATTAACATTTTTGCAATAAAAGGTATTGACAAAACTGAATATATGCCTTAGTATTAAAAGTGTAGGGGACGGTTTTAGCAAACCGTTCCATTTCTTATTTGCACAAATTTGTAGGATAGAGTGGCCGCTCGATAAGCCCTCCTCGTCAGGGGGTTTCCTACATCTTATCTTTTGACGCATCCATGACAGAGGAGAGAATTTTAATATGCGGCAGAAAAAAGAACAAGAGATTATTGGACCGAAGTCTCGCAAACAACAAATGTTTATTACATCCACAGCAGATGTAGTATTTTTCGGCGGCGCAGCCGGATGTGTTGATGCGGATACAGAGTTCCTTAGTCAATACGGGTGGAAAAAGATTTCTGAATATGTCCCCGGTGATATGGTGATGCAGTTTGATCTTTCCACTAAAAAAGCAACACTGGTTACACCGATTGCTTACATAAAAAAAGAATGTGACGGCTTCTATCATATCAAAAACACCAAACTGGACCACATGGTTTCAGAAGATCATAACATTGTTTATGAAAACCGTAAAGGCACTATGTTCAAAGTTCCTTTTATGGAGTTCATGCAAAAACACAATTCTTCTGCAAATGGTCATAAAGGGTTTTTTAGAAAAGTCTATGAATATGAGGATGGTAACCGCCTAGGTCTTAGTGAGTTTGAAATCAAGCTCGCTGTAGCCTTGAAATGTGATGGACATATCGCCTCTGCTGCAACTTCACGTTATGTTGTGCGGTTAAAAAAGCAACGTAAGATTGAGCGTCTCCGTTGGATTCTGAAGGAATTAAATTATCCTCATACCGAAACCAATTCTGTAGACGATTATGTTGTCTTTACTTTGTACGCTCCTTGGTGCTCAAAGAGATTTTCTGACTGGATGCTTTGCTCTAAAGAAGATGCAAAGCACATCACCGATGAAATCATGTATTGGGATGGATCATTCACAAAAGGTCGTAATCATCTAGGCAGATTTTCTACGACAATTAAAGAAGATGCAGATTGTATTCAGTACCTCTATAATATTCAAAATATTCATGCCAGCATTGGTATAAATGATCGTAGAGGTCTTGGTTACAAAGATAATGAATATATTCGTAAGAGTATTGAGTACAACGTAACACCAAGCCGTAATATTGCCAGTACACTAGAAAACATAAATGACAAAGCAGTTTTTGAGTTTGTAAAAAGTAAAGACGGATTCAAATATTGCTTCACTGTCCCTACTGGGGCGTTTGTTACACGAAGAAATAACAAGGTAGTGATTACTGGCAATTCTGGTAAAAGCTACCTTGGTGTAATGGACTTTCTGCCTCACATTAGACATAAAAACTTTAGAGGTGTATTTACACGAAGAACTACAACGCAATTGAAAGGTCCGGGTGGCCTACTTGATAAGGCGTTGGATATGTTTAAAAAGGTGGACCCTAAAGTAAGATTTAAGTCAATGGAGAATAAGTTTTGTTTCTCCTCTGGTGCTGAAGTTTACTTGAGACACTTCGAGCATTTGAAGGATAAAGACAACTGGCAAGGGATGGAAATCAGTGAGTGCCTTATTGACGAGTGCGCTCAATATGAAGAAGAGATGTTTCTTTATATTCTTTCCCGCTTGCGTAATCCATCTTGCCCTGAAGTAAAACCTCGCGTTCGCTGCACCATGAACCCTGACTCAAAGTCTTGGGTTAAAAACTGGATTTCATGGTGGCTCGATGAAGAGGGGTATCCCATTGAGGAAAGGTGTGGGGTTGTACGTTATTTTCTTCGCAGAGACAACACAAACCACTATGCTGATACTCCAGAAGAGTTAATGGAGAAATTCAACGTAAAGCGCGAAGTAGTGATGAGTTTTACATTCATCAATGCTACTTGCCGGGATAACCCTGTTCTCATGGAAGCTCAACCAGAATATATTGGTTGGTTGGAGTCTCTTGGGCGCGTTGAAAAAGCAAGACTGCTCTACGGTTAATTTAGCCGCCACCATTAGCGATGATGGTGAGAAAACTGTGTGAATTCAGGGAAACTCTTACTGCGTAATGGCAAAGACAATCCTGAGCTAAGCATTATAACTTCCGAAATAAGTAGGAGATGTCATTTTGAAAAATTTAGGTGAAATTGGGTTTAGTGGATATTGTGTAACTAATTGTGGAAAACTCTTTAGCTTAAAGAGTAATAGGTTTCTTAGCGGATGGGTATGTAGAGAGGGATATCGTATTTTCGCGTTGACAGACGATCACGGAAAAGTACATCAAAACTGTAAATTGCATAGAATTATGGCTACAGTTTTTATTGATAATCCTGAAGGTAAGAAACAAGTTAATCATAAAGATGGTAACAAGTTAAATAACTCTGTTGAAAATCTGGAATGGGCTACACCACAAGAGAACACTATACACGCCATAGAAAATGGACTCAGAAAGCCTACATTTTTACATGAATTAAATAAGATTCCAACTGAAGACGAAATATGTCATGATTGGAAAGTACCTGTAGGGTACAAAACCATAACTGAAGATGATGTACATAAAATCTGTCAAATGCTTTCAGAGGGATATAGAGCTTGCGATGTATCTAGGATGACTGGATTTGATCGCAGGTTTATCCAGCATTTAAAAGATAACCAGAAGCCACAATGGTTACATATTTCTACAAGTTATGATTTTTCTAAACTGAGAAAAAAGGAAATGACATCTCCTGAAACAGTTATTAAGATTTGTGAACTCCTTGAAAATGGCAAGGGTGTTTTAGAAATCTCAAAAGAACTGGAAGTTGATAGAAAGGTTGTAGGAAATATAAGGAATAGAAAGTTTTACACTTCTATTTCCGCCTCTTACAATTTTAAAAGTTATAATGAAAGTGCAACGACTATCCCTAAAGGGAGTACACTACAAGCTATTGGTAGTGGAAGCGCACAGCCCTCTTCTTAAAGAGGTGATGATATAGTCTGGTCTATATGGAAACATATAGCAGCTTGAATAAAGCGGGGGGCATTTAGCGAATGCCCCTGAACATAAACGAACTGGAATGTAAGTGAGGAATCATCCGGATATTGGAAGAAGGAATGGTGTGAAGTAGTTGACCTTCCGCCTCTTGCTGTCGAAAAGAAAGTGAGAGCTTGGGATATTAGTGGAACACTCCCCTCTGAGCTTTCTCCAAATCCCGACTGGACTGCTGGTGTGCTAATGTCTAAAGATAAGTATGGAAACTATTATGTTGAAGACGTAGTGAGATTTCGGGCACGGCATGGTGAAGTATTTGAACGAATGTGCGAGGTAGCTCAGCAGGACGGTAGCGACACCTTAATTGTTGTCCCTTGTGATCCGGGAGCAAGCGGAAAGCAATATGCTTCAACACTAATCCGTGACCTCGCTGAGAGGGGCTTTTATGCTAAATCAAAGCAAGCCTCTAAATCAAAGGTTCAACGGTTTGCCCCGTTCTGTGCGGCGAGCGAAAGTGGAAGTGTAAAAATTGTAAAAGGTGAATGGAATGAAGCCTATTTCCATGAACTAGAAATATTTGATGGAAGCAGAAAAAACAAAGACGATCAAGTGGACGCATCGGGTGATGCGTTTATGATGTTGGCTTCATCCATCAAAATCCCCACATTTGCTCCTCCTGACCTTTCCGTAGGAAGCACATTTGATTTTAGCCATAACCAATCCGCTTACGCGGTAGGAAGCACATTTTAGGAGAGGAACTAATGCCCACAGACGTACCAAACGATCATTTGTCATCGGATGGGAGCGTTATTCCGAGAATGTCTCTCACTGAAGTTGGTTACACTGGCTTGAAAGTGAGTGCTGGTATTATTTACGAAGAGGCCAGACGCGATTTGCGTTGGCCTCAGAGTATTAAAACCTTCAAGGAAATGGCTCACGATCCAACAATTGCTGCGGCATTGAAAGCAATTGAATTGATGATTAGCAAGGTGAAATGGAGTGTTGAGCCTCCTCCCCAAGCTACAGAAAAACAAAAGACTCGTGCCAAGTATGTAGAAGAATGTATGCACGACATGGAACATAGCTGGTTTCATTTTTTGAAAGAAGTATGTTCTGTATTCACATATGGATTTAGTATTCACGAAAAGGTATATCGCCGTCGCTGGAAGCGAAATGGTAGTAAGTATAATGATGGGTTGGTGGGGCTGCGCAAGCTCCCTATCCGCTCTCAGGATACGGTTTATCGTTGGCTTTATGCTCCCGATGGACGTGATTTGGTTGCTGTAAAACAATCCCTTGGTTTGATGAATGACCAGATGCGTTACACAGACGCATATTGGGGACAACAACCTCTCACAATCCCTCGTGAAAATTTCATGCTGTTCAGAACGGATGCTTATAAGGACAATCCAGAGGGCCGTTCTCCGTTGCTTTCAGTTTTCGGCCCGTGGAAGGTTCGTGTAGCACTAGAAGAAATTGAAGCTATTGGCTATTCTCGGAATATGTCTGGTGTCCCTCATTTGGAATTGCACCCAAAGTACATGGACCCAAACGGTAGTGACGATGACAAGCGTGTGTTTGCGTATTACCAGAACATTATTCGGAATATGCACAATAACGAACAAGCCGGTCTAATCACCCCGTTGATGTATGATCCTGAATCTAAGCAACCTCTGTTCAAGTTTAGTTTGTTGTCTGTCCCCAATAGTGGCGCTCAACATATTAAAGAAGCAATCACTCGTTACGACAATAAAATCTTGACCGCTCTTTTGAGCGACATTTTGCGTTTAGGTCAAGATCAAGTAGGCAGTTATTCGTTAAAAGTTAGCGACCTTTGTAAGTGATTACAAACGGAAAAACATATCTAATTCAGGGAAACCCCTTAGAGTCTTAATTACTAAACTGAAGTGGTGACATTTCAGTGGCAAGTCTAATCAGCTTGGTATAGTAACAATATTAAGAATTGGGAAATCCTGAGCGAAGCTAGTTAAAACCTATGAAGTTGCAGTAGACGATCTATCTCAGATGAAACTGCGAGATGGGTGTGTAGGTGTCTTGAGGACGGACTCACACCTTCAAAAATATTAAAGATAGCCACTTGTAAGAAATTGACAAGAGGTATCATCAAAACGATTCAAAGACGTAATGGTTATCATCATATAACTTGCGATTACAGTTTTTGATATGGGTGTTTTAACTAGACCGTGCAACGACTATTCCTTCGGGAAGTACACTCAAGCGAGTGGAAATGGTATGGCTCTCAAGAAGAGCGTGATATAGTCTGATCTTTAAGGAAACTTAAAGCAGCTTGAATAAAGCGGAGGGCATCTAGCGAGTGCCCTTGAACATAAATGTAGCCGATTCAAAATCAAATCTCCTGTCTATGGCGTGCGAAGCACGTCTAATGGAAATTGCTGATGTCCTTAATCAAGACCTGATTCCTTCTCTGTTTGAACGTAACGGATGGGATGAAACAGATTATCCGAAATTCGTTTATGGCGATTTGGATGAAACTGATCTTGAAGCATTCAGTAAGGCTATTCAGCGGATTGCTGCTGTTGGCATGATTGCCAAAACTGCCGATAATGTTAATCGCATTGCTGATGTCTTGGATTTGCCACACAGGTTTGACCCTGAAGCCACGTTTGAGGAAGTGAAAAAGCTCACTGGTGCTGAAGATGGAAATCAAACTAAATCTGGTAAATCTTTCTCGACCGATACGGGGGGCATTTACGGCACTTCAAACAGCGTAGCTGGAACAGATACAGCTTCCCTTAATTCGGAGAATACAGGATGACATTTAAAATTGTTGAATCCCTTTCTCAAGAAGAACGGGAAGTTTTTGAACAAGCTGTAAACAAAGCCTCTGGAAAGCCATTGACAACAATGGACCTTCAAATGGGAATGGATGCTGTCAAGAAGAAGCGCAAGAAAACAACGCAACGTGTTAGAGCTTACGACACAGATGGGCAAGGGATGCCCGCTGTTGGCGTTGGTGTTGGAGGGAGTGCAACAGTGGCTAAAAGCAAATTGGATGGAATTGTAGACGGCTTTAAAGATTGGCTGTTCAAGGCATTTGGAGATACAAACACGGACGTAGCGCCTACAGTGGAAGTGACTAAGGCGTTGGACGTTGAGCAACGGAGGGCTATGTTTGTAGTCCTAGAACCGGATGTTGTAGATTTGCACGGAGACACATATTCTGCTGAGGAAGTGGAGAAGGCATGTGCAAATTTCAACTTGCATTGTATGAAGGCTAATCTTTTTCACCGTATGATGACAGAAGACGCAAAGGTTGAACAGTCTTTTATATCCCCTGCTACATTTACTACCGATGATGGGCGCGAGATTAAAAAAGGAACTTGGTTAGCTTGGATGACTTTTCCTGAAACGGAGACTGGCGAGATAATCTGGAAAATGGTCAAGGAAGGCGACATTGTTGGAGTAAGTATCGGTGCTTTAGCAAGGGTTGAGAATCTTGAGTGAGTTTAAAGTTTATTGGATTCACAGGAAATCTCATTCAGATATTGAAACTGAGGGCTATGTTGGAATTACAAGAGAGACTGTTGAGAGTAGATTCCAAAGACACTTGCGCCAGAGTAAATCTGGGCAGCATTTGAATAGACATCTCTCCTCTGCATTGAAAAAGTATGAGGATATAGTTCTTACTACTATTTGTATTTGCGATAAGGACTACGCTCTTTTAATGGAAAACAAACTTAGGCCGACTAAAAATATAGGCTGGAATATTGCCGTTGGCGGTATAACAAATCCATATTTTAGTGCACCGAAAAAGGTAAAAGAACCAAAACCCAGAAAAGATACGTCAGGTCCAAATCATCCAAATTGGCAAGGAGGTATTAAAAACTGGAGAAAGTTTTATTGCCTTCTTACGGAGTCTCCACAGGCGCAAGCGGAAAGAGAACGTAAAAAACTAGAAAAGGAATTACGAGAAAAACAACCTAGACAACCTCGTTCAACAGAGCATATTCAAAAATTAGCAGCAGCTAAGAGAAAGTATTTTGAAGAAAGAGGAACATGGGCCAACCACCAAGCGGATAAGTATTTGTGGAGTAAATCTCAAGATATTTATTTAATGTGGCTGGAAGATATGTGCGGTTGTCGTGCCCTTAGCCGTAAACTCGGCATCCCTAGAAGCACCACTATCAAGGGAATGATTAAGCGTTTCAATGATGGGTGGGTTCCTTACCTTGATCCTAGATTTCTGGAGTTTTTAAATGAACGCGAAAAGGCGTCTAACTGACATTAAATTTGAAAAAGAAGGCGCTCATTTGGCGCTAGTGCACAAGGATCAGGGTGCAGCCAATGGGCATACAACTCTGATTTATAAATCAACTAACGATATTACGGACGAATATCTTGAGAAAGCAACGATGGTGAAGGTGGTCCTTCCTTTTGATGACTTCCTCGAGACGTTCTTTGGCATGTGGGAAGAAGATGCCGACACGCTAACGGAGATTCTTGGATTCTCCGATGAAGAAGGGGAGCCTGAAGATACAGGCGATATGTCTTGGGAAGAATGGAAAGCCTGTCAAGAGCAAGAGCGTCAGAATTTCATCAACTCTGTTGAGATTATGAAATCTTGTAAGGATGGGGATATCTCTCTTGGAGATTTGGACGCCAAGACTTTCCTTAATGTTTTGCAGACGCAGCAACGATTTGAAGAAAAACAAAAAGAAGCTGAGAAAGCATTTACAAGTTCAAAGGAGAACAATGTGAAAATTGATGAAGCTCTGGCCGAAGTCCAGAAAGCTAAAGATGCGCTCGCTGAGGTCCAAAAGGCCCATGACGCGCTTGTTGAAGTGAACAAGGGTTTGATCGCCAAGATTGAGGCTTTTGAAGCTGATGCCAAGGCCAAGAAGGCTGAAGCGCGTAAGGCTGCTCTGGCTGAAGTGATCCCGGCTGACAAGCTGGAAGATGTGTTCAAGGGTGTGGCTGATCTGCCGGAGGCAGCTTGGGCTGCTGTGCTGGATGGCTACAAGGCTCTGGACGCTCAAGTGGAAAAGTCGTTTGCCCCGAAGGGTGTTGATGGCGAAGGTAAGTCTCCTGAAAAGGAAGATAAAGTGGAAGCCATTCTCAAGGCTCAATTTGGTATTAAGTAAGGAGATTAAAATATGACCGCTTTGATTAGTACGGAAGGTCAACGCCTCGGGGCAGTCCTGAAGCACGAGTACGAACGCTCTATCGGCTTTTGCCGTAAAACTATCACTGTTTATGACAGTGCTGCAACTTTTGCTGTTGGTCGAGTCCTGACCAAGTTCCTCGCCTCTGGTAGCGCGACCGCTACTGCCGGTGCTGGCAACACTGGCACTGGCACTGTCGGCACTATCACTGTCGGCTCCACCGCTAAGATCGGTACTTACACTGTTCGTTTCGCGAAGGCTGTGTCGAATGCTGGTGATTTCTATGTCACTAGTCCGTCTGGTCGTGTTGTTGGAACTGGTTCCGTTGGCGTTGTGTTTACTGGTGGTGGCCTGTCCTTCACCATTTCGGATGCTACGGACTTCGTGGTGGGCGACACTTTCACCATCGCCGTCACTGGTACTGAGAAGTATCGCACCTATGCTGCTACCGATGTGAGCGATGTTGAACTGGCTATCTACATTGCCGATTCCACTGGTAATGCTGGTTCGCTGGCTGTTGCTGGTTCCACCGATACCACTGTCACCGCGATTGTGAAGGGTCCGGTTGTGGTTGCCAAGCAAGCTCTGTCCTATGACTCGTCTGTGGACACGGATGCTGAAATTGCTACTCTTGTGCGTCAACTGGATGCCCAAGGGATTGTGGCTGAAACTCAAATCTAATAAGGAGATAAAAAACTATGGGTATTATTCGCTCGTATGTCAATAATTTTGAGTTTATTGACCGCACCCCGCAATTGCTGATTATCCCGAACCAATGGGATATTATCAACCAGTTGAACATTTTCCCGGCTGTCGAAGGTGTTATGTCTAACACTGTGTCGCTGGAACAAATCATTGACACCACCGCTATCATGGTGGACCGTATTCGTGGCGAACGGAACAACTACAGCAAGGATAGCGTCCGCAAGCTGTATTCGTTCCCGATTCCGCACTTCCCGCTGGACGATGCACTCACCCCGCAAGACATCCAAGGTAAGACCGCCTATGGCACGAATGACATGGAAGAGCAAGTGAGTCTGGCTGTTGCCCGTAAGCTGTCCCGTATTCGTCGTTCTCATGCGATGTTCATGGAAATTGCTCGCGCTAAGCTGCTGGAAGACGGCACCGTGTACGCTCCGAACGGCACCGTCTCTGTCAACTACTACACCGAGTTTGGCATTTCCCGTAAGGAAATTGACTACGCTTTTGGTACTTCCACTTCTGACCTGCTTGGTAAGGGTGAAGAAGGTATTGCTCACATCTATGACAACATCTTGAACGGTACTACTTCGATTAGCGGGTTTGTGGCTATTTGCCATCCGACCTTCTTCGCTAATCTGATTAAGCATCCCACCACCAAGACCGCCTACCAATACTACACCAGTGTTGGTGCTCAAGAGCCGCTGCGTCAGCGTTTGTCGTCTGCTCTGCCGCGTGGCACTCGTATGTTCGACTATGGTGGTATCACCTACATCGAATATCGTGGTCTGAAGCCGGATGGCAATCCGTTTGTTCCGGCTGGAGAAGCGCGGCTTATTCCGACTGAAGCCTTCGATATCTTCGGTTCGTATGCTGCTCCGGCTCAGAAGATGGATCTCGTAAACACTGTTGGTATGGAAGCGTATGTGTTTGAATACCGTGATCCGAAGGGGAACGGTATTGAGTTCGAGTCTGAATCAAATATTTGCCACGTGGCCCGGAGGCCTCAAGTCATTGTCAAGTTGTACTCTAGCAACTAATTGACAATAGCAACACACCCCAAAAGGGTGTGTTGTTTTTAGCGTATTTACATTGAATATTTTAAAAACAACACATTCTAAAGAAATAAACCAATAGGAGATAAGAATGTACACTGGTAATCCAATCGGAAATCCTATTGACCGCTTGAGGGTTGCTGTAGGTGATGCAGACCCTGATTATGAATTTTTAGATGACGAGACTTACAAGTATTATTTGCAGAAAAATAATAATCGTGAGGGTCGGGCAACAGTGGACATCATCAAGGCTATAATGTTTAGCCTTGCGCGAAGGACCAGAGAACGTGCTGCGGATGTAGAGGTCTACGGCAATCAAATGTTTGAGAACTATCTTTCTGCTCTCAAACTCATGTTGAAAGACCCTTTCCTCATGGATATTGTTGCCTTCCCGTTCTGCGGAGGTATTAGCCGTCAAGACATGGAAAACAATTCCAACAATATTGACAATGTGGATAAACCGATTTTCATGGGTTTCCAACGTGGTAAGCCTGCTTACATGGATAAAATGATTTGGTTGGATTCTCCTTCTACGAGTGGGAGTACATTCTAATGGCTAAAGATTTCAAGATTGAGATAGACAGAAAAGTTCTGGAAGGTCTTGAAAAACGCCTGCAAGACTTGAATCAGAAAGAAATCCAATACGGGTATTTTGATAAAACATACGAAGCCCCGGATAGGCGTGCAGGGATACCTGTTGCTGAGATAGCTTACAAAAATGAGATTGGATTTATTACAGAAAGTGGACGGCATGTCCCTCCAAGGCCATTCTTCACGTTTAGTGTGAAAAAGGCTGAACAAATTGTAAAGTGGTTTGCAGCAGATATTTATAAATTAACCTTTATGGGTAAAAGAGAAAAAACCCTTGTCACGATAGGGAAGTGGTTGAAAGAGGGTGTCCAACAGAGTATTGATGAGGCGGAATCTAATGGATTCCCACCCCTTTCTCAGTATACAATTAACCACAAAGGAAGTGACAAACAACTTCGTGAAACAGATACGTTGTACGACAGTGTTGAAGCCAAGATTGTAAACACTGATGCCTATGGAAATAGAAAGAAGGAGGTGAATATATGACAGTTCCGAGCTTTCTAGGAGTAGGTAAACGTAAGCTGCAAATCAAACGAATCAATCCGGGGGAATATGTCCACGGAAGATGGAAAGAGAATGGGTATAAAACAATAACAATTATGGCGCATGTACAGCCCTCAAGAAATAAAAATGATGCGCTTCTTCTCCCTGAGGGCTACCGAACTCGTCCTATCCTTCGTGTCTTTTCCCAATGTCCTATCAAAATGCCTATTGAAGGGGATGCCTTGACAAAAGGGGATAGGTTCATGTGGATTGACGGGTTTGAATACGAAGTGAATGCCGTCCGTCACTACTCCTCTGGCGTACTCGACCATTACGATGCCTTGGCTGTTCGTATGGAGGCTGCATAATGGGAAAGGTAGCAAATAACTCCTTCACCGGAGTAGAGGATAGCATCATCCTTGCATTTGAACAAATGGACTGCGGAAAAGCCTACTTCTATATTCAGAATGGTGTAGAACCTCACAACCCGTATTGCATTATTCATCTGATTACAGAAAATCCAGTAGGACAACCTGAAGAGAATACCTTCGTAAATGGTACAACTCGTGAAACGGTGATGCGTCAAACATGGACAGCGGATGCTAGGTTTGTATTCATTGGTAAGGATGCTCAATACGGAGGCAGTTCTGAAACAGCACAGAATAATGCTGCCAAGTTTAATATGAAAATTCGTCAACATTCAATTCGTCAAATCTTCGCTGACAATGGATTGAGTGTTTTGCGTATCTCCACAATGCGGAGAAGTAAAGCCCCTCGTGAAAATGACACGTATGCTGCGTATGCAATGGATGTTACATTGGCGTATGAGAAGCAAGAAGTTGTCAATCTTGAAACAATAGATCATGGACAGATTATTGGGACATTTACGGAAGCTAAAAATGATCCTCTCACGACAACCCTCGCCTTTTAAAAAGGTATTCCAATTAGGAGAATAAAAGAGAATGACAACTCTAAATGACATTATCTCTGTCACGATTACTCGTGAAGATGCTACTATCCAGCGAGCCAGTTTCGCTATTCCGATGTTCTTGGCTGCTCACACTAATTTTGCTGCTCGTGCCAAGAGCTACAATTCCCTCGCTGAAGTGGCTGCTGATTTCGGCTCCACTACAAATGTGTACAAGGCTGCTACTGCCTACTTCTCGCAAAACCGTGGCCTCAAGAGTATTGTGGTTGGTCGGCGTCAAGTTCCGTCCGTCACTATCACCCCTACGGTGGCAGATAACACGGTTTATTCGTTTAAGGTAGATGGTACCCTCATTACCTTTACGTCCGGCTCTAGCGCCACGGCAGCGAGCATTGTGACGGGTTTGAAGGCTGCTCTGTCTAGTGCCTCTATCACCGATCCCGTTGCCTCTGGTACGTCTACGCTGATCCTCACTTCTGCCAATGGGCACGCTATTACAGCATTTACAGCCAACCTGTCTGCTGCTAATGCTGCCGTGACGGAAACGGTTGCTGACACAATGGCGGCTGTTCGTGCCGTGAATGATAGCTGGTATATCGTCAATTATGAATCTCATGTTGATGCCGATATTCTTGCAATGGCTGCGTATATTGAAACTGTGAACAAGAAGTATATCTTCTCGTCTCAATCTTCTGGTACTAAGACTTCTGCCACTAACGACATTTTCAGTCAGTTGAAGGCTCTTGGCTACGCCAATACTGCATATGTCTATAAGAGTGATGCTGATACCAACTTTTTTGAATGTGGTTACACTGGCTATCATTGCCCTGCTCAACCGGGTAGCAATGTCTGGTGCTACAAAACCATCGTTGGTCAAGCTGCCGACTCCCTTACTTCCGATGAGATTGGATATATCGAAGGGAAGAACGGCGGCACCTATCAGTCTATCGCTGGCAAGAGTGTTGTGGTGGGCGGAAAGGTTGCGGTTGGTGAGTGGTTGGATTGAATTTAGTCCCATAACACAGTAATGTGTTATTGCAAACTCCTTTAATTGCTGGAAACCCGCGAAGGCATATTGACAACAACGTGAACTTGAGATATAGTTGAGCGTGACTGTCTAAAAACAATATGTTATGTGGCAATCAGCAGCCAAGCCCTGATGAGGGGAAGGTTCAACGACTAGAGCGCAAGCTCGTAGCCTTAAGTAAGGCGAAATGGGGAGCATCCTTGAAAGAGGATGAAGATATAGTCTGGTCTTATGTGAAAGCATGAGTAGGTAAATATGAATTACAAACTTCTTTATAGCACACTTGTTGAAAAATTTAAAACTCAGGAAATTCAGGATGGAATTTACGCTGAGATGCACCATATAGTTCCAAAACATGACGGTGGAGATGACTCTCCAGAAAACCTTGTCAAAGTAAGTTACAGGCAGCATAGGCTCTTACATAAAGTGAGATATAAAGCTTATGGTCAGTTCGGTGATTACGCAGCATACCTGTTGATGTACAAGATAGATACTGATAAGAAAAAGATGCTCTGTTCGATGGCAGGTAAAATTGGTGGGAAAAAGAATGCTGAATCTGGTCATATTCAATTTATTGGAAAGTTAAATTTCCTATTAAATTATGAAGAACGGATGGAACATTTCAATAAAATGCGTCTCCTTGCCAACAACGATGCTCAAAGAAAACACGCATCTATGCTTGGAAAAAAGCGGCATGAAAATGGCGAACTATTAAAATCCTTAGAGCTTGCATGGCAAGCTAATCAAGGTAGGGTTCAAAATCAAGAAGAACGTGATATGCGATCTTCTGTTGCAAAAGAAAGACTGAAAGATACACAGCAAATGGAAAAGCTGTTATCTGCTCAGAAAACAAGTGCTGAGAATAGAATTAAAGAAGCTGCAAAAAGGTCAGAAGAAATTCTTAAAAACGCTCAAAGAAATGAAGAATGGCTGCATAAGAAAAGCAGCAGGAGCGAATACCTTTTTGTGTCACCAGAGGGACTTATATTTGAGTCTCCAATTTTCGCTGCAAAGTATTACGGAAATGTAAGTAATACAGTTATAGAAAATTGGTGCAAACGAAATAAGTACGACTGGTATATCATATTAAAACCAGAAGAGGCGTAACGAACCTCTTTGAACATAACGGTTATGATTTTTGTGGATTGGGTGAAAGCCCGTATGCAAGAAGCTATCTGGCTGGAACAAATCAACTCTTCCAAGATTGGCTATACGTCCAAGGGTGCTGCTGTTATTGAAGCGGATGTCCGTCGCGTGATTGCGGAAGGGATTCAAGTTGGGGGCTTTGCTGATGCTCCTGCTCCGGTTGTCACTGTTCCGAACGTGCTGAACCTTGACTCTGCTACTCGCGCCTCGCGTGAATTGCCGGATGTCACCTTCACGGCTCGTTTGGCTGGTGCAATCCTGAAGACTACCATCTCCGGCACTGTGTCGGCTTAATAAGGGAGGAAGGAAATAATGGCTTCTACTCGTACTTCCACTTACTCTCCTATTGACGTAAGTGTTGTTATTTCTCACCCCGCCACTGGTATGATTCACACGATTGCTGGCTACTCTGATGACTCGTTCATCAATATTGCCCGTGACAGTGAAACCTATGACCATTACACCGGCATTGACAATCAGGCTACCCGTATCTACAAGGCTAACACTTCTGCCAAAATCACCGTGACGCTGGCTCAATCGTCTGCCTCTAATGACATCCTCACCGAACTCTATCGCTATGACAAGGCTTCTCGTAATAGCAAGGGGCTGTTCAGCGTGTTGGTGAAGGATGGTAGTGGTCGCGCTTATGCCTTCGCTCAAGAAGGGTATATTGGCAAGGTTCCAGACAGTGGCTACGGTGCTGGCATGTCTACTCGTGAGTGGGTGCTGCATGTTACCCAGCTGGATGACTACATTGCTGGTAATGGATTGGTTAGTGCTCAGGATAAGGCTGCCATTGAACAAATGGGCGGCTCCATTGCTGATGAGTGGCTGGCGTAAAGATATAAGGATTCCCTCGTGGAGAGGGGTTTCCCTCCTGAAGAGGGGTGAGAGCAAGGACGCTCCACATTATTTAATTGCTAGGAGAATGAATACATGACTTTGTTGACGTATAGCCCTAGCGATGTATCCGTGACATTTGCTGGTAAATCCATTGAAGGGTTTAGTCAAGACAATATGGTGCGGATAAGCAGAGAAAGTCCCAACTATACAAGCAAACGTGGAATGGATGGGAGCGTGTGTGTAACACAACAACGCTATTCCAAATGGCAAGTTAAAATCTATCTTGCTCAATCTTCAGCTTCAAATGACTTTCTCAGCGGTGTACAACAATTGGTAGCCAATAATCGTATTCCGATTATGGAGTTTCTCCCTCTCATCATTAAAGACAATAGTGGAAACACAGTGTTCTTTGCCAAAGATGTCTGGATTGAACAAATACCAGAGATTAGTTTTAACAATTCCCTAGACACTCGTGAATGGATATTCATGTGTAATGATGTAAACTACATCCTTGGAGGGAATGATCCAGATTTGGACTTGATTACAGAGGCTATTGCTGCTGCGGGAGCAATTCAACAAGAGCTTGCTGTAGCCACCTCTTATGTCCGCTCTGTATCTTCGTTTTTATAAGGAGAGGGAAGAATGACTTCTACAGTGTATGATCCCTCTTCCAATGTTGTACGAATCGGAGGACACTCTCTGATTGGTGTAACAAGTATTAAAGTGAAACGTGGTAATGACACGTTCAAAATGATTGAAGGCGTACATCCCACCTACTCTGCACGAGTAAAGATGTTCAAACGCCCGTTCACACTCTCAGTCAAACTATTGCAGACTAGCGACAGCAACAGAGTCTTGCAGTATCTAAACACCTCATCCGAGGTACTCCTCAATTCATTCTTCCGAATTGAGTTAATTGGTCAAGATAATAAAGGTAAGCCAGTGGCGCATCTATCTTCTACAGGGTGTGTCTTGTCTGCTCCCGATTTGGATTTGGAAATGGATTCCACAGAACGGGAATGGGTGTTTATGGTG